>JANOPL010000033.1:0-50844 GCA_031421835.1 Hyphomicrobiales bacterium | reverse complement strand
GCCATGTCATTGGCCGAATACACCAACAGGGCCTGAAGCGCAAAATCGACAGAAACTGTTTTGCCCGATGGAACACCAATCTTGCTGGGTTCTTGGCCTGAAGCCACTGACGACACAAAAATCTGCTGGTCCAGCCTGAGCTTGCCCTCGCGAATTTTCTGAAACACAATGTAAGCCGTCATCAACTTCGTCAACGAAGCCGGATACCAAGGTTCACCCGCCCGTTCCTGTGACAGAACTTCACCTGTCTGGGCGTCAAACACCAGAGCAGGGCCACCAACAGTTTGTGCAACCGCAGGCCCTGAAAGAACCAGCATCACACTGACAAATGATATAAAACGGTTGAACAAGGCGTCTGTTTCCAAATTACTTTACGGGCGGATCATCATGCCTTTTGGTGCCTCTGGAGGGACTCGAACCCCCACGCCCTTGCGAACAACAGATTTTGAGTCTGTCGCGTCTACCATTCCGCCACAGAGGCATTACCAGCGCCCGCCTTTAAGGGGCGGCACTTGCGTCGTCAACTGGAAAGGCGCTTAAGGCCAAAGTCATGATTCGTATCACTGATTCCCTTGTGATTGACCCAGCCGACATTCGCGAAAGCTTTGTGCGGGCATCCGGGCCGGGCGGACAAAATGTTAATAAAGTCTCTTCTGCCGTCGAATTGCGCTTTAATTTAGATACCGCGAATTTCCCTGACAGTTTGAAGGACCGCGTGAGAAAGCTGGCAGGCAGACTGTTGGCGCAAAGCGGCGATTTGGTGATCACAGCGCAAACCCACCGCTCCCAGGAACGCAACCGCGAAGAAGCCCTCAAAAAATTAATCGATCTTTTGCGTAAAGCTGCCAAGAAGCCAAAATTCAGGGTTGCAACCAGGCCAACCAAGGCTTCAAAAACCCGCCGACTTGATTCGAAGGCAAAGCGCGGAGAAACCAAAACCCTGCGCCGCGTCAAACCCCGATTGGATGACTAGACGATGCTGCGCAAACTCTATGACTGGACGCTCTCCCTTGCTGCCCGAAAATCCGCTGAAGTTTGGCTCGCGGTGATTGCCTTCATCGAAAGCTCGGTTTTTCTGGTGCCCGCCGACGTGCTGTTTCTGCCCATGGCACTGGCGCGCCCGCAACGCGCCTATCGATACGCACTCGTCGCAACTGTCGCATCAACACTCGGCGGCATTGCCGGGTATTTTCTGGGCTATTACGCTTACGAAACTTTTGCCAAACCAATACTGGCATTTTACGGCAAGCTCGAAGCATTTGAGAATTTGAAGAATTGTACCAGCGAAGAAACCTTGTGGCTGCTCTTGACCACATCAGGCCTCGCTCATTTACCGCCCATCAAAGTGGTCACCATTCTCGCTGGAGTGGCGCAAATCAGCCTTGTCGTATTCATCATCTCGTGCATCGTTGCACGCGGCGCGCGGTTCTTTGCCATGGCGTGGGCCTTGAAACGATGGGGCGAACCCATCAGGCATTTTATTGAAAAGCGCTTGGGCCTTATCGCCGGCCTTGCCGCCGCCCTATTGATCGGGCTTTACTTCGTCGTGAAAATATTGAGCGGTTCAGGAGCGTTGTCGTGCTGAGTAAAACAAATACACCATGGGTCATCGCCGTCACATTGGCAGCGATCCTGATCGGGGCATGGATTTTTGAGTATGCGGGCTATGCGCCCTGTGAGCTTTGCCTGATGCAGCGCTGGGCCTATTACGTCGGCATTCCGATGGCTGCATTTTTAGCCCTGGCAAAACCCCGCTGGATCACGCCGGGCCTCATTGCATTGGGTTTGATTCTCACCGCCAATTCAGTCTTCGGCGTGTTTCATGCCGGTGTTGAATGGAAATGGTGGGATGGTCCTTCAACCTGTTCCGGTGGCAGCGCCTTGTCTGATGGCTTGCCCAATCTGTTGAAGCCCGGCGTGATGTGCAACGAAGCGGCAATCCGCATTGCGGGGTTGTCACTTGCAGGTTGGAATGCGATCATATGCGGTGCTCTGGCAGTGCTTGCATTCCGCGCAACACGAGAAAACTAAGGTTCGAGTTCTGAATCCCAATACAGATAGTCCATCCAACTCTGGTGCAAATAGTTGGGTGGAAACAGGCGGCCGTTGGAGTGCAATTGATTGACCGACGGGCAAAACGGTTTTTGCCGCGGGTACATTTTGACTTCATGCATCAAATGACCTCCCTTGCGCAGGTTGCAAGGTGAGCAAGCCGCCACAACATTCTCCCACGTCGTCTGCCCGCCTTTGGAGCGTGGCAATACATGGTCAAACGTCAAATCATCGGGCGAGCCACAATACTGGCATGAAAACTTGTCGCGCAGGAACACATTGAAGCGCGTGAACGCAGGATGCCGTGAAGGTTTGACATAGGTTTTAAGCGATACAACCGACGGCAATCGAAATTCCGTCGTCGGACTTCTGACAACCGTATCGTATTCCGAGACAATATTCACACGATCAAGGAATACGGCTTTCAGCGAATCCTGCCAGGACCACAGCGACAACGGGTAATAACTTAAGGGACGATAGTCAGCATTCAGCACCAACGCCGGACATGCTTCCGGTGTCATCATCTTCTTGTCCATGGGCGCATGATACAAGTGAACGTCTCCCTGTCCGGCTGATCCGGCTTACCACTACTATATAGTGTGTAACAGTCCTGTGAAGGGGTTGAAAACGAGGCAAATTCACGCCTGCGACATTTGCTTCAAACCCCGATAATGTGCCCATAGCAATCGAGCTGCCACGGCGCGGTAAGGTTTAAAGCCTTCACCCAGCGCTATCATTTCGGATTTTCCCGGTCGAACGGTCAATTGAAATAGATGTGTCGCTGCGGCCTGCAAGGCCACATCACCCCATGGCCAGGCATCACTGCGCAAGAGAACCGACAGCAGATAAATATCAGCCGTCCATGGACCAATGCCGGGCAGCTCCACCAGTGCGTTGTGCGCTGCCACATCATCCAGCGCAGCCAAAGCTTCGAACGAAAAGCTGCCGCTGTAAACCGCATCTGCCAGACCATGAAAACTCTTGGCCTTGGACCGCGATAGCCCCAACGCCACCAATTCCCCTTGCGGACATGCCCTTACAGACTGTGGATCGCACGGTGAAAGCCGCAACTCCAGCCGTTTCCAGATCGCAGCCGCCGCCGCCAGCGACAAAAACTGCTCTGTCACCATTTGCAACAGCCCGCGTAAACCACCTTCACTGGCGCGCAATGACGGCACGCCATGCCGCTGCACCACGGCCCGGAATTCAGGGTGAGAACGGCAAAGCTTTCTCACAGCCTTTTCCAACGATGCCTGATCCATTGGATTCACTGCAAGCGTTGCCATTCAAAAATCTGACGTCAGACCCTTGTTTTCCCAGTCGCCAAAGCGCGTGGGTTCAGGGCCTTCGCGCCCTGCGACTTCTCTTGGCAGTGCTGCGGGTTTGGCAGTAGCGCGCCGTGCTTCAGCCTCCGAAAGTGCACGCTTGGCTTCAGGAGATAACTTTTCTTCCATCCTTGCAAAAACCTTATTCAATGACCACTTCTCACAGCGCAACAGATGGAGGGTTTCGTGAACCTGTTCAAGACCGGAATTTTAATGGCAGGCATGACAGCCTTGTTCATGGGTCTCGGCTTTTTAATGGGGCGTGAGACGGGTATGCTTTTGGCTCTGGTGGCGGCTGTAGCAATGAATCTTTTCACCTACTGGAATGCCGATAAGATGGTGTTGCGCATGAATGGCGCGCGCCAAGTGTCAGAAACTGAGGCGCCGGATTTTTTCCATATGGTGGCAAGGCTGGCCCGCAATGCCGATTTACCCATGCCGAAAGTTTATATTATTGACCAGGCCCAACCCAATGCCTTTGCCACCGGCCGTAACCCTGAAAACGCCGCTGTTGCCGCGACAACAGGACTGTTGAAGCATTTGAACGCCGATGAAATCGAAGGCGTCATGGCCCATGAACTGGCCCACATCAAAAACCGTGACACGCTGATCATGGCCGTCACCGCCACCCTTGCGGGTGCCATTTCCATGTTGACGCAATTTGGTTTTCTGTTCGGCTCCCGCGACAGTCGCAACAACCCGTTGGGGCCGCTGGGCTCAATCGCCATGATCATTCTGGCCCCTCTGGCGGCCATGGTCGTGCAAATGGCTATCAGCCGCACGCGCGAATATGCGGCGGATCGTGGAGGTGCTGAAATCTCGGGAAACCCTTTGGCATTGGCATCGGCCCTGAACCGCATTTCTGAGGCCGCTCATGTGATTCCCAATCAAACCGCCGAGCGCAACCCTGCCATGGCCCATATGTTTATCATCAATCCTCTGGCAGGGTTGCGGGCAGACGCACTTTTTTCAACCCATCCCAACACTCAAAACCGCATTGACGCCTTGGAAGCCTTGGCCCGCACCATGGGGTCGGCACCGGCTGCAAAAGGCCCGTGGACGCCGTCACCAAAATCCGGGCCGTGGGGTTGATCAACGGCGCGCAATTCAACTGGACACTTCAAGCCTTTGCGCCCTCTTAGCACTTCATTAACCACAACCAGCTGAACATCAGATTTTCCAATTCTGATCTTGAAGCAGGTAGGCCCTATGGCGCTCCTTGGGCACCATTTTTTTCAGTTGTCAGCACCGCAGTGGGCGTCGCGCGTCCAAGGTTTGTTGCGGGGCGCTGCCTTGCCCAAAGTCACGGGGTTCAAGCTGCTGACATCATCAGCGCCTGATGCAGAAGCATGTCTTAAGGCAACAGCCATCTATGCTGGCCAAACGGCCCTCTCCGCCCACGAATTTTTATCACTGTCATGGCTCGATTGCTTTGCCAGATCAGGTCGGCAATTGTTGATGTGCCACGCCTTGCGACTCTTGCAAGGCTGGACCGACCAACGCAAAACCAGATCGACTCTTCACGACGACATCAGCACGCTCAACCGTTTATGCAGCGCGGCCCCCGACTTTGCCTTTCACCTCAGCCCCGACTTGTTGGAACCCCTGGCCAACGGCATGCAACAGCAGGTTCGAAAAGTCTGGGCCAAGAAACCGAGAACGTCCGCCGATCACATTCTGAAAGCCGATGCACTGTTTCAAACCTCAAAGGTTTTGCAAAACAGTCATCTCAACAACGATGAAGCCATTCGTTTATGGGACGAATCTGTGCCCTATCTCGTGGCCGACGACGGCAGCCCGACACAGGACACGCTTGCTGATTACGTGACCTGGATCAGTCCGCTGCTCTCCGCAACTGACGTCATGTTTGCGCCCGCAACCCGCCAAGCGCTGGATCGGGCCCTGCCGTTCCTCGCCATGTTGGTGCGAGGTGATGGTCAATACATTTTTTCAAAACTGCAACCCGCAGATATTGTGAAATCTGCACACCCGCTGCGACACGCCTACGTGGCCAATACAGCCCATATGAAAGCCGGCAAAACCAGCATCATAGCGCTGTCGCAGCCTTTGAATGTGACAGCGCAAATCTCGGTTTCGTCACAAGGACATCACTTGTTTGATGCCAGCTTTGCACCAACACAAACGCCATTGAATACAGCGTTGACCCTGCAGCAGACCGAGCACGGCCAACTTCTTCAACAGGCGACTGCTGACTTCCAACGCACGATTTTTTTATTCCCGAGAGGCGATGATCTCCGCGTGGAAGAACAACGCTACGACGAAACCGACACTCTGTTTCTGAGCATCAACCCCAATGTGCGGGTGTCAATCGCAAGGGCTGGCACACAAGCGACACTATGCTTGGGCTCAAAAAACCTGTGGCAGTTGAGCTTTCGTGGCGGCAGCCTGGCGGAAACCAGCGACCCTGCAATTTTACGCATCACCATGACCAGCAAGCGCATGAATTGGGCCTTGAAATCCATCACGAGATCAATCGGAAAACCACCTAAAATCGAGGCTCCGGAACTGCCGTTCTAGCTGGCATTTCAGTCTCGAATTCCCTATGAGCCTGCAGCATGAAGCATTGCAGGAGCGCCCAAGCTGATGACCGACATTCGCAAGATCAAGCGCGCCTTGATCTCTGTCTCCGACAAAACCGGTCTTGAATCTTTTGCCAAAAAGCTGAGCTTGTTCGGTGTTGAACTTCTTTCAACAGGCGGCACTGCCAACACCTTGCGTGGGTTTGGTCTCAATGTCACCGACGTCTCAGAGGTGACAGGTTTTCCCGAAATCATGGATGGCCGCGTCAAAACTTTGCATCCCGCCATTCACGGCGGCTTGCTCTCTATCCGCGATAATGCCGAACATGAAGCCCAGCGCAAAACCCACAGCATTTCCTTGATCGACCTGCTCGTGGTCAATCTCTATCCCTTCGAAGAAACTCTGGCCCGGGGCGGCACGCGCGATGAGATCGTCGAGAACATCGACATCGGCGGCCCTGCCATGATCCGTGCTGCCTCCAAAAATCACGATGGCGTTGCCGTCGTCGTATCGCCGCAAGACTATGATGCGCTTCTTGCCGAAATGACCGCCCATGCGGGCGCGACATCACTGTCGCATCGCAAAAAACTGGCGGCTACCGCTTTCGCGCGCACAGCATCCTATGATGCGGCCATAACACAATGGATGGCTCAAGATGTTGATGTGCCTTTCCCCGCCTTTATCAGTTTTGGCGGACGAAAAATGCAAGACTTGCGCTATGGCGAAAACCCCCACCAAAGTGCCGCCGTTTATAAATCTTACGATGGTCCTATCGGCGTGCTCGATGCCAAACAAATTCAAGGCAAGGAGTTGTCTTACAACAATATCAATGATGCCGATGCAGCACTCGAAGCCGTCAGTGAATTCAAAAGCGATCAATCCGCATGTGTGATCGTCAAACACGCCAACCCCTGTGGTGTCGCTGTGTCATCCTGCATCGGCGAAGCCTATCGCCAAGCCTTGATTTGCGATCCCGTCAGTGCCTTTGGTGGCATCATCGCCTTCAATCAAAAATTGGACGGCGAGACGGCAGAAGAAATCTCAAAAATCTTTACGGAAGTGATTTTGGCACCCGGCGCCGATGAGGATGCGCTGCGCATTCTGGCAGCCAAGAAAAATCTGCGTCTTTTGTTACTGCCGTCGATGCCCAATCCCAAGTCCACCACGACACTTGCAAAGTCCATCGCCGGCGGTCTACTGACCCAGTCCCGTGATGCTGAAACCTTGGATCTCTCTCATCTGAAAGTCGTCACCAAACGCGCACCTTCACCGCAAGAAATGCAGGATTTACTTTTCGCATGGTCGGTCGCCAAGCACGTCAAATCCAACGCCATCATCTTCGCCAAAAGCGGTCGCACGACGGGCATTGGCGCGGGGCAAATGTCGCGTATCGATTCAACCCGCATCGCCGTTTCGAAAAGCTTGGATGCTGCAAAGGCTCAAGGCCGCCATGAACCGGATGCCAAAGGCTCGGTGCTCGCCTCCGACGCCTTCTTCCCCTTCCCCGATGGTGTGGAGGCCGCCGCAGATGCAGGCGCCACCGCGATCATCCAGCCGGGTGGTGCCATGAAGGATCAGGACGTCATCGCTGCTGCGGATGCTCGCGGTTTAGCCATGGTGTTTACGGGGATCAGGCATTTCCGGCATTAGTCTTCAATCACAACAGCGGTTCCTGCCGCCGTCACCATCAGCATCGAACCATTCTGCCCTACAGTTTCGTAGTCAATATCAACACCAATGACAGCATTGGCGCCAAGCCGCGCCGCCTTGTCGGTCAACTCGGCAATCGCCGTCTGCCGCGCATCATTCAAAACTTTTTCATAGGAGCCCGAACGCCCACCCACAATATCGCGGATTGAAGCAAAGAGATCGCGAAACAGATTGGCACCCAAAATGGCCTCGCCCGCCACCAGTCCTTTGTAAGAGGTGATGCGTTTACCTTCGATAGTGTTGGTGGTGGTGACAAGCATGGTGAACTCCTCTTAAATGCTTCGCGCATGTGGGAGTGTTAAGACGAATTTTCAACATTGAAAGGATGAAATTGGAGCTGGCGAAGGGATTCGAACCAGAGCGTGCTCTGCACGCAAACAATAGAGCGATGGTTCGTTTACAAAGGCTGGAAATTGGAGCGGGCGAAGGGATTCGAACCCTCGACCCCGACCTTGGCAAGGTCGTGCTCTACCCCTGAGCTACGCCCGCTTGGCGTTTCCGGTGGCATCGGGTATCGCTGCCGGAACGTCGCGCTTATTGCCCAATCGCTACCCAAATGCAATAGCTTCGTCACCATCTTTTGAAGTCTTTTCAATACAAGGAGTTAACCTATGCCTGCCAGCCGCGCTGAACTCTTCGAGCGCTTCAAATCTCTGGGCATTGAAACCTGCACCCTTGACCACGCTCCCGTATTCACTGTGGAACAGGCCAAACAGGTGCACGACGACATGCCGGGCGGACACTGCAAGAACCTGTTCTGCAAGGACGAAAAAGGCGCGTTGTGGCTCATCGTGGCCCTCGAAGACGCCATCATCAATTTGAAAGCCGCCCCTGCAAAAATCGGCTCCAAACGACTGACCTTCGGTAAACCGGAACTGCTGATGGAAGTTTTGGGGGTGGAACCTGGGTCCGTAACACCTTTTGGCTTGATCAATGATAAAACCAATCGCATCACTGTGATTCTCGATGAGGCCATGATGCGACAGACCCCGCTGAACTATCATCCCCTCAAAAACGATGCGACAACATCAATCCTGCCGGATGATTTGATCACCTTCATGAAGTCCTGCGGCCATAACCCCCGCATTGTTGCCGTCAGTGATGCCTAAACTTGTAACGCCTCATAGAACTCACCATTTAACATTCTCGAATAACGCAGCAGCCAAATGACCAACATGTTGAACACCACACCCGCAACAACCCTGATCAAGGACGCAACCGACGCCAGCTTCGTTGTTGACGTCATGGAAGCATCGAAACAACAGCCTGTGCTGGTGGACTTTTGGGCCCCCTGGTGCGGCCCCTGTAAACAGATGACGCCTGTGATCGAAAAAGTGGTGACGGAGAACGCAGGCAAGGTCAAACTGGTCAAGGTGAACATCGACGAGAACCCGCAATATGCGGGCCAACTCCGGGTACAGTCGATCCCTGCGGTCTTCGCCTTTGTCGACGGCAGGCCGGTCGATGGTTTCATGGGCGCTTTGCCGGAATCACAAATCCGCCAATTCATTTCCCGCCTCAGCAAAATGGGCGGCCTTGCCGAACAAATTGCAGAGGCCCTCGGCATGGCGCGTCAAGCATTGGCGCAGCCAGACTATGAAGCAGCAATCGACATTGCTTCACAAATTCTGGGCGCTGATCCCGTGCAAGCCGAAGCCTATGCCATCAAGGCGCGGGCCGAAATGGGGCTCGAACAATTGGACATGGCAACGGCAACGCTCAATGCCGTTCCTGCCGACAAGGCAGCGGACCCCCATATTATCAGCGCCAAGGCTGCACTTGATTTGTTGTTGAACCCCGTTGACACCAGTGGCATCTCGACGTTGGAAAAGACCTTGGAAGACAATCCGCTCGATCATGCAGCCCGCGTTGAACTGGCCGTGCTTCTCAACGGTGTGAACCGCCGCGAGGACGCCATCGAACATTTGATCCAAGTCATCCGCAAGGACCGTACATGGAATGAGGATGGCGCGCGGAAGCAGCTCGTTCAGTTCTTTGAAGCCTGGGGCCCGAAAGACGACATGACGCTTCTGGGCCGCCGTAAATTGTCATCTGTGCTCTTCTCGTGAGGATCCAATGAAACGCTACCACACCATTGCCGAATTGCCCGATGTTCTCCCGATCTTTCCTCTGGGTGGCGCTTTGCTGCTGCCGCGCGCAGAATTGCCACTGAATATTTTTGAGGATCGCTATTTGCAGATGTTCGACGCCGCGATTTCGTCCCATCGCATGATCGGCATGATCCAGCCTGATCCTGAAGGCGACGAAAAGCGTCCGGGCCTGCTGAACGTCGGCTGCGCCGGCCGTATCACATCTTACAGTGAAACCAACGATAACCGGCTGCTCATCGGCCTCACAGGCATTTGCCGTTTTGAAGTCGTCGCGGAAAAGAAAGTGAAATCGGCTTGGCGTCAGTGTACCGTCAGTTATGACGGTTTTGCTGCTGATCTGGTGACCGACAACCAGGCCCGCACTGTCAACCGTTCCGCTTTGGTCACGGCCTTCCGGCAATATCTCGAGTCCAACAACATGACCGCCAATTGGGAAGAGGTCGAAAAAGTGTCGACAGAAAATCTCGTCAACACCCTCTCGCAAATGGCGCCCTATCCGGCAGCCGAAAAACAGGCTTTGCTGGAAGCGCCCGATTTGAAAACCCGCGCGGAAATGTTGATCGCACTTACAGAATTGGCGCTGGCAAAACAATCAGGCGGCAAAGGTCGCAATTTGCAATGACCAACACCTGCGACCCCAAACTCTTGGAACGTCTGGTGTGCCCTGTCACCAAGACACGATTGACCTACGATGCTGACGCGCAAGAATTGATCAGCAAAGCCGCAGGTCTCGCTTACCCCATCCGCGACGGCATCCCCATCATGCTGGCCGAAGAGGCGCGAGAACTTGCTGCGTGACCGATGTCTGGCCCACCGAACTGCGGATCAAAGACAACGGCCGCAATTTTGAAATGGCGCTCGAAAACGGTGAGAAACTTCTGATTCCCGCCGAACTTCTGCGGGTTGAAAGCCCCTCGGCCGAAGTCAAAGGTCATGGCCCAGGCCAGGAGACCCTCGTGTGGGGCAAACGCAATGTACTGGTCATGAAGGCTGAACCTGTGGGCAACTACGCAGTGCGTCTGCATTTTAATGATGGTCACGATACCGGTCTTTTCACATGGGCTTATCTGGCGGACCTTGGCCGCAATCATTTCACCAAAATGGCCGCTTATACCGATAAGTTGAAAGCAGCGGGTCTTACGCGTTAGCCCTCGCCCGCAATTGTCGCGCCAGCCGCGCCACACTTAACACACAGCGACCCGTCACAGCATCGCCAAGATCAGCCAATTGCCTGGCTTGCAAAATCGCCTGCTGAACAGACACCTGCACACGCCCCAATTCATCACCTGAAAATATCCGGATGTGCCGCCCCGCTGCCGCCTGTTGCTTGTCGAAGAAAGGGGGACGCGCCGCGCGGCAGGCACTGCTCACATCAATACCCTTCGCAACAGCTGCACTCACCTGCTCCAGTCGCGCGAGGTGCATTTGCACCATGATCAGAATGGATTTTGAATCGCCCGTATCCCGCATCGAGGTGAAGATGCGGTCAGTGCCATCCAAATCACCGTCCAACATGGTCTGAATCAAAGCATCCGCTTCAAACTCGGCCTGGTCGCCACAAGTGGCTTCCACATCCTCAACCGAGATTGATTTGGCTGGCCAACAATAAAGTGAAAGTTTTTCGGCCTCTGCCATGACGACAGTACGATCACCGCCGCACAAATCAACAAAACGCTCGGATGCACCACTCTCAAATGTCATGCCGTGCTGGCGCAGTATGCTTTCAGCCCTTTGCACCAAGGCGCCACCCGTCTCCTCATAAAAACTGACGGAGGAAAACAAAGGTGCCGCTTCAACAGCTGCCTTCAATTTGGAATCGCGCTTCAAACTGTCAGCAACAAGCACGATAAAATTGCCAAGCGCCGTCGCAGTCAAAACCGATTGTACCAGACCCAGCTGTGGCTCACCAACGCTGTCCACCACAATCAAGCGGCGATCACCTAACAGCGACATCGAACGGAACGCATCATCAAGCAAAGCTGCATCGGAGCGAAGTGATGAAACCTCCAGCCGCAGCGCTTCCTCGCCGCCCGAAAAGGCCACTATGACTTGACGTAACGCTGTGGAGATTGCCGCTGCGTCATTGCCATAAAGCAGCACGCCGTTTTGGGTTGCTGACGTCTTCTTGAGAAAGTCCGCGAGGTCCTGTTCGCGCAACGCCGCCATCAGCTCAACCCTATTGAGTGGACGAAAAATGCGCCGCCAAACGCAAGCGAATGTCTTCAGCCACTTCGCGGGCCGCGCGTTCCCTCGCATTTTCGGCAGCCCGCAAATCAGCAATGGGCTGCTCAACCGTGTCATAAGACACATTCGAGAAACTCGATCCCGAGATAACAGCGTCACCGGATTTCGCATCAGCGAGTTCGTAGCCAACCCTCAAATTGTAGCGGTGACGATCCACCTTCTGCCCGGACGAGGTTGAAAGCAGTTGGGATTTTTCGACGGGCTTCAAACGCAGGATGAAGCTGGAACCACCACCGCCGAAAGACGAAATCAGGTTGTTGCGAACAATTTGTCCGGCCCGGTCCCGTTGCTCTTCAACTGCAATGCCCGACAACGCAACCGCCACACCCTTGCCATCAGCACCCGCCCCATAAAGCGGGCGATAGCTGGTACAGCCTGCAAGTGCGAGGCTGGCGACGATCAGGACACTGGCAGTTAACTGGCGCATACGATGTTGATAATCCGGTCTGGAACGACAATGAACTTGAGAACGGGCCTGCCGTCCAACACCCGTTTAACACTCTCAAGCGCCATAACCAAGGGTTCAAGAAATTCCTTGGTGGACCCCTTCGGTACCCGGATTTCATCGCGGCGTTTTCCGTTGACTTGAATCGCCATCGTCACGTCATCGTCAGCCAGAAGGGCACCGTTTGCCTTTGGCCAGGCTATGTTGACGACTTGCACTGAATGACCGAGCAGCGCCCAGCACTCCTCGGCCAAATGCGGCATCATCGGAGCCGACAACAAAACCAGCGCGTCAGCGGCTTCCCTCACTGCACTGTCGTTGGCGCTGAGACCCGCCTGCAACGCATTCGACAGTTCATAGATCCGGGCAATCGCACGGTTGAAGCGCAGGTTTTCAAGATCATCGGTTACAGCCGCAATCACCTTGTGGGTGGTGCGCTTTAGTTCTGTTACACCAGATTGGGCCGGATGATGTGCAGCCTCGTTCACCAGCCGCCAAATCCTTTGCACAAAACGCCACGACGCTTCAGCCCCGGCAGAAGTCCATTCAATGTCACGCTCAGGCGGTGTGTCCGACAACATGAACCAGCGCGCCGTATCAGCGCCATAAGCTTCGATGATGGTGTCAGGGTCAACCACATTCTTTTTGGATTTCGACATTTTCTCGATGCCGCCAACCGTCAATGCCTCACCGGTTTTGATGTGAGTCCAGTGCCCGTCCTTCTGCATGGCATCAGACGGCAACACCCACTCTCCGTCAGCGGTGGCAAAAGTTTCGTGCACCACCATGCCTTGCGTGAACAACGCCTTGAATGGCTCATCCATGGCCAGATGGCCGGTCACGCTCATCGCACGGGCATAAAAGCGCGAATACAGGAGATGCAAAATCGCATGTTCGACACCACCGATATACTGGTCCACACCCATCCAATATTTTGCAGCATCAGCATCCACCGGCACATCCGCCTTGGGTGAACAGAAGCGCGCATAATACCAGGACGAGTCGATGAAGGTATCAAACGTATCAGTTTCCCGTGTGGCTTTGCCGCCGCACTGTGGACACTCCACGTGCCGCCACGTCGGGTGATGCAACAACGGATTGCCCGGCTTGTCGAATGTCACATCATCGGGAAGCTCTACCGGCAACTGCTTCTTCGGTACCGGAACAATGCCGCAGGTTTCACAGTGGATGATCGGAATAGGACACCCCCAATAGCGCTGGCGCGACACACCCCAATCGCGCAGACGGAAGTTCACTTTGCGCGCACCAATGCCCATCGCTTCCATGCGATTGGCCACTTCAGTTTTCGCTGCGGCAACCGTCAGTCCATTCAAGAAATCTGAATTGTCGAGCACGGCCTCTTCGCCGTCTTTCTCTACATAAGGCGCGTCACCCAAAGTTGCGGGCGTTCCTTTCACAGTCACAACAGGCAATATTGGCAGCTGATATTTTTTTGCAAAATCCCAATCGCGCTGGTCATGGGCGGGACAGCCAAAAATCGCGCCCTCACCATAACCCATCAATACAAAGTTTGCGGCATAGACGGGAACACGTAACCCCTTTACAAAAGGATGTCGCGCGTAAATGCCCAAGGGATATCCCTTCTTCTCAGCCCTCTCGATATTTTCTTCCGACGTGCCAAGGGCTGCCACTTCCTTCCGGAACGCCTCCAATTTCAAGTCAGATGCTGCCTGCATTTTCGCCAGTGGATGATCAGCTGATACCGCACAAAAACTCGCACCAAAAATCGTATCATGCCGCGTCGTGTAAACCGTCAGACCCTCGGGCAACGTTTCGCCCGCCTCGTCTTCAAGTTCAAACGTGAATCGTAATCCCTCGGAACGGCCGATCCAATTCTTCTGCATCAACCGCACTTTTTCAGGCCATGTCGTCAGCTCATCAAGCGCTGACAACAGTTCAGGCGCGTAAGCAGTGATCTTCAAAAACCACTGGGCCAATTCGCGCTTTTCAACCACAGCGCCCGAACGCCAGCCCTTGCCGTCAATCACCTGCTCATTGGCCAATACGGTGTTGTCGACGGGGTCCCAATTCACTTGGCTAATCCGCCGTTCCACCAATCCTGCTTTCAGAAAATCGATGAACATCGCTTGCTCATGCCGATAGTAGGAAGGGTCACACGTCGCAATCTCGCGCGACCAGTCCAGTGCCAGCCCCATGTTCTTCAGCTGCGCTTTCATCGAAGCGATGTTGTCATAGGTCCACCCCTTGGGGTGAATGCCACGCTCAATTGCAGCGTTCTCGGCAGGCATGCCAAATGCATCCCACCCCATGGGGTGCAACACATTGTAGCCAGCAGCCCGCCGGAAGCGCGCGATCACATCACCCATGGTGTAGTTGCGCACATGCCCCATGTGGATGCGACCGGATGGGTAAGGGAACATCTCCAAAACATAATACTTGGGCCGCGAGATATCTTCCTTGGCCTCAAAGCAGCGATTGTCAGACCACCAAGCCTGCCACTTCGGCTCAGCCACGCGGTGGTTGTAACGTTCCAGAACAGGCGCTGCGGTCGTCATGTCAAAATACCAGTTTGTTCGATTTCAGGCCCCACCCCTTAACCGTCCTTGAATTGCCCTGCAAGCATCGCCATAAGCCGAAACACCATGAGCACGCTTCAGAATTTCATTGCGGTCCAAAGCGCGATTGCTGCTGCCAGCGCCAAGGCAGGCCGTCAGCCGGAGGGAGTCAACCTCGTCGCTGTCAGCAAAACCTATGATGGAGAATACATAAAGCCGGTATTGGAGGCAGGCCACCGTGTGTTTGGTGAAAACCGCGTCCAGGAAGCAAAGCAAAAATGGCCAGCGTTGCGCGCGCTCTACCAAAACATTGAACTGCATCTCATCGGTCCGCTTCAGAGCAATAAATCAGCCGAAGCCGTGGCCCTGTTCGACGTGATCCAAACCATTGACCGTCCGAAGATCGCGATGGCCGTCGCAGCTGAAATGAAAAAACAGTCTCGTGCCGTTAAATTGTTTGTTCAGGTGAACACCGGAAGAGAACCGCAAAAAGCAGGCGTGTTGCCGGAAGACCTGACGGCCATGTTGGACGTGATGCGCCACACGCTCAACCTCTCTGTGGAAGGCCTGATGTGCATTCCCCCGGTTGAAGAGGATGCAACACAACATTTCGGCATGTTGAAAGAATTGGCGAAATCCCACGGGCTGACCAAATTGTCGATGGGCATGAGTGGCGACTATGAAGCCGCCATCGCCCAAGACGCCACCCACGTCCGCGTGGGCAGTGCCATTTTCGGCGCACGTAATTATAACTGACCCTGTCCGGGCCAAATCGCCAATTTCACATGGCGACCGCATAACGCCAATATTTTCCGCATATCCCAGAGCGACACCGCCACGCATCCCGCGGTGGCGCTCGCACCATGTCGCGTCAAATGAAAGAAAATTGCACTGCCAAAACCCCGCACGCGCGGGCGTTGATTGTGGCTGGTCGCAAAGACGACATCATACGCCCCATCTTCACGCCACATGGTTTCGTGACCATCCCGGAACGGCAGCTTCACGTGGCAATTATAAAACGCAGAGCCCGGCACCTCGCACCAGCCGTCAGTTTTGCGGATCGGCCGTGTGCCCAAATGTGCCGCGGGTTTTAACACCCGGTCGGCCCTATAAAATCCCAGCGTAAGGTCAAACATGCCGACGGGCGATGCCCCATCACCCTCCCGCTTCCGGTGTGTGCGACCACTTCGACCGATCAGACAGGGAAACACCAAGTGCCCGATGTGCAGTCGGGCCTTAACCATGTTTTCAGCCCTCGCGCGGACGTGAAGATATGTTACCATTCTATTCACAGCTTGTTGAGTTGAGTCGGGGCAAAGCTTAGCCCATCTCATCGACTTCAGAACCACCGGAGTGACCATGTCTGCAAAAAAGAAAATCCTGCTTGTTGATGACGATGACATGCTGCGTGGTACCCTATTGGAGCAACTGTCCTTGCACGAGGAGTTTGGTGTCAGCGATGCGGCAACAGCCACAGACGGCATCAAGGCCCTGAAGCAGGACAGCGCCGATCTTGTCATCCTCGACGTCAACTTGCCGGATATGGATGGTCGCGAGGCTTGCAAGATCATGCGCCGCAACGGCTACAAGGGCCCTGTCATCATGTTGACGGGTCAGGGTTCTGACGCAGACATGATCCTGGGTCTGGACTCTGGTGCCAATGATTACGTGACGAAGCCGTTTCGTTTTGCTGTTTTGCTGGCACGGATCCGCTCGCAACTGCGTCAACACGAACATTCAGAAGACGCCGTGTTTCGCGTCGGCCCCTACAGCTTCAAGCCCTCTTCAAAACTCTTGGTGCGCGACGACAACAAGAAAATTCGTCTCACCGAGAAGGAGACGGCCATCATCAAGTTCCTGTATCGCTCGGGCGAGCAGAGCGTGTCCCGGGAAACCTTGTTGGCTGACGTCTGGGGCTATAATGCGGGTGTTTCAACCCACACATTGGAAACCCACATTTACCGCCTGCGCCAGAAGATTGAGCGTGACCCCTCCCATGCCGAAATTCTGATCACTGAGGGCGGGGGCTATCGTCTGGTCCCTTGATTTGACACCCCAATCATTGTCAAAAGGCCCAAATCGGTCACCGGAGATGCGAATCAACGCGCTCTGGTGTTGAAGGGGCAGATCTTTTGAGCGTTCGCGCAGACGCAGAATCATTGCGGCAGATTCCTTTGTTTCGGAATTGTGAAGCCGTGCCGTTGCAAGTACTCGCCTTTGCGGCGGAGCGCGAGAGTTTCAGGCCGGGTCAAATCCTGATCAAGCAAGGCCAACCCGCCTTGTCGGCCTATTTTTTATTGAACGGCACCACAGTGCTCAGTCAGAACAAGCAAGACGTTGGCCATGCTGAACCCGGCGCATTGTTGGGGGAAATGGCAATGTTGGGGGGTGCCAGTTATTCAATCACCGCCACTGCAAGCGACGAAGTATCTGCGGTGCGTATTGACCAACGCTTGTTCCACCGTGTCGCCTCGGAATACCCGGAGTTTGGCCAGGCCGTCTTGACCGCACTGTCTGAAAAGCTGGGCGCTTCAGTGCGGGAGCTGGACGATATTCGCACCCTCCTCACCAAAGCCCGCAGCTTTTCGAAGTTGTAATTAAACCTCGAACGTCGCAATCACCGGCACATGGTCTGAAGGTTGCACCCAACCTCGGGTATTTTTGACTACTTCAACGCCAACACTGCGTTTTGCCAGTGGCGGACTGGCCCAGACATGGTCGAGTCTGCGACCACGGTTTGCCAAGGCCCAATCTTTCGCACGGTAGCTCCACCACGTATAAAGCTTCTCGGGCTCAGGTGAATGGGCACGCATCACATCGTGCCATCCACCTGCCGACATTACGCGCATCAAAGCCTCGCGCTCAATCGGCGTGTGTGACACAACTTTTTTCAAGTCCTTGGAAGACCAGACGTCATGTTCAAGAGGTGCGATGTTCAGATCACCCACAACGAGAGTGTCGAGCCCCTCTTGCCCCGCTTCACCACCGGCCCACGTCGTCATCTCCTTGAGAAATTTGAGCTTGTGATCAAACTTTTCGTTGATATCAGGATCAGGTTCGTCGCCACCTGCGGGAACGTAGTAATTATGCACGACAACCGGGTGGGGCTTTCGAATCACGGCGGCAATGTGACGGCAATCATCCTTGCTGCAAAATGATCTAGAGTATGAAGTCTCGATCGGCAGCCGTGAGATAATGGCGACCCCATGATAGCCCTTTTGCCCAAACTCGGCGATGTGGTTGTAACCCAATTCCTTCAGGGGTGACGACGGAAACTGCCCTTGCGGACATTTGGTTTCCTGCAAGCACAAGACATCCGGTTGATGTTCGGTTAAAACCCGGACAACGCTGTCAATGCGCAAGCGCACTGAATTGATGTTCCAAGTGGCGATTTTCAATGTCGAGGCAGTCATGCCACTTCATGGCACGACTGCGATAACTTTCTCAAGAGAAGATGTATTTAAAGACTTCGAATTACTGATCCCGTTTAATGGTGACATTGAACAATTTGGGGTTCATTTTCACGTCTTTCTCCAAATTGCTGAGTTCAACTGTCGTGCGCTGGCCTTTGCCGTCGACGATAATCCATTGCACCAGTTCGTTGCGGGTATCGTCAAACACCAGATAAATCTGACCAGCAAGCGAACCTTTCTTATCAACCAGCCCCATGGTGGTGACGCCGTTGACTTGCTCGAACTGAACAACACTGGCTTCAGCCAGCAAATTCAACTTCGACGCCACAATCAGGCGCATCGGCGTGGAGGCCAGGGGAACCTGGTCGCCTTTTTCCTTGGCCTTGTTCTTGATCGTCAGCCATTTGCCATCAGAGGCGATCAACAAGGGATTTGGCGGCTCATATTCAAACCGCAGTTTTCCGGGCTTCGAAAGATGCATCACACCCCGGGTTGAGCGGCCTTTGGCGCCTGTTTGAACAAATTCACCCTTCAAGGTCTGAAAGCTGTTGAAATAAGCGTTGATGCGCGCGGCGGCATCCTGAATTTCAGGCGTCACTTCAAGGGCTTTGACCTTTGCAGCTTCAGCCACGGGCAGCAATGCGGGCTGTAACACGCCAGCCAAAACCAATCCAAAACACAAGGCTACAATTCGGAAAATTTTCTTACCCATTTTCAATCCTTCGCACATCTTCAAAGCATGTTAGGAAAACAATCTGTCAATATTATGGCGTCAAACCTACAAACGCGCACTATCACCGGGAACCAGTATTTCGCGTTTTCCCGTGGCATTGGCACTCGAAATCAGCCCTTCTTTTTCCATCCGCTCAATCAAGCTCGCGGCCTTGTTATAACCCACTTGCAATCGGCGTTGAACATAGGACGTGGATACTTTCTTGTCCCTCAATACAACTGCCACTGCCTGGTCATAGAGACTGTCGCCCGACGGGCCGCCTTCACCACCTGGCATGGCCCCATCACCATAATCTTCATCGGGTTC
This sequence comes from Hyphomicrobiales bacterium, assembly GCA_031421835.1. Classification (GTDB taxonomy): domain Bacteria; phylum Pseudomonadota; class Alphaproteobacteria; order Rhizobiales; family Aestuariivirgaceae; genus Aestuariivirga. The sequence continues at coordinate 31,427 of JANOPL010000033.1, read as the reverse complement.
TTCAGTCACGGCTTCAACGTAGTCAGGATGCCCTTGGGACTTCAGATGCGTCACAATGGCTTCGACTTCGCTGTCCGACACAAACGGACCATGCAGGCGCGAGATACGTCCACCACCCGCCATGTAAAGCATGTCCCCCTGACCCAAAAGCTGTTCAGCCCCCATTTCTCCCAATATGGTGCGGCTGTCGATTTTTGAAGTCACTTGAAAAGAAATACGGGTCGGGAAGTTGGCCTTGATTGTCCCTGTGATCACGTCAACCGATGGACGTTGCGTGGCCATGATCACATGAATGCCCGCGGCACGCGCCATTTGTGCAAGACGCTGTACCGCCCCTTCAATGTCCTTGCCAGCAACCATCATCAAATCAGCCATTTCGTCGATGATCACAACGATATAGGGCAAGGGTGTTGTATCCATATCCTCTTGTTCATAGGTGGGCTGGCCCGTGTCAGGGTCAAATCCTGTTTGCACGGTCCGGGTCAATTTTTCACCCTTCGCCAGAAGCTGTGCCACCCGTGTGTTGTAACCATCAACATTGCGCACGCCGACTTTCGACATTTTCTTGTAACGCTCTTCCATTTCCTTGACCGCCCACTTCAACGCCACCACAGCTTTCTTGGGATCGGTCACCACGGGAGCAAGCAGATGTGGAATTCCTTCGTACACGGACAATTCCAGCATCTTCGGATCAATCATGATCAACTTGCAGCGCTCTGGCGGCAGTCGATAAAGCAGAGAGAGAATAAGTGTATTGATACCGACAGACTTACCCGAACCCGTGGTACCTGCGATAAGCAGATGCGGCATGCGCGCGAGATCAGCATAGATCGGTTCACCACCAATGTTCTTGCCCAAAGCCACTTGAAGGTGACCGGATGCGTTGATGAAGTTATCGGTTTGAAACATTTCGCGGAGATAAACAGTTTCGCGTTTTTGATTGGGCAGTTCGATGCCGATGGCGTTGCGGCCCTGCACCACGGCAACACGCGCCGAGATCGCACTCATGGACCGTGCAATATCGTCTGCCAGGGAAATGACACGCGATGATTTGATGCCGGGCGCAGGTTCCAATTCGTAGAGTGTGACGACAGGACCTGGTTTTACTGAAACAATTTGGCCCTTGACACCAAAGTCTTCCAGCACGCCCTCGAGTGCCCGTGCATTTTCTTCAAGTTGATCAGCCGAGAGGTCAGCGCCCTTGGCCATTTTTTTAGGTTCAGAGAGCAGTTCAAGATCAGGCAGTTCGAAATCGTCAGCAGGTTGCGCTTTCTTTGCCTTGCTCAGTGGCAAGATTTTGCGCGGGACTGTTTTTGCGACAACATCATCGACAAAAGCTTCTTCAACTGCGAGTTCTGGAAACGGGGAATCGTCGCTTTCATCAATATCCGCGGCGGACTTTGCCGGACGCCGCATGAGTGCAACCGGCCGTGTTTTGGATGTCTCTGTTTTTCCAAACCCCCATTTGAGTTTCGGCATTTCCAATGTTGACAATCCGTCAACGCGTCGGTCAAGCATGTGAAGTGCGGCGTTGCGGGCGCGTACGACGGCGGCTGTTGCATTTTCGCGCGGAACATCGAGGGCTTTCAGAACTAGAAGAGTGGTTGCAACGCCGACTGTGCAGGAGACGATGACATTGGCCAGAAGTGCTGGAACGCCAAGGCTGAGCAGGGTAATCAAACCACCCGCTGCAATGTCTCCCAGTTGACCCCCGAGGCCCGCAGCAATGGGCCAGGCATGACTGGACGGCAGGCAAGAGAAAAAAGCAGAGGCCGACACGCTCGCGAGAACCCACCACAAAATTCGGGACTTCAGATTTGTGAGGTTGTCTTGCGACAATAACAAGATGGCCCAGGACAGCGGGATAAACAGAAGCGCCAGAGCGCCCAGCCCAAACCAGCTGAACAATTGGTCAGCGACGATGGCACCTGGCATGCCGAGAAGATTTTGAGGTGCGGCATCCGTTGCATGATTGAGGGAGGGGTCAGATGATGACCAGGTCGCCATGGCAACAGCTGCCAGACCTGACACGGCCGCAATGCACAGTCCGAGCAACTCTTTGGTGCGGCGTTTCAGAAAACGCTTCAACCCCGCAGGGATGGCGCTTTCATCAGTGTCGTATGTATCCTGTAAGGCCATGACCTTCTCCATAACAAATGGTTAACGGAGGTTTTGCCCTGACATGGTTAAGACGATCTTAAGGTTGCTGGTTTTCCAATAAAAAATGCCTCCCCCGTGCAACGGGGAAGGCAAAGTCTTGCTGTGGGGGAGGTAGACTTACGAGTAGGCACGCTCTCCATGGGATGAAAGGTCGAGCCCTTCCCGTTCAGATTGCTCTTCAACACGCAAGCCCACTGTGAACTTGCAGATGGTAAGAGCAATCACGCTGACCACAGCCGAGAGCACAACTGCAACAACAACACTCCAAAGCTGAGCCGTCATTTGTGCGCCTAACGCATAGTCAGCGACTTTGACTGACGTATCGATGGCGACATAATCAGTCACGCCCATACCGGCCCAACCACCCGTCCAGTTGGGATTGACAAAGATACCCGTGAGCAATGCGCCCGCGATGCCACCGACACCATGCACGCCGAACACGTCGAGCGCGTCGTCATAGCCCAGTTTCTTCTTGAGCCAAACCACGGCCAGTAAGCAGACAGCGCCGGAAATGAGCCCGATGATTATGGCTGACATTGGCCCAACCCAACCGCAGGCGGGTGTGATGGCTACAAGTCCGGCAACCATGCCCGACGCCGCACCCAGGAGTGAGGCATGTCCGCGGGTGATGTATTCACCAAACGACCACGCAAGCGTTGCTGCGGCCGCACCAAGAATGGTGTTGAGAACCACCAGACCGGTAAGACCGTTGGCTTCGAGGTTTGACCCGGCGTTGAAGCCGAACCAGCCAAACAGCAGCATGCCAGCACCTATTGCAGTGACCGTGAGGTTGTGAGGCGCCATGGCTTCACGACCAAGACCAATACGTTTTCCCAACATCAGCGCGCAAACGAGGCCTGCAACACCAGCGTTGATGTGCACGACAGAACCTCCTGCAAAGTCCAACGCGCCTTTATTGAACAGCCAGCCATTGGCCGCGTTAGCAGCTGAGGCGTAGTCTGCCATCACTGTTGCTTTTGCAGCATCATCAGCAGCAGCGGCCAGTTTTGCGAGGAAGTCCGTGGCAGCAGCTTCACCTACCGCGGCTTTGACGGCTTCAATATTATCAGCCGACAGCGTGTAGGCGTCCGGACCAGCCCACCACCACACCATGTGAGCCATGGGTAGGTAGGAGAAGGTGAACCAGATTGTCAGGAACAGGAGGACGGCAGAGAACTTCATGCGCTCGGCAAAAGCACCGACGATCAATGCCGGCGTGATGGCAGCGAATGTAAGTTGGAAACCCACATAGATCAGTTCGGGGATATAGGTTTCCTTTGAGAAGGTTGCAGCCATCGTTGAAATGGTCACACCATTTAACATGGCTTTGTCGAATCCTCCGATAAAGCTCGAGCCGTTGGTAAAGGCCAAAGAATATCCGTAGAGCACCCACAATATCGCGATGAGACAGAAACTCACCATCACTTGCATCAGCACGGACAGTACGTTTTTCGACCGAACGAGGCCGCCGTAAAAAAGCGCGAGGCCAGGGATGGTCATGAAAACAACGAGACAGGTCGCAATCAACATCCAGGCTGTATCGCCCTTGTTGATGGAGGCCGCAGCCCAGGCATTTTGTGCAGGAAGCAGCGCCGTGACGAGCAACGTAGAAATTGCAAGTCCCGCTTTTGATTTGAGTATGTCTTTAACAGACATGAGAGAGTCCTTTCTGAGATGAGACATTAGAGTGCTGCTGCTCCGGTTTCGCCGGTGCGGACGCGCACAGCTTTTTCAAGCGGAAGCACAAAAACTTTTCCGTCGCCGATCTGTCCGGTTTGTGCCGCTGTCTGGATTGCTTCGATGGCACGGTCGACAACTTCGGTTTCAACTGCGACTTCGATTTTGACTTTTGGAACAAAACTCACCGCATATTCAGCGCCGCGGTAGAATTCAGTATGGCCCCTTTGGCGACCATGACCTTTGACTTCGGTAACAGTGATCCCTTGGATTCCGAGAGCGCCAAGGGCTTCGCGCACCTGCTCCAGCTTGAACGGTTTGATAATGGCAATGATATATTTCATGCGGTCCCCTTGCGTTGTTCTCAACTTTTCGTATCAAGTGTCGTGCCAGATTGAGGTTCTGGCTTATGATATTGAAAATGTTGAGAGTCTTACAAAAGCATCGGGATAGAGTCCCGAGGTAGTGCCTATTAAATAGGCATTTTGTGTTTGCTGCTTATTTATTGTGCGTGAATTGTGGTCTTGGTTTGACCGGACTGCGTAAACATATAAGGAGTTAAATATGACCCACGACGTGATCATTTTAGGGGGTGGTCCCAATGGCTTGGCAACAGCTCTCGCCTTGGGGGGCCGTGTTTTGCCAAGACGTTTGCGGGTGTTGCTGCTCGATCAAAAACATCCGGGCGCGCCTTCACAAGATTCAAGGGGCACAGCCCTGACCCTGGCGACGCAAGCCATGTTGCGGGTCTTGGGTGTATGGAATGACCTCTCGCCCCTCGCATGTGAAATGCGCGATGTCGTGGTCACGGATGGCGACGAAATCGGCGATGGCAAAAAGCCACGGCTGACTTTGACGACGGAGGCGGGACGACAGGCAGCTGCGAGCATGGTCGAAAATTCCAAACTGCATCAGGTCTTGGTCGAGGCTGTCCTGAGATCGCCGGACATCACGGTGCAGGGTGGATTTCAATTCGAGCGTTTTCAAACCACGTCATCAAAAATAGAAGTGACCGACACGATTGGCAGGTCCTATCGTGCGCCTTTACTTGTCGCCGCCGATGGTAGAAATTCCAGGGTGCGCCAACAACTCGGAACCAAAACCACATCGCATGACTACGGCCAGACCGCATTGGGATTTTCAATTGCGATAGAGAAACCACATCTCGGTCGGGCTGAGGAACACTTTACTTCGAAAGGCGTTCTTGCAGTTCTACCGTTGCAAGGTCTTGCCGCTTCCATTGTGTGGGGCACGTCGCCAGAACACGCTGCAGAATTGATGGCGCTCAGCGACCACGATTTTGACGCAGCACTACAGGTGCAAATGGGTGATCACCTGGGTGCTATTACATTATCGTCGCGTCGGCAGGCATTTCCTGTTGTGATGCAAATTGCCAATGAGCTGATTGGGCCCCGCATTGCCCTGCTCGGTGATGCGGCCCATGCCATTCACCCGCTTGCGGGGCTTGGACTCAATCTTGGTTTCAAGGATGCAGCTGCATTGGCAGACTGCGTTGTTGCAGCCTGTTTGCGCGGCGGCGATATCGGTAGTCCCACGGTCTTGGAACACTACCAAGCACTCCGGCGCTTCGACACCCTCAGCACGTCGTGGGCGATGGATGGCCTAAATGGGCTTTTCGTGAATGACAACCCGGTGCTGCAACCCTTGCGCAAATTCGGTTTGCGGATGGTCGATCAGGTGAGCGGATTGAAGTCAGCAATCATGAATCAAGCCGGTGGCCAGTCGCAAAATACACCGCGACTGATGCGCGGACTGTTGCCGGGTTAGTTGGACTTGCTCAATCGGTGAGCGACGAGTTCCAACTGTTCCAGGGTTTTATAGGAGATGGCAATCTGGCCGCCGCGTCCCTTGTGGTCAATGCTGACCGACAGGCCCAAAGCCGCTGACAGCGAATTTTCAAGCGCGCGTGTATCGGCATCTTTTTCTTTTGACAAAGGCACCTTCGCTTTCGACGACTGCTCCCGCGTCAAATCTTCGGCCTGCCGCACCGACAAACCAAGCTTGATAATTTGTTGTGCCAGATCATTTGGATTTTCAGTGGCGACAATGGCGCGGGCATGACCGGCTGAAAGTTGGCCCGACTCGATATGGCTGAGGACGGACGGGGGCAGTTGCATCAAGCGCAAGGTATTGGCGATGTGACTGCGGCTCTTGCCGATGGATTCCGCCAGTTGTTGCTGGGTGTAGTCATACTGGTCCATCAACATTTTATAGGCGCGCGCTTCTTCAAGTGGATTGAGATCACTGCGCTGCACGTTTTCAATGATCGCGATTTCAAGAGTCTCACGGTCATCCAATTCGCGGATGATGACCGGAACTTGATGGATGCCTGCCTGTTGTGCGGCACGCCAACGCCGCTCTCCGGCCACGATTTCAAAACCCTGACCTTTCGGGCGCACCATGATGGGCTGCAGCACGCCCTTTTCTTTCAAAGACGACGCAAGCGAGGCAATGTCGTCTTCCGGAAAATGTCGGCGCGGGTTGTTGGGGTTCGGCTTGAGCATGTCGATGGGCAAATGCCTGAGGCCCACAATTGACCCGGCCGGTGCCAAATCCTGCGTTGAATTGACAGGCGCTTCCACCACATCATCGCCGATCAGTGCCGCAAGCCCGCGTCCCAGTCTTTTCTTTTGTATTGCACTCATTTGGTATTACCCGGTCATCCTCAGAATTTAGTTTCGGTTACGAATCGGTGTTAAGCCGCCTTCAAATCCCGCTCCCGCCGTATCACTTCCGAAGCGAGGTGAATATAGGCTTGGGAGCCAACACAGCCGTGGTCGTACAACAGGACAGGCGTACCATAGGATGGCGCTTCCGATACCCGCACGTTTCTGGGAATCACCGTCTGGTAAACCTTGTCGCCCAAAACCGAGCGCACGTCTTGCGCCACTTGCTCCGACAAGGAATTGCGACGGTCAAACATGGTCAGCACGATGCCCTGAATCGTCAGTTTCGGATTGAGGGTTGTCTTGATGCGTTCAACAGTTTTCAAAAGCTGGCTCAAACCTTCCAGCGCGAAAAACTCACATTGCAAGGGAACCAGTATGGCATCAGCCGCTGACAGGGAATTGATCGTCAGCATATTGAGCGACGGCGGACAGTCCACAAGAATGTAAGTGTAGTCCCGCTGCTCGTGCTTCAGCATCCGGCCAATCGCATCAGCCAGGCGGTATGTCTTTCGTTCAAAATCTGCCAGTTCAAGCTCAGCACCCAACAGATCAATCGTGGCAGGCAAACAATGCAAACGGGGAATACCCGAATCGACAATCACGTCATTCATTTCGGCTTCGCCGATCAGGACGTGGTAGGACGATTTTTGGTGCGGCGCGCGTTCAATCCCTAATCCTGTCGAGGCGTTGCCTTGCGGGTCAAGGTCAACGATCAGCACTTTTTCGCCAACCGCGGCCAGAGCCGTTCCAAGATTGATGGCGGTGGTGGTTTTACCGACCCCGCCTTTTTGATTGGCCACCGCCAAAATGCGAGGTGTGGATGGGGATACGCTAGACACGGGAAACCTCCTGCACGGCCAGAATGATCCCTAGAGAATCAGTTGAGCTGGCATGCTTAGTATACTGGATTCTCCAGTATTTCTCGGCTTCGGTCAATTCGTGATCGACATCCTGGCCTTTAAGAAACAGCGCTTTTGCACCGTTTTTCATGAGGGGTCGCGCCAGTTCCAGAAGTTCGTGCAGCGGCGCCAACGCGCGGGCCGTCACAACATCGACCGCTGGCATGCCGTGAAGCGGCGCTGTTCCAGTCAACCGTTCGCCATGCACCTGCCCCTTGCAGCCCGCGATCCGCATGGCTTCACGCAGAAAGGCGGCCTTCTTGTTGTTGGATTCATAAAGATGAAATTCAAGCCCACTGCCAATCGCCAAGGGCAACGCCGGAAAACCTGACCCGCTGCCCAAGTCAGCGACCACTTTGGCTAAGGGCGGCAGCAGCGGTAACAGCTGCAAACTGTCGAGAACATGGCGCTCCCAAATGACGGGGATACTGGCGGGCGAAATCAGATTGATGCGCTGCTGCCATTGCAACAGCAGATCGACAAACTTCTCGACCCTCTCCCATGATTCACGTGAAACACCAAAGGCCCTAACCTGCGCCAGCACGGCCTCACTGGGGCGGGTCATGCGGCTTGCGATGATTTGTATTTTTTGATCGCACCGATGAGGCAGGCAATCGCAGCTGGCGTCATACCTTCGATGCGGCTGGCATGACCAATCGACTTTGGCGTAACCCGTGTCAGCTTCTGTTGCAGCTCAGTCGAAAGCCCGGGAATGCCCATGAAGCCCAGGCTCGATGGAATGGCCAAATTTTCTTCATCCCGTGCTTGTGAAATATCGCGATGCTGCCGGTCCATGTATCCTGCATAAAGCGCATCCGCTTGCAGAGCATCCTTGGCATGTTGCGGCAGGCCTTTGAGTTGTGGCCAATGGGCTTCGACCCGTTCATATCCAACTTCCGGCATGGCGATCAGTTGAAGTGCGTTGCGGCGCTGTCCATCTTGATTCACGTGAAACCCGACCTTGGCCGCAGCAGCGGACGTGAGTTCGAGGCTTTGCGCCAGCGAGCGAGCCGCTTTCAGTTCGGCCACACGTTTCGTGAAAGCAGCCTCCCGCCGTGACGATACCATGCCCAGTGCCAAACCTTTGGGTGTCAACCGCTCATCGGCATTGTCAGCCCGTAACATCAACCGGAATTCCGCCCGCGACGTGAACATGCGGTAAGGCTCAGTCACGCCACGGGTGATCAAGTCATCCACCATCACGCCCAAGTAACCCTCCGCGCGATCAAAGCTGACGGCGGTCAATCCACCAGCCAATCGCGCTGCATTCAACCCAGCAATCAAACCCTGGGCTGCCGCTTCTTCATATCCTGTCGTACCGTTGATTTGCCCGGCGAGGAAAAGCCCCGGCATGGCTTTAACACCGAGCGCGTGATCAAGCTCGCGCGGGTCCACATGGTCATACTCGATGGCATAGCCGGGGCGCAGAATGCCAACCTGCTCCAAACCGGGGATCGAGCGGATAAAGGCCTCTTGCACATCCACAGGCAGCGACGTCGAAATACCGTTGGGGTATACCGTATCGTCGTCCAGCCCTTCCGGCTCGAGGAAGATCTGGTGCGAATCTTTTTCCTTGAAGCGGTAAATCTTGTCTTCGATCGATGGGCAATAACGCGGGCCGGTTCCTTCGATTTGACCGGAGAACAGAGGCGACCGTGAGATGTTGGACGCAATGATGTCATGGGTCTTGGTTGTGGTGTGAGTGATAAAGCACGAGACCTGCCGCGTGGTAATGCGGTCATTCAGAAACGAAAACGGGACGGGCGGATTATCACCTTTTTGCTCTTCAAGTATGTTCCACTGAATCGTCTTGCCGTCGAGCCGCGCCGGCGTTCCGGTTTTCAAGCGCCCGAGTTGCAAACCCGCATCGGCCAATTGTTGGGAAAGACCTAAAGCTGGAGGTTCACCCACGCGTCCTGCCGGAATTTTTTGTTCGCCAATGTGAATCAATCCGTTGAGAAAGGTACCGGTGGTCAGCACCACGGCATTTGAAACCAAACGGCGGCCGTCCTCCGTAACGACCCCGCAGACGCGGCCACCATCAATGATCAGTGCACTGACAGCAACTTCAACCACCGACAGATTATCCTGCGCAAGCATCTCCCGCTGCATTGCCTCGCGGTAGAGCTTGCGGTCTGCCTGCGCCCGGGGACCACGCACAGCGGGGCCTTTGGAGCGATTGAGCATACGAAACTGAATGCCCGCCGTATCAGCCACACGTCCCATCACACCATCAAGCGCATCTATTTCACGCACCAAATGGCCTTTGCCCAATCCCCCAATGGCCGGGTTACACGACATCTCACCGACAGTTGAAAACTTATGCGTCACCAAAGCTGTCGCAGCACCACAGCGCGCCGAAGCGGCAGCCGCTTCAACACCTGCATGGCCACCCCCCACAACGATGACATCAAATGCCGTTTGAGTCGTTTTTGTCATTTCCTTCAAGCCTGATTCAATCCGCACACGGAATATGACTCACGTTTCACGTGAAACACATTTACTTGCCAATACAGAATTCCTGAAAAATCCAGCCCAGAAAATCCTCAACATCAACGCGCCCCGTGATCGACGCCAATGCTGTAGCCGCCTTTCGCACATCTTCGGCCAGTAATTCAAGCGCATCATTCGGCTTCGCTTGGGCATCGTTAAGGAACCGAATCGATTCTCGTATGGCCAATTGGTGCCGTGTCCGCACCATAACAGCGCTTTCACCCACGCTTGTGCGCTCTAAAACCAAATCACCCAGGCGCTTCCTTAAAACATCCAGGCCATTCCCATTCCGCACAGAGACGCTGATCTCAGATTCGTTTCGCACGTGAATCGAGTCTGGCACTGCAAGGTCGGATTTGTTGTAAATATGGAGATCAGGTTGACGCTCCGGCCCTACTTCTGAACCCTCGCCTGCAACGCTGACCCAGACCAAAATATCAGCTGTGTCAATTTCATTGCGAGACCGAACCATTCCCTCACGTTCAATTACATCACTGGTTTCTCTGCGAAGTCCCGCCGTATCAGACAAGCTCACAGGCAAACCATGAATCACCAGCGCTGTCTCAACCACGTCTCGTGTCGTGCCCGCAATCTCAGAAACAATTGCCGCCTGCCGACCTGCCAATGCATTCAACAGCGACGACTTCCCAACATTGGGTGCACCCGCAATCACGATCCGCAAACCTCGCCGCACCATCGCCGCCTTTGCCGACTGCGCCAGCGCTTCTTCCAACATCACCGTAAACGCTCGAAGCCTTGGCCGCACTTGCGCAATCGCTTTTTCCGCGACACCATCTTCATCAGCAAAATCGATGGACGCCTCAATAATCGCAAGGGCTCCGGTCAACTCGCTATGCCAATTCAAATAAACAGAGCTGGCCTCACCTGAAAACTGCCGCATGGCCACTTGCCGCTGAGCTTCACTTTCCGCAGCCAGCAAGTCTGCAAGACCTTCGACTTCGACCAAATCCATTCGCTCGTTTTCATAAGCGCGTTTGGTAAACTCACCAGGTTCGGCAACCCGGCAGTTTTCAAATGTTCCAAGTTCCAACAACAGCCGTTCAACAATGGCGGGACTGCCATGCACATGGAATTCACCGACATCTTCACCCGTCACACTTTTGGGACCTGGAAAAAACAACACCATCGCTGCGTCGAGCAACAGACCATCACGCGACCGAATCTTTCGAAGTGAAGCATGACGGGGCTTTGGAACTCCGTCACACAAAGCATTCATCACGGTGGAAACATCTGAACCTGAAACCCGCACAACAGCAATACCGGCCCTACCAGCACCGGTGGAAACCGCAAATATCGTGTCGCGTTGAATCATTTCGGGTCAGAATCGATTATATCCCGACCGGACCAATTCCGGTCAGGCGTTCATGCTGTCGAAGAAATCACTGTTGCCCTTGGTCTGACGCAACTTGTCGAGCAGGAACTCCACCGCATCAACGGTTCCCATGGGGTTGAGAATACGGCGCAGGACGTAAGTCTTCTTGAGCGTATCAGCCTTGACCAGCAACTCTTCCTTGCGCGTTCCAGACCGCAGAATATCGATTGCCGGGAAGACCCGCTTATCCGCCACCTTGCGATCAAGAATGATTTCCGAGTTACCCGTGCCCTTGAACTCTTCGAAAATCACTTCGTCCATGCGGCTGCCGGTATCAATCAAAGCAGTAGCGATGATCGTCAGTGAACCGCCAAACTCAATATTACGAGCGGCACCAAAGAAACGCTTGGGCCGTTGCAACGCATTGGCATCCACGCCGCCCGTCAGGACCTTACCCGACGATGGCACGACCGTGTTGTAGGCACGACCCAAACGCGTAATCGAGTCCAGCAGAATAACGACGTCGCGCCCATGTTCAACCAGCCGCTTGGCCTTCTCGATGACCATTTCGGCCACCGCTACATGCCGCGTCGCCGGTTCGTCAAATGTCGAGCTGATGACCTCACCTTTGACCGACCGCTGCATATCCGTCACTTCTTCCGGACGCTCATCAATCAGCAACACAATCAGGTAGCACTCAGGGTGATTGGTCGCGATCGAGTTGGCGATGTTCTGCAGGAATACGGTTTTGCCCGTCCGTGGTGGCGCGACGATCAAACCACGCTGGCCTTTACCAATAGGAGCCACAATGTCGATCACCCGAGCTGAATAATCCTTCTTCGTGGGATCAGCGATTTCCATTTCCAGGCGCTGATCAGGATAGAGCGGCGTCAGATTATCAAAATGAACCTTGTGCTTGACCTTCTCGGGATCTTCAAAATTGATGTTGTTGACTTTGACCAGCGCGAAATATCGCTCGCCATCCTTGGGGCTGCGGATCAAACCTTCAACCGTGTCGCCGGTGCGCAAACCAAATTTGCGAATCTGACTGGGGCTCACATAAATATCGTCTGGCCCCGCCAGATAATTTGCTTCAGCCGAGCGGATAAAGCCAAAGCCATCGAGCAATACTTCAACAACCCCTTCGCCGATGATTTCCACACCACGGGCTGCCAGATTTTTCAGTATGGCAAAGAGGAGTTCCTGTTTGCGCAAGGCGCTCGCGTTTTCAACTTCGAGCTCTTCGGCTTGGACAACCAATTCAGCAGCAGTCTTGCGCTTCAAATCGGCCAGCTTGATCTCTTTCAGATCGACAATCGCATTCATGATCATAACTTTTTTGAAAACTGAGGTTCAGGCACCATCGGCCATCGAACATTCAGTGAGGGGAGGGACGTTCCCAAGGGGAACCAAACCGCCATAGCAGCTTTGAACCAAAATGCAAAGCCTCAAGAAAACGGCTTCACCACAACCATGATCACAATCACAATCATCAGAACCGTGGGGACTTCATTGAAAACTCTGAAATAGCGCCCCGAAAGTAATCGTTCACCCCGCGCAAACTGTTGACCATGGGTTTCGAGTTTACCATGCGCCAAGAACATCAAGAGCACCGCCACCAGTTTCACCAGTAGCCACCACTCCAATGGGTTAAAGCCTGTAATCCAAATCAACCCTATGCCGCTTCCCAAGGACACCAAGGCCGCAGGCCGCATGATGGCTTTGATCAAGCGCCGCTCCATCACCTTGAACGTTTCGTCCTGCACCGAACCCAGCGGAGCATCCACGTGATAGACAAACAACCGCGGCAAATACAAAAGTCCCACCATCCAGGAGATCACAGCCAAAATGTGAATGACCTTCACCCACTCATACATCCCGCTTAATCCTTGTCGAAAGCGCGCACGGCATTGACCAATGTCGTCACCGCCTCCGGTTTGACCTGCGGAACAATGCCGTGACCCAGATTGAAAATATGTCGGGCCATCGGCACCCCCTGAAGCACCCTGCGGGTTGCGGCAACAATCACGTCGTCACTCTCCAACAAAGTCTCAGGCGCCAAATTCCCCTGAACTGCAACACCCGCGGGCATACCGTCCAACACACCAGCCAAACCAACATCTTGTTCAACGCCCACTGCCGACGCGTCCGTCCCCGCCGCAACAGCGGTATGGCCGCCCCCGACACCACGGGCAAAAACAATCACCGGAAAATCCGGGTAGTGTTTGCGAACGCCGGCAACGATTGCAGCAATGGGTTTTACCACCACGCGGTCGCGCGCCTCCAAGGGAATATCACCAGCCCAACTGTCAAAGATTTGTACGACTTGCACACCTGCTCTAATTTGTCCCAGCAAATAGTCCGTTGACGTGGCCACCAGCTTTTCCATCATCAGGCTGAACCACTCAGGGTTTTCCACAGCAACCTTGACAGCTCCGGCCCGTTTGGAACTTCCACCTTCGATCATGTAACTTGCAACAGTCCACGGTGCGCCACAAAAGCCAATGAAACCGATCTTAGGGTCCAGCGCCGTCCTCACCCCAGACACAGTTCCATAAACAGCCTCGAACTCCCGGGAACCCGACCCACTTCCCAGCGCCTGAACTTCGGCCAAGCTGCCAACAGTTTGCAGACGCGGCCCTTCACCTTCCAAAAAATCCAGCTTCAACCCCATGGCATGGGGCACGACCAGAATATCCGAAAACAGTATGGCTGCATCCACGTCATACCGCCTCAAGGGCTGCAGTGTCACCTCACACGCCAAAACAGGGTTATAACAGAGTTTCAAAAACGAACCCGCGTGAGTTCTCACGTCCCGGTATTCGGGAAGGTATCGCCCTGCTTGTCGCATCAACCAGATCGGTCGACGGTCAGGCAAACGGTGTTGCAGAACATCAAGTAAGGGAATTTTCGTCATCGCAATCCTAGAACAATAATTAATAAGATATTAATATGATGTTACTGTTGGTCTGTGGGAATCCGCTTTTATGTGGATAACCGTAACTTCACCAGAGCAGAGTTGACACGCCCGCTATCCCATTAAGTTCAATTTAACCGGATAAATTAATTATTCTTTAACCATGTCCCACAGCCTCGCCATACAGCGGATTTGTGGACATCTTTCAAATCTTATCCACGGATCCCATGGACTCAAGACCAATCCACGGAAACTATCCACAATCATCAACAACCATGACTTAATCCTGTGCGCAACCCCATCAAGACACCGCCTCTGCCACAAGACCGTGCTAAAATGCTTTCATGATCGTTCTCGCCTCCCAAAGCGCAATTCGCCGGACACTGCTCTCCGGCGCTGGCGTCGTATTTACCGCCGCAACCTCGCCCTTGAACGAATCAGAACTTCAGTCTCATCTCACGCACCTGTCACCCCATGATATGGCCGTTACTTTGGCAAACGCAAAAGCCAATGCCGTTGAACCTCCAGAGCCCGCAGACTTGGTGATTGGCGTGGACCAAACCTTTGAACTTGATGGTAACGTATTGCACAAACCAAGGAACAAGGAACAAGCGAAACAACATCTGCTAAGCCTGAACGGTAAAACGCATCGTTTGCACACCGCCTATTCGGTTTTTCGCAATCGTCAGCAGGTCGCTGCTCATTGCGATACGGCAACGCTGACCATGCGCCAAATGTCAGATGGTTTTATCAACGACTACCTCGCAACCATACCACGTGCTGTTCTGATATCCGTTGGTTGTTATCAATTGGAAGGCCCGGGCATTCAACTGATGCAGAATATCACCGGAGATTATTTCACGATTCTGGGTTTGCCGTTGTTACCATTGCTTGCTCACTTGCGTGAACTGGGAGAATTGCCAGCATGATCAAAGCCTGCGTCATCGGCTGGCCAGTTGCGCATTCCCGCTCGCCCCTTATTCACAACCACTGGATCAAACAGCACGGTATCAGCGGAATATACGACAAAGTGGCTGTTGAGCCCGAACACCTGGCACAGTTTTTTGAACGTGTCAGACGCGGCGAATATGCCGGCTGTAACGTCACGTTACCGCATAAAGAAAATGTTGTGGCCTTGATCGACGAGGCCGACGACCGGGTGCGCCGCATTGGAGCGCTCAATACTGTTTGGTTAGAGAATAATAAGCTTCACGCCACATCAACGGATGGTCCGGGTTTTGTCGCCAATGTGATCGACCAATTTTCCAACTTTGAATGTGCGGGAAAAACCGTCACCATTCTTGGAGCTGGGGGCTCCGCGCGCGCACTTGTTGACGAACTTCTGCGCCAAGGCGTTGAACGTATTCACGTTCACAATCGCACACATGCTCGAGCCGAACAAATCGCAGAACACTTTGGAAAATCCGTCGTCGCTGTTGATGTAGAAAAACTCGGGCAGGCACTTGATACAACAGACTTGCTTATCAACACTACGCCGCAAGGCATGAACAGCGAGACACAAATAGACATTCCATGGATGCAGCTGAAACCCACCTCTGTCGTCGCTGACATCGTGTACACCCCACTGATCACGCTATTTTTGAAAACAGCCAAAGACCGCGATCACAAAATAGTCCCGGGACTGGGCATGTTGTTGCATCAAGCTGTCATCGGTTTTGAAAAATGGTTTGGCGTCACACCACTGGTCACACCAGAGCTTCACGCATTGGTCGCACGCGACATCGATCCGGATTATCAGCCATGATCAAGATCGGCCTCACTGGCTCTATCGCCATGGGTAAATCAGAAGTGGGTCGCATCCTGGTGGGCGAGGGTATCCCGCTATTCGATTCTGACAGGGAAGTGCATAAACTTTATGACAGCAGGGCGGGAGCGACCCTCTTGCAGCCAATCGTACCGGAAGCTGTTCAACATGACAAAGTTGATCGCCGTCTGCTCAGTGAAACTGTTTTGGCAGACCCCTCGAAGCTCAGTCGTGTGGAAACAGTCGTTCATGCTGAAATTGCAAAATGCCGAGACGTTTTTACTGCAGCTGCAGAGAGCAGGGGGCACGCGATTGTGGTTTATGATGTGCCTCTGCTATTTGAAAAACAACTGGAAAAAACAGTTGATGTCACCATTGTTGTGTCGGCACCCGAAACCGAGCAACGCCAGCGCGCACTGGCCCGCGACGGGATGACGCAACAGAAACTCGACATGATCATGTCGCGACAAATACCCGACCAGGAAAAGCGCCGTCGGGCCGATTATGTGATCGAAAACAGCAGCACTCTGCTGGCGTTGGCAGAACACACGCGCGCTGTATTGGATGAGATCAAGAGGACGCATCGCCTATGACGCGGGAAATTGTACTCGATACGGAAACCACAGGTTTGTCGCCGCGCGATGGTCATCGCATCGTTGAAATCGGGGCTGTTGAACTGGTCAACCACATGCCGTCTGGCGAGACCTTTCACGTCTACCTCGATCCACAGCGCGACATGCCCAAGGAAGCTGAAGCGGTGCATGGTCTGTCTGCGGCATTCCTCAAAGGAAAGCCGTTGTTTGGCGATAAGGCCGAAGAATTTCTGACCTTTATCGCAGACTCCACCCTGGTCATTCACAACGCCAGTTTTGATATGACCTTCATCAATGCTGAACTGAAGACGGTGGGCAGGCCGCCGATCCCGATGACGCAAGTGGTCGACACCTTGGCCATCGCCAAACAGAAATTTCCCATGGCTTCAAACAGTCTGGATGCCTTGTGCAAACGCTTTGGCATCGATCTCTCAAAGCGCACCAAACACGGAGCTTTACTGGACTCTGAATTACTGGCGGATGTGTATCTGGAATTGATCGGCGGGCGTCAGACGGCTTTGGGCCTTGCTGCAACAGGGGATCAACGGAAAACCAGTTTTGCGGCAACCGCACACAGCACCAGAGCAAGACCATCGCCATTGCCCAGCCGTTTGTCTGAAGTCAAAGGTCAGCTCACGCTGCCCTTGTCAAACTGCTCGGTGAAAAAAGCCTCTGGCCGAAACTGGTAGAATAGACCTCAGGCTTGCGCGTTCTGTGCGGCCATCCGGCGTTGATACATGGTCGCAAAATCAATCGGGTCCAACATCAAGGGTGGAAAACCGCCGTTGCGCGTTGCCTCAGCCATGATTTGCCGCGCAAAGGGAAACAACATGCGCGGACATTCAATCAACACGGCCGCTGGCAGAATATTTTGCGGGAAGTTTTCCATACGGAAAATGCCGGCGTAAAGCAGTTCAGCTGCAAACACCACTTTGCCACCACCCGTGGCCTTGGCGTCAAGATGCAGCTCGACTTCGAAGTCGTTGGGTCCGAGGTTTTTGGCATTCACATTCACAGCGATATTGATGTCAGGTTGTTCGGTCTGCGGCGCCAGCGAGCCCGGTGCATTGGGATTTTCAAAACTGAAATCTTTCATGTACTGGCCCAGGATTTTCAGGGACGGTTGGGCCCCCGGTGCAGGGGGCGGCGCGCTTAAAGCAGGCGTTGCGGCGGCCGCTCCAACGGCTTGAGGCTTTGCGCCGTTGTTTGCCCGTGGCGCTGGCGGAGCTCTGCCCACAGCTTTCTTCGCCGCCGTTTTGACGGGTTTTGTTGGTTTCGCCATGATCTTGCCTCCGCATCTGTAACGGATGGCCTCATCCGCTTCCGTTTCGACGCATGGGCTATCATGAAGGCGGGGTGCGCCGCAAGCATGCGACAACTGGCTTTGAATGCGGGGTGAGGTTGCCTATATAGAGTGTTGAAATTGGCTATGCTGCCATGCTCCGCCCAAAGGAAAACGCATGAACTCCGCCTTCGACCCGCTCAACTTGATTTTATTGGTAATCGCCGCCGTTGTGGCGTGGCGGTTGTGGTCGGTTTTGGGAACACGCACAGGCTTGGAAAAACCCCCGATCGTGTTGACGCCAACGACACCGGCGCCAAAGGCTGAAAACATGAACACGCCCATGGATGGTGAAGTTTTGCCTCCGGAATCGCAAAAGCCAGTCTGGTCTGGCCATGCCCCGGAAGGCAGCGAGCTTGCCCTTGGACTTGAGGCCATCGCCGCGAAGTCTCAAGACTTCACTGTGAAATCATTCGTTGCAGGAGCCAGCGCGGCCTATGAAATGGTGCTTGAAGCTTTTGCAAAGGGCGACAAGCAAGCCTTGAAGGCGCTCCTGTCAAAAGAGCTTCTCGACAGTTTCAGTTCGGAAATCGACAAACGTAACACCCAAGGCCACAGCATGAAGTTCCAGTTTGTTGGCGTCAAGTCAGCTGACATGAAGCGCGCCGCGCTGAATGGCACCAAAGCGCAAATCGAAATTGGTTTTGTCAGTGAAATGATCAGCGCCACCATGGATAAATCAGCGGCCGTTGTGGATGGCGATGATCAGGCCATCCGCAACGTGTCAGACCTTTGGACGTTCGAGCGCGACGTGACTTCGCGGGATCCCAACTGGAAGCTTGTTGCCACCGACGACAATGAATGAGGCCCTTACGCCAGTTGCGTTTGAATCTTTAGACGGCTGGCGAAACCAAGACCACCAGCGCGCGCTGGAAGCCTTTCAACGTTCGGCGGCGGAAATTCTAAAAACAGGCTCCGGCTTCAAACGCGACGCAGCCTTTGGAGGGATGAGGGAAGATTGGCTGGAAGCAGCCAAGGCAGCTGGTGGTGCTGACGATGCCCGCGCGTTTTTCGAGACCTATTTTCGGCCCTACACTGTGACTGATGCAGCCCGCCCCGAGGGCTTGTTCACCGGCTATTATGAACCGCTGCTCAAAGGGTCTTGGCAACAATCTTCTTTTTATCCGGTTCCGGTTTATGACAAACCTAAAGATCTCGTTGCTTTTACAGCAGACGAAACAACGCGCACAGGCCTGAGCTATGGTCGTCGTGTGAACGGTGCGGCAGAGGCCTATGATACACGCCAGGAAATTGAGCAAGGCTCACTGCACGACAACGCTGAAGTCATCTGTTGGCTTGCCGATTGGGTTGACGCGTTTTTCATGCATGTACAGGGCCAGGGCCGCGTGCAATTTGCAGATGGTTCACAAATTCGATTGAGTTATTCCGGCAAAACCGGACACCCCTATTCTGGCATCGGTCATGTATTGGTGGAACGCGGTGTTGCCCCAAAAGAAAAAATGTCGATGCAGGTGTTGCGCGACTGGATGGCCGCATACCCGAATGAAGCGCGCGCGCTGATGTGGCATAACAAGTCCTATATTTTTTTCCAACGCACAGACGTGACCGATCCAAATCTGGGCGGAATTGGTGCGGCAAAAGTCAATCTCACACCCTTGCACTCCCTCGCTATTGATCGCGCCTATTGGATGTTTGGAACACCGCTCTGGATCAACACGTCGCTGCCGCCAGAGGCCAAAGCTGGATCATCGGCCATCCAACGCTTGATGATCGCACAAGATACAGGGTCAGCCATCAGAGGCATTATCCGCGGTGATTTTTTTTGGGGTTGGGGAGAAAGCGCTGCCGACATTGCAGGCCATATGAAAAGTGCCGGCACCATGACGGCCTTGTTGCCGCGTCCGTTGGCCAGACGCTGGGGCCATTTGCCATGAGCCACAAGTCGATTGATATGCCCGACCATGGGCTATGGGATGAAGTGAAACGCTCCGTCAAACCACTGGGCGTTAAACCGTCCACGAAAGCTGTTGGGCGATTGGCGAAAGCCGTCGAAATCAAAACCACACATCACTATGCACCTGCAGCACCTGAACCCATGGTCAAGCGCCGCCCCATGAACGACGTGCCGCCCCCCTTGGCGCAAATGGATCGGCGCACCGCGCAAAAACTGGGACGGGGACAAATCGATCCTGAGGCCCGTTTGGATTTGCATGGCGAAGGCGTTGAGACCGCGCGCATGAAGCTGTTGCATTTCCTGTCCACACAACGTCATCAAGGTGTACGCTTTGTCTTGGTTATCACAGGCAAAGGGGCCTCGCCCTATGCCCGTCACACGCTGCATGGCACGTCACACTTTCACACGCCTGAACGCGAGGGTCGCCTCCGCCGCGAAGTGCCCCTGTGGCTGCATGAGGAAAGCTTCAGGCTGCATGCTGTGGGCTTTCAACCGGCTCACCCCCGGCACGGCGGCGGCGGAGCATTCTATGTGCGGCTGAGAAAATCCGGGCATCACCCATGACACCTTTTGGCGAAAGATTGCGAAGTCTCAGGCAAGAACGCGACGTTACTCTGAAAGATATGGCCGCAGCTCTAAATGTGTCGTCGGCCTATCTCTCAGCATTGGAACATGGAAAACGCGGGCGTCCGTCTTGGCATCTGCTGCAAGGTGTGCTCGCCTATTTCAATATTATTTGGGATGAAGCGGAAGAACTGGTGAAGCTTGCAAGGCTGTCCCACCCCCGCATCACCATCGACACGCAAGGTCTGAGTCCCAAGGCCACAGAACTGGCCAATCGCCTGTCGAAAGACATCGGCCGTCTTGATGATGTGCAAATCCTGAAACTGCTTGCCGCGCTCGATGAAAAACCCGCAAAACGCTCAAACGTCTAGGTTTGCAACATTTAGCGCGTTGTTGACAATGAACTCACGCCGCGGCTCCACCACATCGCCCATCAACTTGGTGAAGATGTCATCGGCCTGGTCCATTTCCGCAACTTTCACCCGCAACAAGGTGCGCACATTGGGGTCCAGCGTGGTTTCCCAAAGCTGATCAGGGTTCATTTCGCCAAGACCCTTATAGCGTTGCAGGGTCACGCCCTTGCGTCCCGTGGCGAACACCGCTTCCAACAAACCTAAAGGCCCATTGATGGCAATTTCGGAATCCTTGCGCTTCAACTTCGCAGGACGTGCGTAAATCTCTTGCAGATGCGCCGTCTTGCGGTCGAGACGAAGCGCATCCGAAGAGCCAATCAGTTTGGCGTCTATCAGCCACGACTCTTTGACGCCCCGTTGCTCGCGCGAGAACTGCAAACCACCATCCTCCGTGGCAAGACCCAGCCAGCCGCGCTCAGTTTCATCTGACAACACATCCAGGCGCCTTGCGATGTAACCCGCAGCACCCCGACCATTCTCTGCATTATTCACAATATCTGGATTGAGTGCCCCCGCAATCGCCGCCTGTTCAATCACCATTGTGGGGTAGCGCGAGTGCAAGCTCTCGATAATGGATCGCACCGAAAGTGCTTCTTCAACAATTGCCAAAAGATCACCAGCTGCCCGTTCCGAGCCATCCGCCAACACCAGCTTCACACCATCGAGGCCTGATTCAATCAGGTTCTCTTCCAGTGCCTTGTTGTCTTTCAAATACATCTCGGAATTGCCGCGCTTGATTTTATAAAGCGGCGGCTGGGCAATAAACAAATGCCCGCGCTCAATCACCAGAGGCATCTGCCGGTAGAAGAAGGTGAGCAACATCGTGCGAATATGAGCACCATCAACGTCAGCATCGGTCATGATGATGATTTTATGATAACGCAGTTTTTCAATGCTAAATTCTTCACGCCCGATGCCAGTGCCAAGTGCGGTGATCAAGGTGCCAACTTCCGCCGACCCCAGCATCTTGTCAAAGCGTGCGCGCTCAACGTTCAGAATTTTACCCTTCAGTGGCAACACTGCCTGGTTATCGCGGTTGCGCGCTTGCTTGGCTGAACCACCAGCGGAATCCCCTTCGACGATATAGAGTTCGCAGAGCGCAGGATCACGTTCCTGACAATCAGCCAATTTGCCGGGCAGCGATGAAATATCGAGCGCACCCTTGCGGCGTGTCAGTTCACGGGCCTTGCGCGCCGCTTCACGCGCTGCTGCAGCTTCAATCACTTTATTGATGATGATTTTGGCATCAGAGGGGTGTTCTTCAAACCATGCGCCCAAAGCATCGTTGACATAATTTTCAACGACGGGCCGGACTTCCGACGACACCAATTTGTCTTTGGTCTGTGACGAGAATTTTGGGTCGGGCACTTTCACCGACAACACACAGGTCAAACCCTCACGGGAGTCATCACCGGTAATCGCGATCTTTTCCTTTTTGCCGGCCCCCATGGAGGACGAATAGGTATTCACCACGCGTGTCAACGCGCCGCGAAAGCCCGCAAGATGTGTGCCACCATCGCGCTGGGGAATGTTGTTGGTGAAGCAGAACACACTCTCGTTGTAACTGTCGTTCCACCACAACGCACATTCAACCGTAATACCGTCGCGCTCACCCTTGATCAAAATCGGAGCTTTGATCAGCGCTTGTTTGGAGCGATCAAGATACTGCACAAAAGCCGAGATGCCACCTTCATAAAACAGTTCAACCACAACGGGCTCAACCCCACGCTTATCGGTCAAGGTAACGCGCACCCCGGAATTCAAAAACGCCAATTCACGCAAGCGATGCTCCAGCGTGGCAAAATCAAAATCGACTTTTGTAAAAGTTTCCGTTGACGGCAGGAAGGTCACTTCCGTTCCGCGCTTGCCCCCGGCATCACCGATAATCTTTAACGGACCATCGGGCACGCCATGGGTGAAGCTGATATGGTGGCTCTGGTTGTTGCGATGAATGGTCAAGTCAAGCTTAACCGACAGGGCGTTCACGACGGACACACCCACGCCATGCAGGCCGCCGGAGACTTTGTAGGAGTTCTGGTCGAACTTTCCGCCGGCATGCAATTCCGTCATCACAATTTCGGCAGCCGAGCGCTTCGGCTCGTGGTCGTCATCGTCTTTGATGCCTGTGGGAATGCCGCGACCATTGTCCGTCACTGTCACGGAGCCATCGGCGTTCAATGTGACGGTTACCAAAGTGGCATGACCTGCCAAAGCTTCGTCGATGGCGTTGTCGACAACCTCATACACCATGTGGTGCAGACCCGAGCCGTCATCGGTGTCGCCGATATACATGCCCGGCCGTTTTCGGACCGCATCAAGACCCTTCAGAACCTTGATCGAGTCGGCACCATATTCGGGGGATGGGGGAGAAAGATCGTCGCTTGTCATCAGTCAGATATCGATTCGGTTAGTCGGCCATTCTCCACGTGATACACCACTGTGGAGGTAACTGCGCCATCAAAAAGTTCAGGTTCCGTACCCGTCATCCAGGCCTGTACATCGAGGCTCTCCAGGTGGACAAAAAGTGCCGTTCTGCGGGCTTTATCGAGGTGTGCGGCAATTTCATCCAGCAGCAAAACCGGGGCTGATCCGGTGACCGCACGGATGGCTTTCGTTTGTGCCAGGATCAAGCCAATCAGCAGCGCCTTTTGCTCCCCCGTGGATCCCTCTTCCGCCGCCATGTCCTTGGGTCCGTGCCTGACAATCAGGTCCGAGCGGTGGGGCCCCACCAGTGTGCGTCCTGCCGCCTTGTCGATGCCCCGACCATCCTGCAACAGCTTCTTGTAGCGCTCCTCAGCCTCCAAGGCTGGCAGTGTGGCTACCATGTCTTCAAGTTCGCCCGAAATCGACAGCAGAGACCATGGGAACGGCCCTTCATATGTCTCCGGCGTCAAATATGTACCCAAGTTGCCAACCGATTGCAGCCGCGCAGCCGCAATCGCCACTGCCTCCTCTGCCATCTGCATCTCGAGGCTCGCCGCCCAAGCCCGGTCAAATCGGCCATCAGCCAACAGCATGTTGCGCTCACGCATCAGCTTTTCAAAACGGTTGATACGTGCGCCATGGTCGGCATCAAACAGCGCCACCATACGGTCGAGGTAACGCCGCCGCTCTGAGGCAGCGCCTGAGAACAAGCGGTCCAGCGCAGGCGTTAACCACACCACACGCAGCAGCCCCGCCAAGGCGCCGGAGCTTTTCTGTAAGTGTCCATCAACCAGAACAGCACGCGCTGCATTGACGCCTTCGCTTTCCGACGTCGTCCACGCCGTGCCCAGTTGCTGTTCACCGCGATGATGGGACGTGAAGGCTGAAACCGCCCAAGCCCCTTGGCCGTCATTGCGGCCAATTGTATGAAACTCAGCCCCCCGCAAACCCCGACCCGGTGTCAACAGCGATATGGCTTCGAGTACATTGGTTTTGCCAGCCCCGTTGGCCCCGGTCAGCGCAATCAGGCCCTTTGGCGCATCCAGCCGCAAAGCCTGATAGTTCCGGTAATCCGTCAGCGTGAGCCGGGTGATGCGATGGGAATGAGTGGTGGTCACGTCGTGCAGGGCTTCAGACCCGCATCGGCATCAATACGTAAAGCGAGTGCTCGTCTTTCGGGTCCTTCACCAAGGTCGGCGAACCGGAATCCTGGAATTCAAAGCGAATGGTTTCCGCTGTGATCTGTCCCGCCACGTCGAGCAGGTAACGCGAATTGAATCCAATCTCGATTGGCTCTTGCGCATAATCCACCACCAGCTCTTCTTCAGCGGAACCGGAGTCAGGATTGTTGACAACCAGCGAAAGCCTGCCGTCATTGAGCGACAGTTTCACGGCCCTGCTCTTTTCAAGCGAGATGGTCGACACGCGGTCAACCGCCTGGGCAAAATCCTTCGCTTCCGTGACCAGCACTTTTGAGTTGTTGCGGGGAATGACACGCTCATAATCCGGGAAAGTGCCGTCGATAAGTTTCGAGGTCAGCACGAGATTGCCGGCGCTGAAACGGATTTTGGAAGACGACAACGACACTTCAACATCGCCCTCCTCGCCTTCCATCAACTTGACAATTTCAAGCACGGTTTTGCGCGGCACAATCACCCCCGGCATACCGTCAGCACCCACCGGCAAATTCACCTGTGCCTGCGCCAGACGGTGGCCGTCCGTCGCCACCGCACGCAAGCTGTCAGCCTGCTTGGCCTGATGCAGATAAATGCCGTTGAGATAATAGCGTGTCTCTTCAGTCGAAATCGCAAAGCGGGTTTTTTCAATCAGGAACTTCAAAGCCGTTGCAGGCAAAGCAAAAGTATTGCCGAATTCGCCCGACGACAAATCCGGAAAGTCTTCCGCAGGCAAGGCTTGCAAGGCAAATTTTGAACGCCCTGCGGTAATCACCACACGCGATGAATCAGGCCCCTGTTCCAATTGCAATTGTGCGCCGTCATTGAGTTTGCGCACGATGTCATAAAGCATGTGGGCGGGCACGGTGGCAGCACCCTCGCGCGCGGTTTCCGCCACAACGGTTTCAACAATCTCGATATCGAGGTCCGTTGCCGTAAGCTTCACAACGCCCTGCTTGGCCTGCACCAGCACGTTGGACAAAACAGGAATGGTGTTGCGCCGCTCAACAACGCTTTGCACGTGGTTCAAGGCTTTCAGAAAGGCAGACCGTTCAATGGTGACGCGCATGATGGATTGTAAACTCTAGCTCTCAAAACAGACGCGCAACACGCGCAAGGGATGGCCGCAGACAATGGCCTTTAACCCCTCGCAATTCAAGCGTCTTGGACTGTTTTAAACAGCTCTCATACCTGCTCCATCAGGCGGATGAGCAATGCCACATCCTTCGCCAGTTTTTCATCCACCCGCACCTGTTCGTCTATTTTGCGTACCGCATGGAGCACGGTGGAATGGTCTCGCCCGCCAAAGCGACGGCCAATTTCAGGCAGCGACCGGCTGGTTAGTTTTTTGGCCAGATACATGCCAATCTGCCGTGGCACCACCACTGTCCTGGAACGCCGGGGTGACAGAAGATCAGCCTTGGCCACATTGTAGTGCCGCCCCACAATTTTCAGAATATCATCGATCTTGATGCGGCCCGGGTCCATGGCCCCATTGCCCGAAGCATCGCGCAACACAACAGAAGCCAGATCCAGCGTGATCGGCGTATTGTTGAACTGTTGATAGGCGAACACCTTGTTGAGGGCCCCTTCAAGCTCACGTCCACCCCCGGAGGTGCGTTCAGCGATCAATTCCAATACGTCTTCGGGTACGGTTTGCGAAGCATCGCGCATCAACATCTGGGCGTAACGCGCCTTCACGATTTTATGGCGCAGCTCAACATCCGGCGCTTCAATATCAACCACCAACCCGCCCATCATGCGGGAGCGCATGCGTTGATCAATGGCATCAAGCTGTGCCGGTGGCACATCAGCTGCAATCACCACTTGCCGCTTGGCATCGACCAGCGCGTTGAAGGCATGGCAAAACTCTTGTTGAATGGCCTTGCCTTGCAGAAACTGAAAATCATCAATCAGCAATACATCAACGGCGCTGAATTGGTCTTTGAACGACAGGGTATCGCGCTGGCGCACGGCTTGGATGAAGCCATACATGAAGCGCTCGGCCGTCAGCGTCAAAACCCGCCGTGGCGAATTGCCGGTCCGGATTTTATGCGCGATGGCGTTGAGAAGATGACTTTTCCCCAAGCCAGCAGCAGCATGAATATAAAGTGGATTGAAACCCAACGCCGCACCCGGCTGGGCCTGGGCCACCCGCATTGCCGCAGCATGTGCCAACTGATTGGCAGACCCCACCATGAAACTGTCAAAGGTTTGACCCTCATCCAGCACTGAAGTTTTGTCATTCATAAGTTCAGGCAACACCAATGGCGCATGACGTGGCGTTTCGGAATGCACCAGAGCCACGCGTTGCGTTGGTTTTTGGGGCAGCGAAACCACTGCAACGCCCTGCTGGCGAACCTTGACTTGCACCAGGCTCAAACCCTCAAGTTCAGTCGCCGCAATTTTTTGCAGACGCTGGACATAATGGCTTTCAATCCAACTCTTCAAAAAGCGCGTCGGTACCGAAACCATCAAATGTCCGCCAGAAAACCCTTCAATATCCATCCGCCCAAACCAGCTGTTAAAAAGATCTTCCCCCAATTCACTGCGCAAACGCTGCTGGATGCGTTGCCAGTTCTGCTTGAGTGTGGCCAATGCTGCATGTGTCGTCAGATCAAGTGCAGCCGGTGCCTTCAGTGCCTCATTCACGTTGTCTTCCACTTCTACTTCAATTTGCCACCCGAGCACCGGACGTGAGAACCACACCCGTTGCACTCAACTCGTTCTGCAACATCCAAGCCCCCGGATGTCGCCAACCACCCCCGTTGGTCTTGACCGGCAACAACGCCAAGAGCGTTGAGCCAGCCGACCAAACCGCGTCCTGCCTGGGCTCGCACCCATTCATGCCGAAAACGTGAAGTGTTATGCTTCAAAGAAACGCGACTAACGCTTGCCCCTGTGCCGATCCCCACCACGAATTGTCACAAATTGCTTTGCCCTACCCCGCAGCTGTCAGAAGACCCTAGGCAGGGGGAGCAAGGCGTCGCAACGCTGTTTTTAGGCTGTCCGTACACGGATTGCGCTCGTGGCCCCTTGAAACCACCGATTTTCACCCGATCCCGTCAAGTTAAGCATCTGAATCTCGCAGGAGATTCACAAAACTGTCACAAACCGGCACAGTTGCAATTATGGCAGAAAAGAATCTGCTTGACTCAAGCTCGTCTTGCCGATGCCTGACGCTGGCTCAACCCTAATCTACGGACCTGCTGATAAAATATTGAAATCAAACATTAAAAATGAACATAATTGTCCGCATCCGGACAAAAAAAGGGCTGCCAAAAGCAATGTTGGCAGCCCTCTCAATCACAATTTTAATAAATTCATCTCGCAGGTGGATTTATTCCGCCTGCCTTGAAAAAGTCGGTCAGGCTGTCATCGCCTTGACGCGTGCGGTCAGGCGCGAAACCTTCCGCGATGCGGTGTTCTTGTGCATGATTCCCTTTTGGGCGCCACGGGCCAACTGCGGCGTTGCAGTCTTCAAGGCTGCTTCAGCATCGGCTTTCTTGCCGGATGTGATGGCCTCCTCGACCTTCCGAACGGTCGAACGCACCATGCTGGTGCGGTTTTTGTTGATGATGGCGCGGCGCGAGGCAACGCGGGTCGCCTTCTTGGCGGAAGATGTATTGGCCATTATATTTCCTGTATCGTCTGACAATTGACCCGAAGCCGGGTCAGCCGGAAACGGTTTTGCCCGGAAACTCCGGGCCATTGGGCGGGCTTATAGACATGAACGGTAACAAAGGTCAATTGCAGCTTTTAAATTGACGCTCTAAGGTTTGGGAATGATCAGCGAAACACGGCCATGGGGCGCCTTCCATGTCCTCGAAGAGAAATCCGGCTTTAAAGTCAAACGCCTCTCGGTCAACCCGCAGGGCCGCCTCTCGCTGCAAAGCCACCGGCACCGCTACGAGCATTGGACGGTGGTGGGTGGCACAGCCACAGTCACGGTAGATGATAAAATCCTGACACTCACTCGCGGCCAGTCGGTTGATATCCCTTTTGGCTCTAAGCACCGGCTTGAGAACTTCGGCACCGATCAGGTTGAAATCATCGAAGTGCAATTCGGTGACTATCTGGGTGAAGACGACATTATTCGTTACGACGATATATATGAGCGAACGTGATGGTGGCTGAAACCACAGCGCGCAGTGCAGTGGTCAAAACGATTTGCTTTGTGGGGGCTGCACTGGTTATTGGCCAACACATCCCGGCCCTGGGCTTCATGCCCTGGCCCAAAAGTGTGTTTAACCAAGAACAAATACTGCGGGTCTCAATTTTTTCAACTGGCATCACCAGTTGGATGAGCGCATGGGCCATAATCCAAGTCTGGCTAATGATGGCATATTGGTTGAGCCCCATTGGACAAACTTCAATGCCTGTTGCCAATGCGTTAAGCCCGATAACAGTTGGGCTGACCCTTGGAATTTCTGGCTACATGTGGTTCGGCCTTTTGCAGGCTTACACTCAAATGCTATCGGACTTGGATATCACTCAAATTCAATTGTGGTGTGGTATCATTACCGGAATGGCCGGCACAGCCGTTTTGGTTTACCTCGCCCGTTTTCTCGACCACGTAAGCCCCGGCAACGGCTTTTTTGGCGTTATTGCTCTGTCGCAACTCCTTGGTTTTGCGGTATCGCTACCTGGCGGAATAGAGTTTTACACGACAGGTGGAATATCGCTCAAAATGGCGCTTTTTTCCCTCGCATTATGTGCTGTGCTTTTTGCGGTAACCGTTATTTTGATGCAGGCAAAACAGAAGGCCGATGATCTGACACCGCAGCACGTCTTTGCCATTTTAATATTGACCGCAGCAGCATCACCAATGTTGTCGACAGTTGTGTTGTTGGTCTTTGAAGACAATATTGGGCAGCTCAAAGAAATCTTGCCTGACTTCGCACGAGGGCAAGCATTCAACGTGATATTTTTGCTAAGCGTTATCGTAATGACAATCGTTTTCGGCTTCTTGTTTGCTGCCAGAAATGCGTTGAACGCAAACACGTGGCTCAAACTGGCGGCATTGACTATCATGTATGCGGTGCAAGAATTAAATGCCGTGCTCAACGGCCTGCCGTGGTCGGCCATTCCAGTCTTGACGATGGCGGTCTTGGGCTGGTGTGCCAACCACCTTTACGAAGCGATGCCAAAAACGCGCGCAAGCTCTCACGTCGAGAACGTTGATTTTGACGATGAGTTCAGACGCGGTTGGCGGAACTAACTCCCGAAACCATCCCAAAACGCTTTCGCCTTTGAGAAAAAGCCTTCCGACTCCGGCGAGTTGTTGCGCGCTTCGGTGTCAAACTCACGCAACAGTTCACGCTGCCGCCGTGTGAGGTTGACAGGTGTTTCAACAGACACCTGAATATACATGTCGCCGAATTGTTGGGTGCGCAGCACCGGCATGCCTTTGGTTTTCAGGCGGAACTGTTTGCCGGATTGCGTGCCGTCAGGAATGGTGACGCGGGCTTTTTTGCCGTCAATCGTGGGCACTTCAATTTCACCGCCCAGCGATGCTGTCGCCATCGAAATCGGAACTTTGCAAAACAGATCAGCGCCTTCACGCTGGAAAAATTCATGGGGCCGCACCGAGATGAAAATATAAAGATCACCCGATGGTCCGCCGCGCGTTCCCGCTTCGCCTTCACCAGAGAGCCTGATGCGTGTTCCATCTTCCACGCCAGCCGGAATATTAACCGAAAGCGTACGCTCCTTGGTGACACGGCCTTGGCCGCCACAGGCCGCACACGGGTCGGCAATCACTTGGCCGCGACCTGAGCACGTGGGGCAAGCACGTTCGACTGTGAAGAAACCCGATTGTGACCTAACAGCACCAGCCCCATTGCACGTGCTGCAGGTCTTAGGCGCCGTGCCGGGCTTGGCACCTGAACCTTTGCAAACTTCGCAGGAGACAGAAGACGGCACACGCACGGACGCATTTTTGCCGCGATAAGCATCAGCGAAATTGACTTCCAGGTTATAGCGCAGATCAGAGCCACGCTGGGCACCTGTGCCACCTCGGCGCTGGCGCTGGCCACCTCTGCCCCCCATCACGTCGCCGAACAGGTCTTCGAAAATATCAGACATCGAAGACGAGAAATCAGGGCCAAAACCCGGTCCACCGGGCCTGCCACCACCGGCACCATTTTCAAAAGCCTGATGGCCGAAGCGGTCGTAAGCCGCTTTTTTCTGTGGGTCTTTGAGGATGTCGTATGCCTCGTTGATTTCCTTGAACTTGGCTTCCATCGTCTTGTCGCCGGGGTTGGCGTCGGGGTGGTATTTTTTGGCCTGATTGCGATATGCCGATTTCAGCGCCTTTTCATCAGCACCTTTTGCAACACCCAGAATTTCGTAGAAATCACGTTTTGCCATTTGGATCATTCATTGCGTTTGCCCTCGCCCTTCGATGCCGCTGGCGCGGCACCTCAGGGTGAGGGCTAAACTGACGTCATATACAACCTCATCCTGAGGTGCGAGTGCAAAGCACTCGCCTCGAAGGATGCGCTGCAAGCAGGGCTCACGACTTCTTGTCGTCGTCTTTGACCTCTTCAAACTCGGCATCCATGATGTCGTCGAGTTCGTCGCGTTCAACCGGGCCGTCATCCTGATCATCATCGGAATCACGCGTCCCGTCGCCCTTGTTGGCACCGGCTTGCTTGTACAAGGCTTCACCGATTTTCATCGACGCTTGCGCAAGGGCTGTGGTCTTTTCCTTGATCACATCAGGGTCGCCACCTTCAATGGCTTCCTTGACCTCGGCAATGGCAGCTTCAGCAGCTTCCTTGTCGGCAGGAGCGATCTTCTCGCCCAAGTCGGCCATCGACTTGTGGGTGGCATGGATCAGACCTTCAGCCTGGTTCCGGGCTTCAACCAGAGCAACCTTCTTCTTGTCTTCGGCGGCATTGGCTTCAGCGTCCTTCACCATTTTTTCAACTTCAGCATCCGACAGGCCGCCTGAGGCTTGAATGCGGATCTGCTGTTCTTTGTTGGTGGCCTTGTCTTTGGCAGACACATTGACGATGCCGTTGGCGTCGATGTCGAAGGTAACTTCGACCTGCGGCACACCG
>JANOPL010000032.1:0-53995 GCA_031421835.1 Hyphomicrobiales bacterium | reverse complement strand
TGATGCCCGGACAGGCCTCCGCCAGATGATTGCCCTCCACCGTAAAACTGTCACGTTAGACCGTGAGTTGAAAGCGGCTGAGACCGTCTTCGCCAACGATCCAACGGAAGAAAACCTGAACGCGCTTTCTGCGGTGCGTGAAGAGTTGCATTCATCTTTAGGCTCAGAAGCCCTCATCCAGGGGTTCGGTGCGGCCTCTGGGCGAAACAGCGACCCGACATCTTAAGCATGCTTTCAGCGGCATGGTTAAGCCGCAATTAAGAGCCGAATCACTAAGTACAGACAACGAATCGAATTTTCGGCTGTTAACGCGGCCCGGCGACAAGGACGAGACATGGCACGTACCCCCAAAGACACCACCGTGAAGCCACCGACAGAGCCAGAAGAAAAGCCCGCGAACGAAGATGGCAACACCGAAGCAGACGTGCCAGAGGCAGGCCAGGATTCCCCCCTGCTCGACCTCACGGATGCCGCCGTCAAACGCCTGATCAAAACCGCCAAGGCCCGTGGCTATGTCACCTTGGACGAGTTGAACGCCGTCTTGCCATCAGACGAAGTGACCT
Source organism: Hyphomicrobiales bacterium (assembly GCA_031421835.1). Lineage (GTDB taxonomy): Bacteria > Pseudomonadota > Alphaproteobacteria > Rhizobiales > Aestuariivirgaceae > Aestuariivirga. Next base: position 53,432 of record JANOPL010000032.1, on the reverse strand, counting down.
CAGACCAGATTGAAGACATCTACGGCATGTTGGCCGAGATGGGCATCACGGTTGTTGAATCGGAAGAAGAAACCGAAAACGTCGTCGCCAAGGTGGAAGAAGAGTCGGGCTCCACCGAAATCATGAAGGTGGATGCGCCAAAGCTTCCCGCTGACCGCACGGATGACCCCGTGCGCATGTACCTGCGTGAAATGGGTGCCGTGGAATTGCTGTCGCGCGAAGGCGAAATCGCCATCGCCAAGCGCATCGAGGCCGGCCGCGAAACCATGATTGCGGGCTTGTGCGAAAGCCCGCTGACATTCCAGGCCATTATCATCTGGCGCGATGAGTTGAATGAAGGAAAAATTCTTCTTCGCGACATCATCGACTTGGAAGCCACTTACGCTGGCCCAGATGCCAAGCAAAACCAGGTCGTGGCGACACCCATGCCCTACGTGCCGCCGAAAGAAGAGGTGCGCAAGCAAGCTGAACTCAAGCGCGCCGAACAAAAGAAACAGGACCTCAAGCGCAACATTCCGCCACCCGTGCGCCGGGGTGATGACGATGATTATTCCGACGTGCTGTCACCGGAAGATTTCGACAAGCCCAACGTTGAGGATGAAGAAGACGACGAGGGCGATGACCTCGGCGTATCATTGTCCGCCATGGAAATCGAACTGAAGCCGAAAGTCCTGGAAGTGTTCGACGAGATTGCGCGCCTCTACAAGTCCTTGCGCAAGCTGCAAGACCAGGAAGTGACCGAAGGCGAAGGCCTGTCACCCTCACAGGAACGCCGTTACCGCAAACTGCGCGACGATATCATCGTCATGGTGAAGTCCCTCTCGCTCAACAATGCGCGTATCGAGGCATTGGTCGACCAGCTTTACGATATCTCAAAACGCCTCAACATGCTTGAGGGACGGTTGATGCGCTTGGCCGAAACCTATCGTGTCCCGCGCGACGAATTTCTGAAGGAATATCAAACCAACGAGTTGGATGCCGATTGGCTGAAGCGCGTGGGCAGGCTTGTCAAACACGGCTGGAAAAAGTGGGTCAACGACGAGAAGGATTCCATCGTGGTCTTGCGCGATGAAATTTTCGAACTCGCCTCCGCCACCGGTTTACAGATTCAGGAATTCCGCTCCATCGTCGGCAAGGTGCAAAAAGGTGAGCGCGAAGCCCGCATTGCCAAGAAGGAGATGGTGGAAGCCAACTTGCGCCTCGTCATTTCGATTGCGAAAAAATACACCAACCGCGGCCTGCAATTCCTCGATCTCATTCAGGAAGGCAACATCGGCCTGATGAAGGCCGTCGACAAGTTCGAATATCGCCGTGGTTATAAATTCTCGACCTACGCGACGTGGTGGATCCGCCAAGCCATCACCCGCTCGATCGCCGACCAGGCCCGCACCATCCGTATTCCGGTCCACATGATCGAAACCATCAACAAGATCGTGCGCACGTCACGTCAGATGATGCACGAAATCGGCCGCGAACCGACCCCTGAGGAACTGTCAGAAAAACTGTCAATGCCGCTGGAAAAAGTCCGCAAGGTAATGAAAATCGCCAAGGAACCAATCTCCCTCGAAACCCCAGTGGGTGACGAAGAAGATTCACACCTCGGTGACTTCATCGAAGACAAGGGCGCCATCCTCCCCATCGACGCCGCCATCCAGGCCAACCTGCGCGAAACCACAACACGCGTGCTTGCGTCGCTCACGCCACGTGAAGAACGAGTCCTCCGCATGCGCTTCGGCATCGGCATGAACACTGATCACACACTGGAAGAAGTAGGCCAACAGTTCTCAGTAACGCGCGAACGTATCCGGCAGATTGAGGCAAAAGCGCTGCGCAAACTGAAGCATCCAAGCAGGTCTAGGAAGCTGCGCTCGTTCCTCGACAATTAAGCTCTACAGTGGTAGGGTCATGGGATGCAAAAACCCGTGATCTTCACTATTTCAGCTGTATGGGACGACAAAGCCTCCGTCTGGAGCGGCTCATGTGACGCCATTCCAGCGGCAGCTGATTCACCGTCGCTTGATGGTGTGCTGGAGAAGATCAAGGCGATGGCTTTGGACTTATTGCCAGACAATCACCCCGGCGTTTCGCCGAGCGATGTCTATATCCAGATTACAGCGATGCGAGAAGCGGCTGCTGCATAATGGCTCCGCAATTCGACCGTTCTTTACGTGAGATGTTGCAAGCCGCTGGCTGTTTCCTTGTCAGGCAAGGCAAAGGCAGCCACGAAATTTGGTATAGCCCGATCACCAAGACGAATTTTCCAGTGCCTGTAGGCATTCCAAGCCGGCACACTGCCAATGCCATTTTACGGCAAGCCGGGCTGCCGAAAGTATTTTGATAAACCCTTGAAGGCCAATGACGCGTTACTTCCCCACCCGTTCCGCATAACCATCCACCAGCGCCCTGATCATTTTCTGATAGGGCACGTGCTGCCGCTTCGCTTCGCGCTTGAAAAACTCGATGCTGCGGCGCGACAAGCTCAGTGTCACCTTCACATTATCATCCTTCAACACAAGCTCCGACGGCGCTGGCAGAAAATCTTTGACGATCTTCACCTTGCCAATTTCGCCTTCTGTGTACTCAACCATTTTCTTCTTCATAAATCTGTTTTCCCTTCCGCCAATAACCTGCGCCAAAAATTCGAATTCTTTTGTCGCGCCATGTAAAGCGCACCGTTAGAATAGTACCGTTCACTTTCCCAATGCAGAAATAGCGTTTTTCTTCTTCGCTGTGGGCCATGTCTTCAGCAATTATGCGGTATGAGTCTTTGAAAGCTCGCTGCGCAAAATTGAAGTCATCGCCATGCTTCGCAATGTTGATCAGGTCTTTTTCGAAGTTCCACTCGAATGATATTGCGCTGCTATTCATACATACAAACTCCCATATAAACGTAAGTAATTCAAGAAGAGGGTTTCTGAAAAAAAGGCCCCGCACGTTCGTGCAGGGCCTGAAAAACCTCATATTTTAAATAATTACTCAACTCGCCACATACGCAAACGCGCCGTCTTTCGCTTCCGCACGGCCCAAGCCCGGATAGGCCCAGTGATAACCCAGCATTTGTTTCTTGCCAGCCACCGCCATATCCAGCAGTGTGCGGCGGCTCTTGCCAGCCATTTCGCCATCGGAATCGAAACCGAACTTCCATTCGGGGTGTGCGAAGAACACGGAAGGCACCGTCAGAGCATCACCCACCAAGATCAAACCATCGCCTCCAGCCAGTTCAAACGACACATGGCCCGGTGTGTGTCCTGGTGTATCCAGCACAGCAACGCCCGGTAGCAATTCAGCCCCGGTTTTGAAGGTGACAAGCTTGTCTTTCAAGACAGCCAAGTTGCCTTGGATGCCTTTGACCATGCCCTGCATGGCTTCTGGCATTTTCGACGCCAGATCAGCAGGCGTCCAGAAGTTCAATTCATTTTCAGCCATATGGAACGAAGCGTTGGGGAACGCCAGCTTGCTATCCGCACCCACCGCGCCAAACAAATGGTCGGGGTGGGCATGGGTAAATACGACTTTGTTAATCGCAGCCGCATCAAGTCCGGCGGCCTTCAGGCTTTCCATGACCATGCCTGCGGTTTTTCCCATGCCGCCACCTGCACCAGTGTCGAACATGATCACATCGCTGCCTGACTTCGCCACGACAACGTTCACCTCTGGCACAAACATGTCACCGGCCTGCACCGCAGCGCCCATCAGGGCTTTCAATTCCTCGGGCTTTGCATCGGGGCTCACGATGGCGAGTGGCAATTGCAACGTGCCATCGCTGACGACAGTCAGATCAAAAGTGCCATGCTTGAAACTGTGCGGGCCCGCCAGCGCCAGCGCCGAGTGCGGTAAAACGCCCGCTGCAATCAACGCAGTGGCCACGCCCAAAAATTTGCGGCGGTCAAGACGAATTGAATTCGAACTGGGATTGGAAATATACATGGGATCACTCCTGGGGCTTGGTGGGGGTTAACAAATCATCACAACAATGCTGTAACAAGTCTACTCACAGTTATGTGTTTGAACTACGGCACGTGGGGCGCGACGGTTCAGCCAAATCTCACATAAAGCTCCCCTTGCAATCCCCTCCCCCATCAGCCATAAGCCGCTCATCCAAAGGCATCGTGCTAGTGGCTGAACGGAAGCGCCGAGAAATCGACGTGGGTTTACGGGCATATTCCCGAAAAGTTGCAGACTTTTCGGATCAGAATAGGCCGCAAGAAAGAACCCTACTTCCCGTGTTACTGCTCTTGTCAGACCATACTTTCAGACCTTTCAATGGGTTCGGAAAGAGGCTTCGCGCCGGTGCTTTTGATGAAGTCAAAAACGAAAGGAACCCCTTATGGGTCTTTATGAACACACATTCCTGGTGCGTCAGGATGCAACGACAGCGCAGGTTGATGCGTTGATCGATCAATACAAGGTCGTGCTGGAAAGCAATGGCGCCAAGGTTGAGAAGGTCGAGAATTGGGGCGTCAAATCCCTCACCTATCGCATCAAGAAAAACCGCAAAGCCCACATGACACTGCTGAACATCTCTGGTGACTATAAGGCCGTGGCCGAAATGGAACGCCAGATGTTGATTTCAGAAGACGTGATCCGCTTCATGACCATTGCTGTTGAAGAACTGGAAGCAGGCCCATCGGCCATGATGCGCCGGTCCGAACGCCGCCGCGATGATGATGATGGTATTCCAACCGAGGAGTTTAACTGATGGCTGAAGCTCAAGCCCGTCGGCCGTTTTTCCGCCGCAAGAAAACCTGCCCGTTCACGGGCCCCAACGCGCCAAAGATTGATTACAAAGATGTGCGCATGCTGCAACGCTATATTTCTGAGCGTGGCAAGATTGTGCCCTCGCGCATTTCCGCAGTGTGCGTGAAAAAGCAACGTGAACTCGCCCGCGCCATCAAGCGCGCGCGCTTTCTGGGCCTTCTGCCCTACGTCATCGGTTAAGGGAGACACAGATCATGCAAGTTATTTTGCTCGAACGCGTCGCCAAGCTTGGCCACATGGGCGAATCCGTGAAGGTGAAGGACGGTTACGCCCGTAACTTCCTTTTGCCACGCGGCAAGGCGCTACGTGCCAACAAAGCCAACGAAGCCAAGTTTGAGGCACAAAAATCCGACCTCGTTGCTAAGAACGCTGTTCAGCGTCAAAGCTCCGAAGCCGAAGCGGCGAAGCTGAAGGACAAAGCCTTCACCATCATCCGCCAAGCCGGTGAATCGGGCCAACTCTATGGCTCGGTTTCCCCCCGCGACATCGCCGATGCTGCGTCAGCTGAAACCGGCGTTGCAGTTCACCGCAACCACGTGGAATTGATGAACCCCATCAAGATCATTGGTCTGCATGTGGTTGACGTTTCACTGCACCCCGAAGTCACCGTGCAGGTGAAAGTCAACGTGGCCCGCTCGGTTGAAGAAGCCGCATTGCAAGCCCGCGGCGAAGTCCTGACAGGCCCAGCATCCGACCGCGCTGAAGTGCGCGCCGCTGCTGAAGCTTTGTTTGAGGAAGCCGAAGCTGAGCGGATTGCTGAAGAGAACGCTGAGGCGTAAAAACAAACCGTCATCCTGGCGAAGGTCGGGACAAAAGCCGTCCAACAGAAATGTTGGGCGGCTTTTTTCTTTTGAGGAGCACTGCCCTGCAATCCCCCACCATATCGTCATCCCGGCGAAGGCCGGGATCAAGCTTCTCCAACTGATGATGCAATTTTTCAAATGTTGCCCTTCCCTTCTGGCGAAGGTCAATCGCACGACGCATGAAACGCATAAGGTACCTTCTCTCCATGCCAAAACACTGTCATTGCCGGACATGTTCCGGCAATCCATCGCAGAGCAAGCGGAACATCAATGCGTGCTCAGCGAGCACGCTTGCGACACTGTGATTGCTGCACCATGGATCACCGCAACAAGTGCGGTGATGACAAAAATTGGAAAGCTGTATCGGACACTCCGATACCGCTAATTTTGCATCCTTGCACATTCCCGCATCCTTCGCCAAACTCTCACCAAAACCGGAGACGAACCATGCTCAAACACCTCGACCCCATGCTTAACGCCGATGTCCTTCATGCCCTCGCCTCCATGGGCCATGGCGATGATCTCATCGTCTGCGATGCAAATTTCCCGGCGGACTCCGTCGCCATGGAAACGGCTTACGGCAAAGTGTTGCGCATCGACGCTGACGCGCCCACCGCCATCCGCGCACTTCTTTCGATCTTCCCGCTCGACCCCGCCGTACCTATGGGGGAAGCTGCTGCCCGCATGGAAGTGATGGGCAACCCGACGGAACTTCTGCCCGTCGCGCAAGAGGTGCAAAAAGAAGTCGACCGCGCCGAAGGTAAAAGCTGGCCGATGGGATCCATCGAACGCTTCGCCTTTTACGAACACGCCAAGCGCGCCTTTTGCGTAGTGCAAACCCGCGAACGCCGCTTCTATGGCTGCTTCAAATTCAAGATGGGCGTCATTCCCCCGGACGCAAAACTGGGCGCATAAACAATGGCAAAATCCGGCGTCACCATACTCGGCATCTACGTGGCTGATCTCGCCTTTCGCGCGGCCCGCCAACCCATCATGGGTGAGACAATACTTGGCACCTCCTTCGCCATGGGGCCGGGCGGCAAGGGATCCAACCAAACCGTCGCGGCTGCCCGCGCCGGAGCGGACGTCACCTTCATCACCAAGCTCGGCAAAGATGATTTCGGCGACCGTGCGCTTGCCATGTACGCCAAAGAAGGTGTCACTGTGCACGCCGAACAAGTGACTGATAATTCAACCGGTGCCGCCTATATTTTCGTGCAGGACGGCACGGGCGCCAATGCCATCATTGTCATTGCAGGGGCCGCAGGAACCATTTCCGGCGCCGATGTCGAAAAAAGCCGAAGCGCCATCGAGAATGCAAAAGTTTTCATGACCCAGCTGGAGCAACCCATCCCCGCTGCGCTTCACGCCCTGCAAATCGCCAAAGCCGCAGGCACCACAACCATTCTCAACACCGCCCCTGCCGCTCCGCTGGATGATGCGATTTACAAACTCTGCGACTACGTCACCCCCAACGAGAGCGAAGCCACTTTGCTGACGGGCATTGACGTCACCGATGTCGTGACAGCCCGCAAAGCCGCCGATGTGTTCCTTAGCAAAGGTGTCGGCACCGTGTTGATCACGCTTGGCGGCAATGGTTCGCTGCTGCACACGCGCGAAAAGTCGCTCCACATCCCCGTTTTCTCCGCAGGCCCGGTGGTTGACACCACAGGTGCTGGAGATGCGTTTAACGGGGGCTTTGCTGCGGCATTGGCACGTGGCGAAACACCGGAAGCCGCCGCCCTTTTTGGCAGCGCCACCGCAGGCATATCCGTCACCCGCCCGGGCACTGCTCCCTCCATGCCCACCCGTGCAGAAATAGAAGCGTTGCTGTGAACAACAAACACCACATGTCGGGTTGTTTCGTTCCTCCAGCCATTCTATGCAACACGCCAATGAATCATGTTGGGATACCAAATTTTGTTTGAAAGCCTGCTCACCAGCGAAGCCCTGATCGCCCTCGGCCAAGTCATCATGATTGATTTGGTGCTGGCAGGCGACAACGCCATCGTCATCGGTCTTGCCGCAGCAGGACTCCCGAAAGATCAGCGCAATAAAGCCATTCTCATCGGCATTATCGCCGCCACTGTTCTGCGCATTGGCTTCGCACTGATTACAACGCAACTCCTCCAAGTCATCGGATTGTTGTTGGCGGGCGGCATATTGCTGCTCTGGGTCTGCTGGAAAATGTGGACCGAGCTCCGATCCGACCACTCGCATGACCTGGATGCGATCGAAGCCCTTGGCGACGAAGATGTCAACAAAGACGGCGGTGTTGCCAAAGGTGCACCACGCAAAACCTTCGCCCAGGCCGCATGGCAAATCGTCATTGCTGACGTGTCGATGTCGCTCGACAACGTGTTGGCCGTTGCCGGCGCCGCAAAAGATCATCCCAATGTTTTGATTATCGGTCTTGTGCTGTCGATTGCGTTAATGGGCCTCGCCGCATCCTTCATTGCACGCCTGTTGCAAAACCATCGCTGGATTGCCTATGTCGGTTTGGCTGTCATTCTTTATGTGGCGGGCGACATGATCTATCGCGGCGCCATGGAAGTGTGGCCAATGATGAATGCGACCTAACCGTTAACAAGTTGCGCGGCCAACCTGTTGTGCCGCGCAGCCAGTGCGCGTTCATCAACAGTTGCCAAGCGTCCCTCGCGCACAACGATTTTGCCGTTCACCATGGTATAAGCTGCCCGGGTCGGCGCTGAAAAAAGCAGCGCCGCCACGGGGTCATGCAACGCACCTGCGTGCTCAATCCCGCCCACATCAAACACTGCAATATCAGCGGCCATTCCGGGCTTCAATGCGCCCACATCGCTACGGTTCAAAACCTTGGCACCACCTAGCGTGGCAATCTCCAAAGCCTCCCGCGCCGTCATCGCAGTAGGGCCAAACCCAACGCGCTGAAGCAACATTGCGGCCCGCGCTTCACCCATCATATGCGCTCCATCATTGGACGCTGAACCATCAACCCCCAAGCCGACGGGCACACCTGCCTTCCGCATCTTGCCGACAGGCGCAATGCCCGACGCCAAGCGCATATTGGAACACGGGCAGTGTGCCACGCCTGTGCCCGTGCGGGCAAAGCGTGAAATGCCGTCATCATCCAACTTCACACAGTGGGCGTGCCACACATCCCGCCCGGTCCAGCCTAAGTCCTCGGCATATTGGGCCGGGGTGCAGCCGAATTTTTCTAAACTGTAGGAAACGTCATCATCGTTCTCAGCCAAATGCGTATGCAGCGAAACCCCAAGCTGCCGCGCCAACACAGCACTCTCCCGCATCAAGTCCTTGGACACGGAAAAAGGTGAACATGGCGCCAACACGACACGGCACATGCTGCACTCCGCTGCATCATGGTACAACTCCACCACGCGTTGCATGTCCCGCAAGATGCTGCGCTCATCTTCCACAACTGAGTCCGGTGGAAGCCCACCCTCACTCTCTCCAACACTCATGGCCCCCCGCGCGGCGTGAAAGCGCATGCCAATCTCCGCCGCTGCCTCAATGGAATCGTCCAACCGCGAACCATTGGGATAAAGATACAAATGATCGCTCGACGTGGTGCAGCCTGACAATAACAACTCAGCCATCGCCGTTTGCGTTGAAACCCGGATCATCTCCGGCGTCAGCCTCGCCCAGATCGGATAAAGCGCCTTCAACCAGCCAAACAAGCTGACGTTTTGTGCAGCGGGCACCGCCCGCGTCAGCGTTTGATACATATGATGATGCGTATTGATAAGCCCGGGCACCACCACATGCCCAGCAACGTTGATCACCTCATCAGCTGTTTGCGGCAAGTCATGTGAGGGGCCAATGGCTTGGATGCGGTTGCCTTCAACCAACACCGATGCGTCTTTGATCTCGCGGCGGGTGTCGTCCATGGTTGCAACAACGAGCGCATTCTTGAACAACACTGTGCGCGGCATGACGTTACTCCAGCGGTTCGAAACGTCCAAAACTGCGGTTATGATACAGCAAAGGCGAAACCGTACCAGAGATCGCCTCTTCAACCCGCCCCATGAAAATCCGGTGCGTCCCCGCATCATGGAATGATTCAAGCGCGCAAATGAAAGTTGCCGATGCTCCGTTCAACAATGGCATGCCGTGGGCCGAAGCAGTCCACTGCGCATCATCAAATATATAACCCTCACCCGTTAAAGGCCGTCCGGCAAACACCCGGGCCATGTCAGCATGGCTGTCGTCAAGCGCATTGACGGCGAAAAAGCCGTTGTCAGTGATGGCCTCAGAAATCTGGTTCTTTCGGTTGATACAGGCCAGTAACAAAGGAGGCTCTGCGGAAACCGATGACCAGGCACTCACCGTCAATCCAAAACGTCCGGCAGCACCGTGCGTCGTCACAACAGAAACACCCATCGCTGCCGAAGCCATGGCATTGACAAAATCCTGCACAGTGGCAGTGGTGGGTGGAGTGTTCACGATGTCCATAATCTGGCCTATGTAATGCCCCACCCCTGATTAGCAAGGATGAAATAGTCACATGCTGAAGGCCACCCCTCACGCCACCATCATTGGTGCCGGCATCGTTGGCGTTTCAACAGCCGCCTTCCTGCAGCGTGAAGGCTATGGCGTGACGATTATTGATCGCGTGCCGCCGGGCGAAGGTTGCTCGTTCGGCAACGCGGGAGGTATTGCCTTTGCTGAAATCGCACCCACAATACACCCCCGAATGTTGACAAAAATCCCGGGCTGGTTGCTGGATCCACTCGGCCCATTGACAATTCGCTGGCCCTATTTGCCCAAAGCCATGCCATGGTTCCTCGCCGCAATGCGCAACGGCACGCCGCAGCGTGTGGAGGCGATCACCAAAGCCCGCGCCGATTTGGGCCTGCGCGCCGTGTCAGATTTCGAAACCCTGCTGAAACCTGCAGGCGGCCATGACCTGATGGTCTATCGCGAAACCTTGCGCTTGTTCGAAACTGAGCGGCAATTTCAAAACGAAACAATGGAACGCAAAATCAAAGCCGCACATGGTTTCCCGGTTGAGGTTTACTCGGGCCATCAGGCCCGCGACATGGAACCTGATATCGGATCAAACATCACCCACGCCTCAACAGCAGGCGGCTGGTTTTTCGTAACCAATCCTGAGCGCGTCGTGAAATCACTTGCAGGCCATGTCGCCAGCAACGGTGGAACAATTCTAAGCGACGATGTGATGCACATCGAGACACAAAACGGAGAAGCAAAACAGTTGCATCTCGTTTCGGGCAAAACGCTCCCGCTGGATAAATTGATCGTGTGCGCCGGTGCCTACTCGCACAAATTAGCCAATCAAGTCGGAGACAAAGTTCTGCTGGAAGCTGAGCGCGGCTATCACATCGTCTTGCCAAACTCCGGGATCAAACTGTCCCGCTCGCTCACCTATGCCCGCACACCCGGTGCGGCCACGCCCATGGACATGGGGCTTCGTCTCGCCGGCACCGATGAGTTTGCAGGCCTAGACGCGGCTCCCAACTACAAACGCGCGGATGCTCTTTGGCATGTGTTCAAACGCGCCCTGCCCGGATTGTTGCCGCCTGATGAGACAACCACCCGCTGGATGGGTCGTCGCCCCGGCACGCCCGACTCACTCCCCGTACTTGGCCCTTCATCCACCACCAAAAACCTGTTCTACAACTTCGGCCACGGCCACATGGGCCTCACCTGGGGCCCGACAACGGGTCGGTTATTGTCTGAAATCATTGCCGGAAAGCCTTCCAACATGGACTTAGAGATTTTCCGCGCCAGTCGGTTTTAGCCCTGTGGATAACGTGTATAATGCTGTTTCGTCGGCCTTTGCCGCACCTCAACTTGCTATCGTCAGATCATCATGAACACCGTCACATCATTGCGCCCCGTTGAAACGCCTGAAGAGCCAGGCTACCGCCAGCCGCCCCACAACTTGGAGGCGGAGCAAGCGTTGCTAGGTGCTATTATGGTCAACAACGAAGCCTGCGACCGGGTGACGACGTTTCTGACAGCCGACCATTTTTTCGAGCCCTTGCACGCGCGCATTTACGAAGCGGCCTCCAGCCTCATCCGCATGGGAAAACTGGCGAACCCGGTAACCCTCAAAGCATTTTTCGATCAAGACGCCACATTGAAGGAAATTGGCGGCCCGGCTTATTTGGCAAGGCTTGCGGCATCGGCAACGACAATCATCAACGCCGAAGAGTATGGGCGCACCATTCATGAATTGGCACAACGCCGTCAACTCATCGGCGTCGGCACGGACATCGTGAATGAAGCATTTGATGGTGATGTTGAAAACTCCGCCAAGTCGATGATCGAAAAAGCCGAAACCACGCTCTATTCGCTGGCGGAGGTTGATAAATACGGCAAAGGCTTTCAAAACTTTGGCCGCGCGCTGACCGACGCCATCGACATGGCGGCAGCGGCATTTCAACGTGACGGACATCTTTCCGGCATCTCCACGGGCCTTCGCGACCTTGACGAAAAACTCGGCGGTTTGCAGGCCTCCGACTTGCTCATTCTTGCTGGCCGCCCCGCCATGGGCAAAACCGCACTCGCCACCAATATCGCCTACAATGTGGCGAAAGCTTACAATGCCGAATACCAACCTGATGGTTCGTTGAAAGTCTTAAATGGCGGTGTCGTCGGTTTCTTCTCTCTCGAAATGTCATCAGAACAATTGGCCACGCGCATTATCGCGGAACAATCCGGCATTTCATCTGAGCGCATTCGCCGTGGCAAAATCACTGAAGAAGAATTCAGTCGCCTGGTCGAAGTCAGCCAGGATTTGCAATCCCTCCCCCTTTACATCGATGCCACAGGCGGCCTCACCATTGCGCAAGTCGCCGCCCGCGCCCGCCGCATGAAACGCCAACGCGGGCTGGGCCTGGTCGTCGTTGACTACTTGCAACTTCTCGCAGGCTCGGCCCGCAAGGCAGCCGAGGGCCGCGTGCAGGAAGTCTCTGAAATCACCGTCGGCTTGAAGGGACTGGCCAAAGAACTCAACGTACCCATCATCGCGTTATCACAACTTTCGCGCCAGGTGGAAGCCCGCGATGACAAGCGCCCACAACTCTCGGATTTGCGTGAATCAGGTTCCATCGAACAAGACGCTGACGTCGTGATGTTTGTGTATCGAGAAGAATATTACCTGTCGAAAAAAGAACCGCACCCGGGCACACCAGAATATTTGAAATGGCAGGAAGAAGCCGCCCGCGCCCACGGTCGTGCCGAAGTCATCATCGGCAAACAACGCCACGGCCCCACAGGCATCGTAGAGCTCCAATTCGAAGCGCAACTCACCAAGTTCCAGAACCTGGCAAAAGAAGACTATTCGCCGGAGCGGTTTGACTGAAACAGCTATTGCATAACACCGGAAACCACCGGCGGATTATTGGTCGAACTGGCAGCACCCGACTTCAACCAACACGCCTTGTTTGAAGTGACGTAAGAAAAAGCGTTACACCCGTTCGTTTTTTCACAAAGCCGCAAGCAGTTTTGCGCCGAGTCAATTTTTGTGCTGGTCGGGAAAAGATCATTTCCCGGAATGTCAACTTGCGGCAGCACTTCGAACCTGCTCACCCGCGTTGTGTCACTCTGGCTGGCTCTGATGGTCATATCAACCTTGTTGTTTTTCATAATCAGGGTCGCTGTGGACTTGAGATAGCAGCGCTGTAAATCGGCACGATAAGCAGCCGCAGAACATCCCTGCATGTTTTCGCAAGCGTTGCTGCAACTCAAAAAATCAATATTTTTGAGGGTAAGAATATCATTTCCGGAAACATCGTAGCCGCGTCTTTCAACCATTCGAGCAACGGGCGGTTGCGGCACAGTCACTTCCACTGCGTCCTGAACCGGAGGGTTTAATTTGGCGGCGCCCATTTTCGCAATCTGGTTCTGCGCCTCTGCCGCATAGGACCCTTGCGGATGCAGATTGAGATAAATCTTGTAGGCACCCAAAGTGTTCTGCTGAGCGGCCTCGCGCCAGTTCTTTTCATCCGCCAACATTTCAATGTTGCGCAAGGCCTGCGGGGCTTCTTTTGCAACAGGGTGTTTTTGCAGAAAGCTCAGGTAGTCTTCAATTCTGTTCGACCCTACGGCAACCATATAGGCGCGTGCGGCCTCAATCTCCGGCGTTGCAGTCGCCAAGGTTGTTTGAATCGGCGGTTGAGATTGAACAGTGCCAGCAGGCTTCAAAACAACTTCTTGTGTCAGCGAAGTTTCTTCCCACGGCACTTGCGCGCCCGTGGTCTTCTCACTGACTTCAATACGCACTTGCCGGAACACAGCTTCCAGAGCCATTCCAGGTGTTGCCAGGTTTTTGGCAAGGGCCTCGGCATAGGGGCTGTTATTGCCATTTCCATCAGCGGCCACTTGGCCAGGGGCTGTTGCATAAGCAACGATCGATCCTGCAGGCGCTTCCACCCGTGCAAGACCGCGCGAAACACCACGGGTGTTAGACTTGAACGGATTGTCCCGACAAGCATCCAACACCAGCACATTGACCTTTGCACTCGCCAGTTCCAGCGTTTTCAAGAGATCTGAAGCTGAAACCGCACCCAGCACCACGTCACCGGCAGTCTGCACATTCGCATCGACGGGGATCAAGTAATTCGTGCCGTCAATCTGAACGCCATGCCCGGCATAATACAAAAGTGCGATGGTATCGGGGCCCGCCACGGTTACAGCCTGCGTAAATTGAGCGATAGAAGATTTCATTTGCGTTTGGGTCTGATCGGTCAGCGACGTCACAGTAAATCCCAATTGCTGCAAGTGATCACTCAGCAGTTTTGCATCGTTGGCAGGGTTCGCCAGCGCGGGCAACTGTGTGTATTGCGAGTTGCCGATGACGAGCGCCAACTTGTTTTGCGCCCCCGCAGGAACAAGCATGGCCAATAAAACTGCAATCAACAGGCAAAGCAAACGCACCGTCTTCAACACGCATCATTCTCCGGACTAGACCATCACAACACTAATCAGGTGGCGTCCACATTTGCAAGCACGCTGCGCCGAAGCTAGTGTAAAGAAAGTAAAAAGGGAGTCGGGTTATGAGTTTGGTCGATGACATTGCAGTGTTGAAAAAGCAGGAATCCGCCCTGCATTTCACGCGCATGAGCGAGGATGATGCATGGGCGCTCGGCAACCAAATGCGAAGCGCTGCAATTGCCGCCAACTTGCCCTTCGTGATCGACATTCGCATCGGCATCCGACCGCTTTTTTACACAGCCCTTCCGGGCAGCACCCCGGAAAACCCGGATTGGGTGCGCCGCAAGGTCAACACGGTCTACCGTTTCGAGGCATCGTCTTATCGCATTGCGTTGGAATACAAATCTCGCGGAGCAAACTTTGATGCGTCCCGTGGGTTGGACCCGCTGCAGTACGCACCAGCAGGCGGCGGCTTTCCCGTTCGCTTGGGCGGAAGTGTTGTCGGTGTGGTCACAGTGTCAGGCGTGCCTCAACGCGACGACCACAATTTCGTCGTTGAGAACCTTGCACAGTATTTGGGCGTTGCTTACAAATCAATTCAACTTCCTCCCGAAAGCCCATGATGCAAAACGATATTCTGACCTGGTCAGTAGCGGCATTGGCGACATTTCTCGTGGGCGCATCAAAAGGCGGTATGCCAGGTGTGGGCATCCTCGGTGTGCCGATTTTGGCGCAAGTCATTTCCCCCGTTGCAGCGGCGGGGTTCTTGCTGCCCCTTTTTGTGATCAGCGATTGGTACGGGTTGTGGCTCTATCGCAAAAATTACGACGCATGGAACATCAAACTCATCACTTTGTCGGCCTGCATTGGCATTGCCATTGGTTGGGCGACTGCGCAGTTTAACAACGACGCCTTGGTCAAACTCATCGTTGGCGTTATCGGGCTGTGGTTCACAGCAGATTTGATTTGGAAAAGTCATCGCAAAATCGAAAATGTGGCACGACCCGCAGACATTCCACGAGGCATTTTTTGGGGAAGTAGAGCTGGTTTTACAAGCTTCGTCGCCCACGCCGGCGGCGTGCCCTATCAAATGTTCATGCTCCCGCAGAAGCTCGACAAGATGACGTTTGCAGGCACAGCCACCATCACATTCGCCATTATCAATGTGCTCAAACTGCCGCCTTACTTCATGCTGGGGCAAATCAACATAACCAGCCTTCAGCAGTGTCAGTATCTCGCACCTGTAGCACTCATTGGTGCGTGGGCAGGCTTCAACCTCACAAAAATTCTGCCGGAAAAACTGTTCTTCCGTTGCGTTGAAGTCGCGTTGTTTCTGGTGTCCATCAAACTGATTTGGGACGGCATCCGCTCACTCAATTGACAAATCGGCTTTGCTCCTGCACCTTGGTTGCAGGGGCATATTCGAGGATACTTCTCATGGCGCTCAAACGCATCGGCCTTGCCCTGCTGCTCACAACTTTTTTATCCACCGCAGCTGCTGCTGAAGGCCAGCGTGTTATTCTGGTGCTCGACGCTTCTGGTTCCATGCGCGGGCAAATCAATGGTCAAACCAAGATGGACATCGCCAAGCAGGTTGTTGGCAAAGTGTTGTCCAACTGGAAGCCCGAGGATGATCTGGGACTGGTCGTTTATGGTCACCGTGAAAAAGGCTCTTGCACTGACATTGAAACAGTCATGCCGCCGCGACCTCTGAATGTCGATGCTTACATGTCGCCCATCAAAGGGCTGGTGCCAAAAGGTAAAACACCGATGACACAGGCGGTGCGGCAGGCTGCGGAAGCATTGAAATACACCGAGCAGAAAAGTACAGTCATTCTGATTTCGGACGGCGTTGAAACGTGCGAAGCCGACCCTTGCGCAGTGGCACGTGAATTGGAGGCAGCCGGTGTGGGGTTGACGGTCCATACGGTGGGATTTGGATTGGACGATCAGGGCGCTGTTGCCCAGCTGAAATGCCTGGCCGAAGAGACCGGCGGCATCAGTGTGTTGGCCGACAATGCCGATGATCTTGAGACAGCGTTGAAACAAACAGTGGAAGCAAAAGTCGAAGAGCCACCGCCGCCAGCTCCCGAACCCGTCATCACCGAAAATTTCGTTGGCCATGTTGTAATGGCAGCGGGTGTGGAATTGCCAGAGGCCTACGGCCAACCCACGTGGGAATTCTATAAGTCTTTGGAAGGTGAGAAAGGCGAACGCATCAACGTCGAATATGGCAAGGATGTAAAAGTGAATTTTGCTGAGCCGGGCGATTACATCGTGCGGCTTGTTGCCAGTCAGGCGGTTGTTGAGTTTCCGGCGACAATTGAAATCGATAAACCTTTGAAAGTGAATTACAGCTTTGAAGCGGGTGTGGTCAATTTCAAAGGCTACATGGATGATGCGACGCCGATGACGGATGGCAGCACAACCTGGGAATTACTCAAAGCGTCCGGCGAATATGTCAGCACACTCTACGGCTCTGAAATTGGCATCATGATCAATGCTGGCAGCCACAAGATGGCATTGTCACTTGGCACAGCAAAGACAGCTGTTGATTTTTCAGTCGCACCAGGAAAAATCGTAAACCAGAAAGTCACACTGGGTGCGGGTGTCATCGAAGCAAGAGGCGTGTTTTCAGAAGGCGGGCAAGCCATACCGGAAGGTGCTACTTATGAACTGATGAAATATGAGCCCAACCTCGATGGAAGTTACGAACCGATCGAGACCCAATACGCGGCGCCAAGTTTGTTTAAAGTCCCCCCCGGAAAATACAAGGTCGCGATTACGCAAGACTACGCCAAAGTGGTTGTCGATGCCGAGGTCGTCGCGGGTCAGGTGTTGAAGATCAACGGCAATCTGAATGCGGGATATCTTGCGTTGACGTCTCCCCCTGATTCAACGGTCGAAATTTTCACTGTCGAAAAAGACCTGGCTGGAAACCGCACGCAGATCGGAACTGAATTTTATGGCAAATTCAACAAAGCCCTGAATGCGGGCACATATTATGTGACCTCCAGAAATTCAGACGGGACGAATACCGTTGGAAAAGAATTTGTCGTCAAAGCGGGCACGCGCACAGAAGGTGCATTACCCTGATCGATACAAGCAGCACAATGTTTTGCTTGAACACAACTGCATGACGCGACAATCATCGCGTCATGAAACTTACTTTCCACACCCTCGACGTTTTCACCTCCACCAGGTTTTGCGGCAACCCCTTGGCCGTTGTGCTCGGCGCTGATCGTCTGTCCACGGAGCAAATGCAGACGATTACCAAAGAGTTCAACCTCTCTGAAACGACCTTTGTGATGCAGCCGGAAAATTCAGCCCACACAGCGAAAGTTCGCATCTTCTACCCTGGCGGTGAAATGCCTTTTGCAGGCCACCCGACCTTGGGAACAGCCGCCCTGTTGGCCGAGTTGAAAAACAAGCCGGGTTGCAGTTTTGAAACGAAAATCACGTTGGAACTGCCCGCAGGCCTCACGCCAGTTACAATCACACGCATCGCAGATCGCGTTCATGGCATTTTCACAGCCCCCATAATTCCAACGCACATTGAAGGCCCGCTTCCAACCATGACCCAAGCGGCAAGGGCATTGGGCCTCTCTGAAAATGAAATCGGATTTGATGATCACGGCCTTGCCAACATCACGGGCGGCCCGCGCTTTTTTTACATTCCCGTAAAGTCGATGGACTCACTCGCCCGCGCAAAAGTGCACGAACCCCATTGGACTGACATGTTGTCCCCCTTGGGTCACATGCACGCGGGTTACGTCTACACACGCGGTGGCGACCACAAAAACACCCACTTCCGCGCCCGCATGTTTGATCCAGGCGGTGGCATACCTGAAGACCCTGCAACCGGATCAGCAACAGCCCTGCTCGCCGCGCAGTTACTGTCTGCTGAAAAGCTCAATAACGGCACCCACCGCTGGCAGTTGGAGCAAGGCTATGACATGGGCCGCCCCTCTGATTTGCGCTTGGAGGCTGACGTGAAAGCAGGCAAGCTCATGGCCGTGCGCGTGGGCGGCTCAGCCGTTCGCGTTATGAGCGGGGAACTTGAAATATGAATTTACAATTGGCGTTGGTCACATTGCATTTGATTGTCATTGCACTGGGGATCGGACTGACAGCGTCAAACTTTATCAACACCAGGCTGGCACTTGGAAACAGCGGTGAGTTTGCAAAAGGGCTTGGCCTGCAACGCCATACAATTTCCCGGTTCGGCGATGGCGTCATTGGATTGATCTGGGCCACGGGTTTGTTGTTGCTGTGGATGCGCGGCACAGCTGACCTCACAACAGCCTTCCATGCCAAGATGGCGTTTGTTGTAACTCTGACTGTTCTGCACGGCTTGGCGCGCGCCACCGGCGGTAAAATGCGCCGCAGCGGCAACATGGAAATGTTGCCGCGGCTATCAAACATCGTTTTATTGGGGTGGTTGAGTGCCGTCGCAGCTCTGATATGTGCTGTGCTGGCTTTTAAGTCGTAATTACTCGACGTTCAAAAGCACCTTGGCTTCAGCCGTCACAGCCAGGCCTTCATCGGTGTTGCCAGCGCCACACAGCTGCACGGCGTTGTTACGCAAATCTTCAGCCTGCTGCTTCACATCGGTGGCCAGACCGTCCTGTGCCAAGGCGGCATCAAGCTTTGCCACGTCGGTCTGGCATTCATCGGCCCAAGCCACGCCTGTCAGTGCTGTCAAAATAAGGGCTGTCGCAAAAGTTGTGCGGATCATGATTCTCTGGGTTCCCGTCCTGAAGTTGTGGAGCACATGCCAACCAATTGTGACAACACTTTGCCCATCCTGGCGCGTCAACTCAACAACATTAACAAAAATGAAAAGCCGGGCAACCGGAGGAGCTGATTGCCCGGCATAAGCTTATTGTGCAGGCGGCAGGCCGACTAAAGTCATCAATTCAGCAGCGGACGCAGTACACGCCGCCTCATCTTTCGCATCACGGGCGACAACGGCCTTGTCCATCAGCTCTTTTGCCTTGGCAGTATTTGCCTCATCCAACTTGATGGTTTTCATGGCTTCATCGATTTTTGTCAAATCGGTTGCGCAATCAGCAAATGCTGGAGCTGCAAGCAGCGTTGTAGCAAAAGCAGCGGCAATGAATGTCATCTTCATGGATAGTCTCCTGTTTTGAATGGTGGAAATCAACGCCGTCCACTTCTTCATCTGCAAACCCCGCAATTGGGGCCGTACTCATTTCCATGAATGCACCGCACAAACGCGGCGCACGCGGAATGTGAGTGACGAATGGTTCAACCAAGCGGCAACAATGTGATCAATCATGGCAAGCGGTTGACAGATTGTCGCGGTTTGGTTCACAAAAAAAGCCCGCCGCAAATATGTCTGCGGCGGGCGCTGATGCTGTTCAGTTTCTTCGACTGTCACATATCGGTGTAGCTCATCGGGAACCAATCATAACCTGTGGCGGTTTTCGAAACATAGCCAGTTGCAGGGAAAGCTGCATGATAAAAGCTGACCTGCATGCGATCGGCAGATGCCATATCCAACAATTTTTTACGCGTTTCAACGGCACGCGCTTTATCAAGATCAAATCCCAAATGCCATTCAGGATTCTTCGCAAAAATCCGGGGATCGTTGGAAGCATCGCCAATCACCAGAAGCGTTTTATTTCCCGATGACACCACAAATGATGTGTGCCCCGGCGTGTGTCCGTCGGATTGGATCGCGGTAATGCCAGGGGCCCACTCCTTGCCCCACTCGGCCTGCCGCACATCTTTGGCCATGGGCGCAAACACGCGCGCAGCAACTTTGAATGCCCCACGTGCCGCTTCAGGCACCGCATTCATTTTTTCTTCGCTCATGAAATGCGCATAGTCTCCGCCTGACACCACGTGCTCAGCACCACCATAAACCAACTCACCTTCTTTGGTGCGAAGGCCATTGATATGGTCCGGGTGGAAATGGCTGATCAGAACTGTATCGATGGATTTTGGGTCAATGCCAGCGGCAATCAGATTGGCCGCCAACTTGCCCGTCGTCGGAGCACCATTGTTGGCGAACCCCGAGTCAATCAGCACAAGCTTGGAACCCGTGTTCACAACCATTGTATTGAACTGATTGACGAACGGCTTGGTGGGTATGTGTTGCGACTCCATGTGCTTCAACACATCTGCAAGCGGAACATTGGGAATGCGCTTGTCGTCAATCTCGCCCGCCACACTGCCATCATGCAATGCCGTCACTTCAAAATCACCCACATTGAAACGGAAAAAACCCGGCGCTTGCTTGCCCACTTTGGGTGCAGCAGCAATCGCGGGCATGACTGGTAAAAGCGTGGTTGCTGTGGCTGTCGTTAAAAACGTTCTGCGATCCATTATACACCTCCTGTTGAAGCCGCCGTCCGATTTATGAGCTGCAAGGCAAGCTTGCGCAAGAAGTGTGACAACTTAAGTAACATTAAATTGCGTTCATCTTCTTCAGTTGCAAAAACTGAAACAACCTCATAAACATTGCGCATGCGCAATTTGCTGCCAACTCTGCTCCTGCTTAGCTGCCCCTGAGGGCCGCCCGGGCGAAGCCTTGGCTCTCTGGGGAAATTCACCTAAGAGCCACATGAAGCAGAAAGTTTTCAACACCATGATGATTTCCCCCCGCGAGAAATATCGCGCCTATCCACCCGTCCCATTGCCTGACCGCACCTGGCCGAACAGAGCCATCACGCAAGCCCCCATGTGGTGCAGCGTTGACTTGCGCGACGGCAACCAGGCCCTGATCGAACCCATGGGCCACGAACGCAAATTGCGCATGTGGAACGCGCTTGTGAAAATGGGCTTCAAGGAAATTGAAATCGGTTTTCCGTCAGCGTCGCAAACCGATTTTGATTTTTGCCGCTTCCTCATCGACAATAACAAAATCCCCGATGACGTGACCATACAGGTGCTGGTGCAATGCCGTGAAGAATTGATCACCCGCACGTTCGAAGGCATTCGCGGCGCGAAATCTACTATCGTACATTTTTATAACTCAACATCAGAATTACAACGCCGCGTCGTCTTTCAAAAAGACCGCGAGGGCATCAAGCAAATTGCTGTCAGCGGAGCGAGGCTCATCAAAACACTCGCCGAACACAGCGGCATGGAAAATGCGATCCGTTTCCAATACTCACCGGAGAGTTTCACCGGCACCGAACTCGATTACGCCGTTGAAATTTGCGAAGCCGTCATGGACGAAATCCGCCCCACCGCTTCAAAGCCGCTGATCCTCAACTTGCCAGCCACCGTCGAAATGTCGACGCCCAACATTCATGCCGACCAGATCGAATGGTTCTGCCGCACCATCAAAAACCGCGACAGCATCATCATCTCACTGCATCCCCACAACGACCGTGGTGCAGCCGTCGCCGCGACGGAGCTGGGCATTCTCGCAGGCGCTGACCGTGTTGAAGGCACGCTGTTCGGCAATGGTGAGCGCACCGGCAACGTCGATATTATCACCTTGGCGATGAACATGTTCACGCAAGGCGTTGACCCGAAGCTGGACATCTCGAACATCAATGACCTCATCCGCATGGCCGAATATTGCACGCAATTGCCCGTGCACCCCCGCCACCCCTATGCGGGTGAATTGGTGTTCACGGCCTTCTCCGGCTCCCATCAGGACGCCATCAACAAAGGCTTCAAGGCCATGAAGGCGTCGAACAAACCCTTGTGGGAAGTGCCCTACCTGCCCATTGACCCCATGGATTTGGGCCGTTCCTATGAAGCCGTGGTGCGCATCAACTCGCAATCCGGCAAGGGCGGCATTTCCTATATCATGGAAACCGAACACGGCATCGAACTGCCACGTCGCCTGCAAATCGAATTCTCAAAGGTCGTGCAATTGATTGCTGATGGCGAAGGCGTCGAACTTGAAGCGTCACGCCTGTGGAAAGCCTTCGACGAGGAATACCTCGACGGTAATGGCGCTTACGGCTTCATCGAACACAAAGCCGCGTCAGACCATGGCCAGCAACCCATCACCGCCAAGATCACTCACAACGGCGACGTCAAAACCATCAAGGGCCAGGGTAACGGCCCCATCGACGGCTTCTGCGATGCACTGCGCAAAGAGTCAGGTCTTCAGTTCGATGTGGTCGACTACCGCGAACACGCCATGGGCCATGGTGCGAATGCAACGGCCGTCGCCTACATGGAACTCCGCGTGGCAACAGGTGAATCGATCTTCGGCGTTGGCATCGATAAAAACATCGTGGTGGCCTCACTCAAAGCCGTGGTCAGCGGTGTAAACAGGGCGACGCGGAAGTAACGCACCTTTCTCCCTCACGCAAAGCGTGGGGGACGACCCGAAGGGCGTTGGGGGACAATCGACACAAAAACTTGCACATTGATCGAGTCGGATCGACAAATCATGTCCAACCCATGACCCAAATGTGGCGGCAACTGTTGCAAATCTGCAACAACAAAAAAACTCTCAACTCATTGAAATAAAATAGAAACATCCTAAAGTTGTACCCGATGAAGTTAACCACTTGCCTTGTTTCAGCCTTGTCAGGCCTCGTACGCTTCTCTAGTGTTTACATCTTATTAACCACTGGGGGCACCGGAGGGCTCAATTGAAACGGCATACACTTCTTCTCGCAACAGCTGCTTTGGTGACACCTCTCAGCTTTGCAAACGCTGCTGACGTCGACATTTCATCATACGATTGGTCCGGCCCTTATTTGGGTATTCAAGGCGGTTTCGCTTTCGGCGACGCGTCGCACTCGTTCAGCAACGGTGCCCCTTCGGACAACTCTGATCCAGAAGGTTTCCTTGGCGGCGTTCACGCGGGTTTCAATGGACAGTTGGGTGACATCCTAGTGGGCTTAGAAGTTGACGCCGAACTCACTGGAATCAACGGGTCCTTCAACAATACAACGGGCGGAACCTCTTCAGGTTCAACTGATATCAATTCGCAAGGTTCATTGCGCGCGCGCATCGGTCTTCCAATGGATCGATTGCTGCCATATATCACAGGTGGTCTTGCAGCGGCGGATGTTGATTATGGCGGAGGCCCGTCAGGCGGACCTTGCTGTGGCTTTTCGAAAACTGCGCTTGGATACACTTTGGGCGCTGGCATTGAGTACGCAATTACAGATTCGATTACCACCCGCGTTGAGTACCGTTACACCGATTTTGGGTCCGAAAGTGGGGGGTTGAGTCCGACTTTTCCGACGGTTTCTATGCCAACTGATTTGGAAACGCACGCCGTCCGTTTTGGTCTTAGTTTTCAGTTCTAATGTTGATTTCGAGTCAACCTCAAAGCCCCGCTCAGGCGGGGCTTTTTGTTTAGGTGAATAAGATTACTCCCGCGTCATTTCCCTGGGATGCCGCATTGACCGGCATTTGCCCGACACTTGCCGCGTTGGTTTGAGTGGATGCAGCTGTGAAGTGTGCCCAACCACCGCACGACATGGTGCAATAATCCCGGAATAGATTTTCAACTCACGCAGCCATTGAAAGTGAATTTGATCGAGCATGTGTACGATCAAACACCCAGAAGTTGAGCGCTCATGTCGATGACTTGCCATCATTTTGCCTTGTCAGGCCACGCACCATCCACTATCGTTAACATATTATTAACGACTTGCGGCACTGGAGATTCGACTTGAAACGGCTCACCCTTCTTCTCGCGACAGCTGCTTTAGCTGCTCCACTTAACCTCGCATCCGCCGCTGACATCGATGTAGCACCCTACGACTGGTCCGGCTTCTACAGCGGCGTGCACGTTGGGCAAATCTCAGCGGATGGCAACTATCATTATGATGACGTGGTTGACCTTTCTTTTGATTTCAAAGCAAAAAATCTGTCTTTTGGCACACTTGGCGGTTACAACTTTCAGAGCGGCGACAACTGGGTGTTTGGTATAGAAAATGATTCAACGTTCACGAGTTTGAATGAAAAATTCCCTCCCACTGAAGCAAGCTTTAAAGTGAAGATGGAGGGCAGTCTTCGCGCCCGTGTTGGCTTTGCTCACGACCGTTTTTTACCTTTCCTTACCGCAGGTATTGGAATTGCCAACGGTAAAACGTCTGACACTTCAGCTGGCTCAGATAAGAATATTCATTTGGGTTTTGTAGCTGGGGCCGGATTGGAATATGCACTGACTGACCATTTCCGTATCCGTGGAGAATACTTGTGCAGGAACTTTGGAAAGGAAAGCTATGATATGGTTTCGCCGTTTATCGGCCCAGTGACTGACGTCGTCAAATGGGACGAACACGTGGCACGCGCTGCCTTCATCTACGCTTGGTAAAACGCTGAATATGAGATCAAAGGCCCTGCTTCAGGCGGGGCCTTTTTCATTTGGCGCGTGAGAAGTTTTCCAATCATGGCTTTCAAGTGACGCAAAAATGGCGGTGATCGTTGCTTTTCTGCAACAGCAGAAAAGCCATAACGTATTGAAATCAAGAAGAAACATCCGGAAGTTGAGCGCGCAGAAGTTAACCACCTGCCATGATTCAGACTTGTCAGGCTTCGCACAGCCCTCTAACATTAAGACATCATTAACCACTGGGGGCACCGGAGGTTTCAATTGAAACGACTAACTCTTCTTCTCGCCACAGCTGCGATTGCAGCTCCCTTAAGTCTCGCACAGGCAGCTGATATCGGCGATCCGGCTTACGATTGGTCTGGAGCATATATCGGTGTGCAGGCCGGTTATCTTTGGGGGGATGCCAGCGTTGTGAACTTTAATGCCGGCGGGGCTGTGAATGCCACGTCCACCCCTGATCCGGACGGTTTTTTGGCTGGACTTCATGCGGGTTATAACCATCAAGTAGATACTTTCGTTCTTGGTGTTGAAGCAGACATTAATTTCTCTGGCGCCAGCTCCGGGTTTGAACGCGCTTTGAATGCTGGTGGAGTACCTTTCGCGACCGCAATTGATCACAAAGCGGATGTGGATTTGACAGCGTCATTGCGGGCTCGTTTGGGCTATGCCGCCGGCGAATTCATGCCATACCTGACCGCCGGTCTGGCGATTGCCGATTACGACGTGCGCCTCTCGCACACCGTCAATCAGGGCAAACATCAAGAGACAATGCTTGGCTGGACAGTCGGAGCAGGCATGGAATGGGCGGCAACAGAGTCACTCACAACCAGGATCGAATATCGTTATTCAGACTATGGTAAAGAAGGTGGTTCATCTAACTTTGCAAATTTCCCCCTCGAAACAAATGACATTTCATTGGACACCCATCAAGTGACGGTGGGCCTCTCATATAAATTCTGACCTTGAGGCCGTAAAGCAACAAAGCCCCGCGAAAGCGGGGCTTTTTTCAACCCCATTCCCAAGATTCCGTCTTGCAAATATCTCGAAGTTGCGGCGGCTAAGTTGGTGAGAAACTCACCAGTCCAGTTTTAACCACTTACCTTTCAAAGTATTCCTCATTCCGCCGTCGGATGCGGGTTTTCTGGATCACTCGTATGTGTAGACATTGGCGCTGCCGCATCCGCCACACTGTTCAGGCCATAAAGCCCTGCATGCAGGCCCCAATAGCTCAGCGTAAACACCAGCATGAAACCCGCCAGCGACACCGGCAGCAACACGATATTCTGGCGGATCGTGTTCATGAAACTCAACTCGCGTTTATGATCCACCGCAATGGCCACGATGATCATCATGATCAAGGCGTGGCCGATCATATCGATGCGGCCGAAAGGATAAACCGCAGCGGTAAAAATCACCAACAAGCCAAGCGCCGAAAGCCTGCGCACCAAGGGCGTGGCCAACAAGCCAAAGCCCAAGGTAAACTCCGCCACGCCCGCCATGGGGATGAAAGCATCACGCGGGATGCCGAAGGTAAGGAAGGGGCGTTCCTCAACCAACGAATAAAACCAATCGGGATAAGCGAATTTTTCAAGGCTCGACCACATCAGCGCAATCGCCACCGCCCAGCGCAAAACTTCAAAGCGATGACTGCGCCATTGCGGATTTGATGACGCTGCAAGCACCAGATAGGCTGCAACCCCTACACCCAAAGCCAGATAGTCAAACAGATGGAACAGCTCATAATCCCGCAGAGCCAACAACCACAGCCCGATTATTCCCGCAGCTGAAAGCGGCATGGTATATTTAGAGAAAATCCCCGCGGCGATGAGCAGTTGAACCCATGACACCCATTCGGCTGGGGTTTTCAAGTCAGGCGTGAGGTAAACGCCACCCACAGCGAAAATCGCCACGAAGAAGGCGGCGATGACACAGCGGATAAAATCGTCCAGGCGGTTCCAAAGCGGGTCGCTGACGCGGTCCATCATTGTCATCACATCAGCGCCAAACCGCGATTTCTCAACCACGCGTGTCAACATCAAGAATACCATCACAAGAGCGATGCCGATCCAGAACCATTGATCAGTCAACGTGGTGCTGACGGGTTGCGGTGAGGCTTTGACAATATAAGGCGCAAACCACTTCACATGGGCTTCCGCCGGGAAGGAAATGAGCAGCCCCGTGACCGCAAGGATGAATGCTCTCAACATGATAGCCATCTGATTCCCATCGCAAGAAACTTTTGCATAATGCCGGAGATATGGTTTCGCCATCCTCACTAGCACATGGGGCGGATTGGCACACGCAACAAAAATGGCCGCCGTTCAAACGCAGACGGAAACGAGAAGCCGAGTAGCAAGTCTTCTGCACAAGGACAATCAGCATCAATGAACTAACTGTCTCTAGCACTTTGAACAGCTGCCGGCGGTCATTTCACCGACGGCGGCGGCCCTAACCCAGCGGGTGCCGTTGTGTCAGCATGCGCTTGCCAATATCCATCAGGGCTGCGGCCACTTCGCCCATATCTTCCTTGCGTTCATCTTCAATTTCGGCGCGCCATTGAGCAATGCGAGTCTCAAGAGAATGAAGTGAAGACGTCTGCGCCAGTTCAAACAATCGCGCTGATTCCTGCTTGTTGTCTAGAACTGTGGTCGACAATCCAGCCAAGGCACGCTTGGTTTCATCTTCAGTGTGCTTCAGACTCTTTCGCAAAGTTTCAGACAGTATTGTTGATTTGATTTCGAATTCTTCCCGCAATTTTTTCAAAGCTTCTTCAAACGCGGCACGCGTGGCAAGCCGCTCGGCTTCAGAGCGCTCCACAACAATGTCAATGCGCTCTTTCAAAGCATGATAATTTTCGCGCAAAAAATTAGTTTCCACCGCAACATCCTCAAGCCCGCTTTCCAGCGCGGTAAACTTGCTGCGGGCAAAATCATCTTGCTCCATCAGAATGTCGAGCATTTCTTCAAAGCGCGCTTCAGAGAGTTTTTGATACGGCTCACTGACCATTTCACGCAGGTAGTTGAGAAACACATCATTGCTTTGCGCCCCAAGTTGCGCGTTACGGATACGCTGACCATTTTTGTTGTGATGAGTGTTGGAAGGCCGTTGTGCTTTTCCCCGGCCGGGATGTTTGACGACATCAATTGCAGTCATGGACTTTGTCCTCGCTGTGGGCCGTCCCGTTACGATTACAAACAACTGGCGCAGAAAAACGGATTGGCCAGCACAATCCGAATCAAACCAAAACGCATAATGCGGCAAAATTCAGACCAATAAAAAAAGGCCGCTCCGAAGGACGACCTTTGCAATTCTAAGTCGAAATTAGAACTAGTTCTTTGCCTTATCGACCAACTTGTTCTTGGCGATCCACGGCATCATCTCGCGGAGCTTGGCACCCACGGCTTCAATCTGGTGGTTGTCGTTGTTGCGGCGAATGGCCTTGAAGCGGGCCGCACCGGCGCGGTATTCCTGCATCCACTCTGACGTGAACTTACCGGTTTGAATGTCGGTCAACACGCGCTTCATTTCGGCTTTTGTTTCAGCTGTGACGATGCGGGGGCCTGTCACATATTCACCCCACTCGGCAGTGTTGGAGATCGAGTAGTTCATGTTGGCAATGCCGCCTTCATAGATCAGGTCGACGATCAGCTTCACTTCATGCAGGCATTCGAAATAGGCCATCTCAGGGGCATAGCCGCCTTCAACCAGGGTTTCGAAGCCAGCGCGGATCAACTCTACCAAACCGCCACAGAGAACCGCCTGCTCGCCGAACAAGTCGGTTTCGCATTCTTCCTTGAATGTGGTTTCGATCACGCCGGAGCGACCACCACCCACGCCTGAAGCGTAGGACAGTGCGAGGTCATGGGCATTGCCTGACGCGTCCTGATGAATGGCGATGAGGCAAGGTACACCGCCACCCTTTTGATATTCGCCACGCACCGTGTGGCCAGGGCCTTTTGGTGCAATCATCACAACGTCAACCGTCTTTTTTGGCTCGATCAAACCAAAATGCACATTCAAACCATGGGCAAACGCAATCGCTGCACCGTCACGAATATTGGGCGCAATGTCGTCCTTGTAAATGTCAGCCTGCAATTCATCTGGCGTGGCCATCATCATCAAGTCAGCCCACTTGGCAGCGTCGGCCACCGTCATCACTTTCAGGCCGTCAGCTTCCACCTTCTTGGCTGTGGCGGAACCTTTTTTGAGCCCCACAGCCAACTCCTTGGCACCTGAATCCTTGAGATTGAGGGCGTGGGCGCGACCCTGGCTACCGTAGCCGATAATGGCCACTTTTTTGCCCTTGATCAGGTTCACATCAGCATCACGGTCATAATATACGCGCATAATCCCACAGCCCTTTTGTAAATGGAGTTTCGGACAGTGCGATTAGCGGGGTCACCGCCTGAAAGCAAGGCGGGAAAAAGCGGGGCGGCACAGGTGATAATGAAGGGTCGCCCGACAAGTTCCGGATGCTTTCAACAGGTGTTCAAGCGGCCTGGCGTGCGGCGTTGCGCTTGGTCAGGCTTTCGACGATCGGCAGTTTTTCGGTCGCAATTTCAGTTACGGTGTCCTGTCGCTTGATCCACACCGGTGAAGCTGCGGCCTCCCCTTCCGCCACAGACATCACGACGAGGCAAGCCCGGTCCCAATGTTCTTCGGCCTTGCCTTCGGGTCGGCCCTCTTCTTCCCACAACTGATAAGCAATCAGCTGCTTTTGTTGTTCCAGATCAAGTTCTGGTGTGTCTTTGGGTATGCGCAGTGTTTTCATGACGGTATTCCTTCCATGCAATCATTTGGCGAAAACCAAACGGAAATAGACGAATCACCTGCCCGCTCAAAACTACGCCGAATATTCAGCGGTTCAAGAATAATCTGTGTACGGTACAATCAGGTGAGCTGATATCCCACTAGTCGCCACCACCGCCGTCGCCACCACCGTCACCGCTGCTGTCACTTCCACTTGAACTCTCTGAGGGCGCATCGTTCCAGCTATAACCCGTTAAAATGGGAGCATCTCCTCCACTGGTGTCGGTGTTGAAGTTCAAACCCGCCCGGAGTGGTTCCACCAATTTCCCGACCACGATACGCGCCAGAAGCTTTTCGACAAACGCCAACCTTGCCGTTTGTGGAACAACATAGTCACGAACCCAAGGCAGCAGAGTTGAGTCCGACTGGTAAAACGGTGTGAACAGATAGGATAGAAGTTGGTATACACGAACATGACGCTTGCGCCCGTGAGCATAATCTTTTGCCACATGTTCAAAACAGTTTTGCATCTCCATGGCTTCAGCCAGCGCCATCACATCCAGCAACGCCATGTTGGCACCCTGCCCCAGTTGCGGCGATGTGGCATGCGCACTATCTCCAATACTGATCAACCTGTTGCCAAAGGGTTTGGCGACAGTGTGGTGCTGATAGCGCGCCACAGTCAAATCGTCCGTATGCTGAATATTCTGCAACAGCGGCTCAAGGTCCGGCCAGTATCGCAAGACGTCTTGTTTCCACGCGGCAACGCCGCGTGATCGCCACTGCGCAACCTCGCTTTGTTTAATGCTCCAGAAAAATGCCGCCTGTTCTGGTTGACCAAGTGCAACGCGCCCGATCGGTAACACACCCAACATCACTGAAGCCTTGTCGTAACGTTGCGTCAAGGCATGGGCGTCGAATGGCGTCCCTGGCCAAGGCAGAGACGCCCACACTGCACCATAGTTAAGAACCTCTTCAACAGAGTGACTCTTAGCAAACCGGCGTAACGGCGAACGCGCACCCAAAGCATCCACCACCAAGTTAAAGCGTGGCGACTTGCGCCCGTCATCAAACATCAGCACCCCATCATCAAAGCCACTGACCTGTTGTGATGTTTCAATCGAAATGCCCGCAGTTTTGACAGCATGAAATAGCACATTGAACAACGCCGCGCGGTGCACCGCGTAACCCCGCTCCGGCCCCAGCACATCATAACGCACATCCAGCACGGTCTGACCGGTTTTGGTCGCGGTGCCCGTCAATCTGTCAATGCGGGCACCAAGACGTCGAATATCAGCACCAAGGCCAAGCCAATCCACGACCGCCAGACCTGTCGGTTGCAGTATCAACCCCGACCCCAAAGGCCGCGCCTTCTCAAACTGTTCGAACACGGTGATGCTGTGTCCCAAGCGGTGCAGCGCCAACGCAGCAGCCAATCCACCGGGACCAGCACCCGCCACGGCAATATCAAGCCGTTTCATTCAACAGTCCGGTGAAGTTAAGCGTCACCCATTGCATAGCGAAACAATCGCACAGTTTCAGCCATGCCGAAAGTCAGTGCATCGCCGGTGATGGCGTGGCCAATTGACACTTCCTGTAAATTGGGAAGCGCTTCAACCAGGCGCGGCAAGTTCTCGCGGGTCAGATCATGCCCGGCATTCAAACCCAGCCCTGCGGCACCAGCGGCTTTGCCACAGGCGACAACTCTAGCGAACTCCACCTGCATTACATTCTGCTTCAACGCACCACCATAGGGGCCTGTATATATCTCCACGCGGTCAGCGGCGATGGCTTTGGCCAGCGCAGGCGCAGCTGCATCAGGGTCAACAAAAACCGACACCCGAAATTTGGATTTATGCAAGCGCTCAATCACAGGCGTGAGCCAGTTTTGATGACGCGCAAAATCCCAACCGTGATCAGAGGTCGATTGTGTCGGGTCATCCGGCACCAATGTAACTTGGTCGGGCTGCTCGGCTTCACACAATGTCAAGAACCGCTCGTCCGGAAAGCCCTCGATGTTAAACTCAGCCGCCGGAAATTCAGCTCGCAACATCATGCGCAAATCCGTCACGTCACCACGCCGAATGTGCCTCTCGTCGGGGCGCGGATGCACGGTTATGCCATTGGCCCCTGCCTTCAGCGCCGCCCGCGAAAGTTCCACAACCGAAGGCCAAGGCACATCGCGCCGGTTCCGCAGATAGGCGATAGCGTTGACGTTGACTGATAACTTGCAGCTCATTTGTATTTCTCCACCCTGCCGTCATACACGTCGACCGGATTGCTGATACGTGCCGGATTTATACATTTTTACCAGACCACTATAAATGACGATCTGCGGTTGTTTTCGCGCAGTTGCTACGGCGCGGCATTTGAGCTAATTTCGAATTAGGGGCAGATATCAGGATGGCATCACCATGTTGCAGCGGCTCCTTTTGGCTCTCTTCACAGTCGTCGTTTTTGTACTCCCGGCAGACGCCGCAAAGAGGGTTGCGCTTGTGATCGGCAACGCCAAATACACGCACTTTTCCGCCCTCGCCAACCCTGACAATGATGCGGCATCAATTGCGCAAGCCCTGCGCGACGCAAAATTTGACGATGTGATCCTCGCAAGCGACCTCGACTTCAACGGCCTCAAAAAGGCGCTGAAGAATTTTTCCTCGCAAGCCGTCGGGGCTGAGGTCGCGCTGGTTTACTATGCTGGCCACGGCGTTGAAGTGGACGGCATCAATTATCTCGTCCCCATTGAAGCTGAACTGCAACGCGCCACCGATGTAGAGTTCGAAGCCATACCCCTGGACCTTGCGCGCACCGCCGTTTCATCAGCCACAAAACTGCGCATGGTTGTTTTGGACGCCTGCCGCAACAACCCCTTCAAGCTTGTAAAGGCCGACGGAACGCGCGCAGGCCGCACCCGTGGTTTGCGTGCGATTGAAACCAAAGCCAGCGAGTTCATTGCTTACTCCGCCAAGGAAGGCACCACAGCCAATGACGGGCCGGAGGATGGCAACAGTCCCTTTGCCACGGCATTGGTTGCAGCCATTGCCAAGCCCGGCCTCGAAGTGCGGTTGATGTTTGGCAAAGTGCGCGACGATGTGATGGAGGCGACGAACAGAGAGCAGGAACCTTTCACGTACACGTCCCTCGGCGGTGAATCGATTTTCCTGAACCCCGCCGCACCTGTGGCAGAGATATCAGCGAAAGCCAATTTGCCAGAAGAGACCAGCACGGCTGTAACAGCGAAACCTGTTCCTGCAGGACCAACCGCCGTTGAAATTGACGCAGCTTGGCAGGCCGTCAAACTTTCGAACAACAAACAGGCCTTGGAGGGTTTTGTGGCGCTCTACGAAAAAGATCGCCTATACCAGCTCTATGGTCCGCTCGTGCAGCAATTGTTGAAAGATCTGGAAACAAAGTCTGTTGCCGCTGTCGTTGAAAAACCTGCGGACAAGCCGGTAGCAGTGGCCGCGCTGGAGCCGCCAAAAGCAGACATCCCAGCACCCCCCATGCCGGAAATCCCAAAAGACCAGCCAGAGGTTCCGACAACTCAAACCAAGTTTGATCCGATTTTGATTTCGGCCATACAGAGTGAGTTGAAACGCGTGGCCTGTTACACTGGCCGCAGTGATGGCAAATGGGGACCAGCCGTTCTCGCCGCCACATCGAAATTCAACGTGTTGACAGAACCAAAACTGACAGGGCTTGAGCCCACAGCCGATTTATTGGCAGCGCTGCAGGAAACGACCGATAACTTCTGCATCCCCGTGACCACCCGAAACAGTTCAAAAAAGACAGTGGATACACCTGAGTCCCCTGTGAAAACGAAAAAAGCGAAACCGGCAGCCAAAGTTGTTTCCGTTAAGCCACGCGCCATCGTGGCTCCCAAGGTCGTCGCCAAACCCGCTCCAAAGAAAGTCGTGGCGCCACCACCCAGAAAGGTCGCGGCAAAGCCCAAACCCGTGCAACAAAAGGCGGCAGCGAAACCGAGGCCAGCCGTAAACAGACCGACCATCTGCACCGGATTTACAATTAAAGGAATAACCGCAACACCTTGTTTTTAAGGAAAAGGGGACAACGCATGTTCCGGACACTTACAATAATTGTCTTGATTATGGGCGTTTTGTGGGTCCAGCCCGCATCGGCCAAGCGTGTGGCGCTCGTCATCGGCAATTCCAAATACACACACGTTGGCATTTTGGCGAATCCGCCTCGTGATGTGATTTCTGTGGTTACTGCTTTGAAAGAAGCTGGCTTTGACGATGTTCAAACTGCAACTGATCTTGATGTCGCGGCAATGAACCGACAATTGCAAGACTTTGCTTCACTCGCTTCAGGCGCTGAAGTTGCCCTCGTCTATTATGCTGGGCACGGTGTGGAAGTGAATGGTAACAATTTCCTCATTCCCATTCAGGCCAAGCTTGAAAAAAGCACCGATGTGCATTTTGAGGCTGTGCCGCTTGATCTTGTGCGCACAGCCGTGGCGGGCGCATCCAAACTTAAAATTGTCATCCTTGATGCTTGTCGCAACAACCCTTTCAAATTAGCAAATGCGAATGGCAAACGCGCTGCCAGCCGTGGGTTAGGAGCTGTTGAAACCTCAAGCAGCGAATTGATTGTATACGCTGCGAAAGAAGGCACGATTGCACAAGATGGTTCGGGCGGAGGCAACAGCCCCTTCGCAACCGCGCTGGTTTCAGCCATCAAACAACCCGGTTTAGAAGTGCGCTTGTTATTTGGAAGAGTGCGCGATGATGTTTTGGCCGCTACCAACCGAGAACAGGAACCCTTCACCTACACTTCCTTGGGAGGTGATGCTGTGTATTTGAACCCTGCGCCCATCGCGCCCGAAGTCGCCGCCACCGCATCCCAACCAGTGCCCGCTGCCCCTATGGGTGTTGGCATCGACGTGGCATGGCAATCTGTCAAATTGTCAGGTAACCGGCAAGCGCTGGAGGCATTTGCAACGTTTTATGCCAAGGATCCGCTTTTTGGTTTGTACGGCTCGTTGGTGCGCCAGTCGTTGTTGGAAATGGACACCCCCAAGCAACCTGCACCACAAGTAATCGCAGCAATTGAACCATCCAAATTACCTCCGACTCCACAAGAAATTCCCAAAACAGTAGACGGCTTTGATCCCGTTTTAGTATCGGCTATTCAAAGTGAACTGGAACGCGTCGCCTGTTACAATGGTCGCAGCGACGGTAAGTGGGGGCCAGATGCTTTGGCAGCGAACGTGAAATTCAACACTCTTTCAGGCTTTAAATCTGCAACTACTAATCCGTCTACGGAGCTTCTTGTGTTTTTGCAAAAATCTCCAGATGGTTATTGTGCGCTACCGGTGAAAAAAGAAATCGGCAAGCAAACAATACTTCGCACTAAGAAAGCGAAACCAAATCAAAAATTTGTATCTCGTTCTTTGGCACCAAAAAATCCAGAGAGATCAAAAACAAAGAAGATTTCTGCTCCAAAGAAAACTGTTGTACAGGCGCAAGCCGGAACTAAAGACAAAGCGCCACCCAAAAAAAATAGTTCGAAGAAAACTGTGTTTTTTCCTGGGACCACACACCTCTGCAAACGTGTGGTCAACGGAATATGCGCTGAATAAACGCGAGTGGCTTTAAACAAGACTCTTTGAACCAAGATTGGCTAACCACGGGTTGTTGAGTAGATCAATCAGTTTTCAAAGATGAAAAACGTCGGGAAATTTTGAGCTTTTTTGTGAAGCCCCTTAACAAACTGCCAACTGTCAATGCTGTCAAGGCACCAAGTCATAGGCGCAACCAAAATCATGGGCGAAAGAAACAGAGTAGCCATTTGATTTCTTTCTTCCGCGTGCAATCGAACTGTCTCAAATCATAAGCTGTGGATTATAGAGCACCTTGACTCTACCCCTTCATCGCCTCTGGCCCACGCGCGATGGCTGCAACACCTGTGCGCGCCACTTCGACCAGACCGAGGGGCACCATCAGCGAGATGAATTGATCCACCTTGTCGGGTTTGCCTGTGAGTTCGAAGACAAAGCTGTCCGTTGAAGCGTCCACCACGCGGGCGCGGAACGCATCGGCCAGTCGAAGGGCTTCAACCCGCTTGTCGCCCTTGCCAGCCACTTTCACCATCGCCAATTCGCGGGCGAGATAATTGCCTTGTACCGTCAGATCAGCCACCGAATGCACCGACACCATGCGCTCCAACTGGGATTTGATTTGCGCCAACACATTGTCAGTCCCTGTGGTCACAATCGTAAAGCGTGACACATGTTTTTCATGTTCGGTTTCTGAAACTGTGAGCGAGTCGATATTGTAACCACGACCTGCAAACAACCCGATGATGCGCGCCAACACACCCGGCTGGTTTTCCGCCACCACACCCAACACATGGGTGTGAACGACAGGTTTGGTGGGGTCGAGAAAATAGGCAGAACCGGTGGCGGATTGATGTTGTGTCATTGTCTTGTCCTTAAACCAGCTGCTTGCCCTTGGCGTCGATGGCGGTGCCAACTTCTTCGTCACTGATATCAGCACCCAGCAACATTTCATTGTGCGCTTTGCCTGAGGGGATCATCGGAAAGCAATTGGCCAGTTGTGCCACGCGGCAATCGAAAATCACAAAGCCCGGCGTGTCGATCATTTTCTGGATCATGCCATCAAGTTCAGCAGGCTTCTCACAGCGCATGCCGACACCACCATAAGCCTCTGCCAGTTTCACAAAGTCCGGCAGGGAATCCATATAGCTTTCCGACAAGCGATTGCCGTGCAGCAATTGTTGCCACTGCCGCACCATGCCCATGTACTGGTTGTTCAAAATGAAGATCTTCACGGGCAACCGATGCTGCAAGGCAGTCGACATTTCCTGCATGTTCATCAACACCGATGCATCGCCAGCGATACACACGCAGAGTGATTTTGGATGTGCGGCTTGCACACCCATGATGGCCGGCAGGCCATACCCCATGGTGCCCAAACCACCGCTTGTCATCCAGCGGTTCGGCTCTTCAAACCGATAAAACTGCGCCGCCCACATTTGGTGCTGGCCCACTTCAGTTGAGATATAAGTGTCGCGATTCTTCGTCAGTTCATACAGACGTTGCACCGCATATTGCGGCATGATCACGTCCTTGTTCGGACGATACTTCAAGCAATCAACGGCTTTCCATTCGACAATCTGTGCTTTCCAGGCCGCCAATGCCTTTTTGTCGAGCTCAATCGTGCGCTGCTTCCACAGCGAAATCATCTGCTCCAAAACATGGGCCACATCGCCAATCACTGGAATATCAACCTTCACAGTTTTGTTGATGGATGACGGATCGATATCGACATGGATTTTTTTGGAACCGGGAGAGAACGCATCAAGGCGACCGGTGATGCGGTCATCAAAACGCGCGCCGATGTTGATCATCACATCGCAATCATGCATGGCCATATTGGCCTCGTAGGTGCCGTGCATGCCCAGCATGCCCAACCACTCCTTGCCGGATGCCGGATAAGCTCCAAGCCCCATCAAAGTTGAGGTGATTGGAATTCCGGTCATTGCAACAAATTCGCGCAGCAATTTCGATGCCGTGGCACCAGAATTGATCACACCACCACCCGTGTAAAGCAGCGGACGTTTCGCCCCGGCGATCAACTCAACAGCAGCACGAACCGACGCCAGATTAGGCTTCACCCGTGGCTGATAGGACTTCACCAAAACGCCCTGTGGCCCGGTGTATTTGCCACGGGCAAATTGCACGTCCTTCGGAATATCAACAACCACAGGCCCGGGCCTGCCTGTGCGCGCCACATAAAACGCTTCGTGAATAACCCGCGCCAGGTCATTGACGTCTTTCACCAGCCAATTGTGCTTGGTGCAGGGGCGCGTAATGCCAACCGTGTCACACTCCTGAAACGCGTCATTGCCGATCAGATGTGTGGGCACTTGGCCCGTCAGAACGACCATGGGAATCGAGTCCATCAGGGCATCCGTTAAACCCGTCACGCAATTGGTGGCACCGGGGCCGGATGTGGCCAGCGCCACCCCTACTTTGCCCGTGGAACGGGCATAACCCTCAGCCATGTGTGTCGCACCCTGCTCATGCCGCACGAGGATGTGTTTCACTTTTTCCTGCTGAAAAAACTCGTCATAAATTGGCAGCACGGCCCCACCGGGATAGCCAAACACATGGGCCACACCCTGGTCAGCCAAGGCCTTCAATACCATTTCCGCACCGGTCATCAATTCTTGCGCCATAACATCCTCGTCTTTGCGACATTCTCAATAGCTGAATTTTTCCAATAAAAAAGGCCCCCGTTGGGAGCCTCCAGTTTACCGCGCAGCACCGTGTATCCGACAGGGTTAACCCTGCCCGGCACTACGCGATCCCACGACGACGATAAGCTTGTTCATGGATGTTGTTTATGGTCCGTATGCGCAAAGGTCAAGGGGTCTGATAGCGACAAAACTTGACCACATACACCTAAGCTGCAACCTGCCACTGTTTCTCGGCAACACACTTGGCAACATCGGCCGCCGCCATTGGCTTTGCAAAGGCAAAGCCTTGCAGGCTGTTGCAATCAAGATCACGCAAGATGCGTGCGTGGTCTTCGGTTTCAACCCCTTCGGCCAAGACTTCGATGCCCAAAGCCTGGCCAATATCGACAATCGAAGCCAGCAACCGGCGGATTTCAACAGACACCACGATGGGCTTGACCAGCTGGCGATCAATTTTAAGTCTCTTAGGCCGCAAATTCAGCAAACAGGCAATCGACGCATGGCCGGTTCCGAAATCGTCGATCTCAATACCAATGCCCAGCTTCTTGATCTCGGAGAGATTGCTGCCAATTACATCATTGTGGTTGTCGAGATAAATCGACTCCAGCAATTCGAAGGAAAGACTGTTCTCCGGAATATCCAGTTTCCGCAGACTCTCAATCAATCGTGCATCGCCCAAGCGGCGGGCTGAAATGTTGACACTCATGTGTGGAATGGCAAGACCCTGCGCGCGCCACGCGGCAAGATCAATCAGGGCTTGTTGTAAAATCAGTTCGTCTATGCGTGCCACCGCATTGATCTCATCAGCCACTTGCAGAAACTGATCAGGGGCCAACACACCGCGCACAGGGTGACGCCACCGAGCCAATGCTTCCACACCGATGATTTCATTTGACCTTGCATCAAACTGCAATTGATAAACTGCAAAGAACTCGTTGCGTTCAAGTCCACGCCTGATTTCATCGGCGCAGTTTTTCGTGGCGATCGCCTGTAGCTCCATGTCCAGTGTGAAGAAAGCGAAGCGGTTGCGGCCATCACTTTTAGCACGGTAAAGCGCAAGATCAGCATTGATCAAAAGTTTTCGTCCCGAAACGTTGGCACGACTGTCAACGGCGATGCCAATACTTGCGCCGAAGAGACATTCATGCCCCTCATACAAAACCGATTCATTCAAATCTCTCAAAAGTGCAGCGGCAAAAATTGAAAGTTGTTCATCTGAAGGTGCAGAACTCATAACAATCACAAACTCATCGCCGCCAGATCGACTGATCAGGCCAGTGTCACCCACGTGATACTTTAACACGGCTGAAACATGTCGCAGCATGGCATCACCAGCAGAATGGCCCAGCGTGTCGTTGATTTGTTTAAACCGGTCAAGATCGACATGCAGAACAGCAATGCGTCCACTCTTGCTTTGATCTTGTTCCAAGGACATCAGCAAATTGTCAAGTTGGCGGCGGTTGGGCAACCCCGTCAGCGCATCATGCAAAGCGTTATGTTCCAGTGTGATCTGCGCCGATTCAATTTCCTGGCTTCGCTTTTCGGCCAGTTCTTTGGCACGTCGCAATTCATTGGCATAATTGTAGTCTTGGGTAACATCCCAATTCACGCCAACCAGCCGCTTGCCATTGAGCACATCCTCGTGAAAGACGGCGCGGCACCGCACATGCCGAACTTCACCCGATGGAAGCAATATGCGATAATCCATAGCGTAACTGCCGTGTTGCTGTACCGCAGTGCCCGCCGTCGCCAGGGCGCGGGCGCGGTCTTCAGGGTGAATGCGCAAATCCCAGATATCAGGCGGTAAAATCTCGTTGGGGTCCGTCACCCCGAAAAGTTCCCGCGTGTTGTTATCCCAAAGCGGCGCGTTCTTTTCCAAATCATATTCCCACACGCCGACTTTGGCCGTGGACACGGCAAGCTCATGTCGATGTGAAAGCCGTTTCAAATCACCTTCAGATTTTTTAAGAGCGGTTATATCCGTATCAGTACCAATGGTGCGGAGTGGCAAGCCATTTTTATCACGCGTGATGATACGTCCTTGACTGAGCACCCAGATCCAATGACCGTCAGCGTGCCGTTCCCGGTATTCGCGACGCACTGCATCAGGATCACCTTCAACATCGTTGCTGCCATCCTGCAGCACATACGCGCGGTCTTCCTCATGCACGCGCGCCAACCAACGCTCGAACGTTGCAGCTTCATGGTCATTCTCATTGAGACCACGCAGTTTGAACCACGCAGGCGAAACGTACACCCATATGGATTTACCGCGAACGTCCCAAACACCTTGGCCAGCACTGTCAATTGCAAT
Organism: Hyphomicrobiales bacterium; assembly: GCA_031421835.1. Classification (GTDB taxonomy): domain Bacteria; phylum Pseudomonadota; class Alphaproteobacteria; order Rhizobiales; family Aestuariivirgaceae; genus Aestuariivirga. The sequence goes on along the minus strand of JANOPL010000032.1, from coordinate 13,372 downwards.
TTCCAAACGACGATCTGTAAGTTCGTCATCTTCTCGTGTTGCACTTTGCTGATCTAAAGCCGCACCATCCATCACTCTCAAGCTCCCGCCCCTAACAGCGGGAAACTACGGCAGTTTGAATTAAGATGAGGTTTTTCCACTGATCTTGGTCGTGCAATTTGTACGGGATACTTAACAGGCGGTAACTTTCTGAGTGGCACTACAACTTAAGACTCATATCGCGACCAGTCCTGCATCTGCCCACGCCACCAGGTGAGTTGGCGTTTGATGTATTGACGCGTTGCAGTCTTGGCAAGCGCAACGGCCTCTTCGCGGGTGGTTTGGCCGCGCAGGTGACTCATCAGCTCTGGAATGCCAATCGCTTTCAGGATGGGTTGGGAAGGAGGAAGACCTGGCAACGCTGCAACTTCATTCAAAGCACCCCGCTCCATCATCACATCAAAACGCCGCTCGGCACGGACATACAGCTCCTCGCGTGGAACATCGACAAACAACCGTTCAACATTGATTTCATTTAAGAATCCGTTCGCACGGGATTGCCCCTGCCATTCGGCCAGTGTCCTGCCCGTGGCGTCGACAACTTCAAGTGCGCGGATAATCCGCTGTTGGTCCGCCGGATTGAGTTTGGCTGCCGCCAGCGGGTCAAGCAGTTGCAACTTGCCATGCAAGTCGCCTCTGAAGGCGCGCCATTTCTCCCGCACGTCAACCGGGATGGGTGGCACGTCGGCCAGGCCACCTTGCAGTGCCAGAAAATACAGACCCGTGCCCCCGACAATGATCGGCACTCGCCCAATGGCCCAGCACGCCTCAATTTCCAACTTTGCGTCAGCCAACCAGCGACCGGCCGAATAATCTTCAGCGCCCGCCACATGGCCATACATGCGGTGCGGTGCTTGTTCCTCTTCCTCTGCGGATGGCCGCGCCGAAATGATACGCAGCTCTCTGTACACTTGCATCGAGTCAGCGTTGATGATCACACCGCCGCGGTCGCGCGCCATTCCAATGGCAAGTGCTGACTTGCCGCTGGCGGTGGGGCCTGCAATAAACACGGCGGATTTGAGAGGTGATTTGGGCATTATGGATTCCGTTCTCGTTCTTATGGCAGCTCCGGGGTCTGGTGCAATCACATCTCACGTGGTGTCAGCCCTGCGCGACCACGGTGCCGATGCGCCCCATTGGCTGGCACCTGGCGAAGCCTGCGAGGTTGAGGCTTTCCCACGCATTTCGGAATTCATGGTGGAGCTCCGCAATCATGACATCGATGCGGCCATGGTCTCCATCCACAACCGCCGTAAACGCCTGTTACTGGCCGACATGGATTCGACCATGATTCACCAGGAATGCATCGACGAGCTCGGCGTTGTGGCAGGCGTTGGTGACAAGATTAAGATGATCACGGCAAAGGCCATGCGTGGAGAATTGGATTTCGACAACGCACTGCGCGAGCGCGTGGCCCTCTTGAAGGGCCTTAATGTGTCGGTAATCACACAATTGCTCCGTGAACGGATTACCTACATGGAAGGCGGCAAAACCGTGCTGGCGACAATGCGGAGTCATGGAGCTTATGCAGCGTTGGTGTCAGGTGGATTTTTGAGTTTCACCGGGCCAGTTGCAACGACACTGGGCTTCCACGAAAACCGCGCCAACACATTGATCGAACATAACGGCAGGCTGACGGGAGAAGTCGGCACGCCAATTCTGGGCCAACAGGCAAAACTGGATTCACTCCGCGAAATCGCGTCGACCCAAGGCCTGACACCCTCCGACGCAATCGCAGTGGGCGATGGCGCCAATGACCTCGCCATGCTTTCCGAAGCGGGATTGGGCGTTGCCCTGCATGCCAAGCCTCACGTGCAAGCAAATTCACTGATCCGCATCAACCACTGCGATTTGACAGCACTTCTCTATTTGCAAGGATATCGCAAGGTTCAGTTCGTGGTGGCATAACGCCTCTTGCCAATTGAAAAATCTTGCGCAAATCTGGCTCGCAAAGGGAGACCATTTATGGCCAAAAAAGCAAAGAAGAAAATCGCCGCGAAGAAAATTGTAAAAGCGGCAAAGCGCGCCACACCTCAAAAAGTCACAAAGAAAAAAGCCCCCGCGAAAACGAAAGTGGCCGTCAAAAAGAAAGCCGCCCAAAAAAAGCAGTCGGTCCTCAAGGTGCCCGCTGGCACCCGCAAAATTCTGATGGGCGAAGATCGCATCCCCAAGGGTTGGTACAACATCATGGCCGATTTGCCGGTGCCCCTGCCCCCACCGCTTCACCCCGGCACATTGCAACCCATCGGACCTGCTGACCTTGCACCGCTGTTCCCCATGGGCTTGATCATGCAGGAAGTGGCTTCAGACCGATACATCGACATTCCAAAACCCGTCACTGACATCTACAAAATGTGGCGGCCGACGCCGCTCTACCGCGCCTATGGTCTGGAAAAGGCCTTGGGCACCACGGCCAAAATTTATTATAAATACGAAGGTGTATCTCCCGCCGGAAGTCACAAACCCAACACCGCCATTCCCCAAGCTTTCTACAACAAGCAGGAAGGTGTCAAAAAACTTGTGACGGAAACAGGAGCGGGCCAATGGGGTTCATCTCTCGCCATGGCGGGCGCGTTGTTCGACATTGAAGTGAAGGTCTACCAAGTTGGCGTGTCGTTCCGCCAAAAGCCCTATCGCAAAGCCATCATGGAAATGTATGGTGCACAATGCGTATCGAGCCCGTCAACGGAAACCAATGCGGGCCGCCAGATTTTGGCGAAAGACCCGAACTCCAACGGCTCTCTCGGCATTGCCATTTCCGAAGCCGTCGAAGTGGCCGCAACCAACGACGATACAAAATATGCTCTGGGCTCCGTGCTCAACCACGTGCTGATGCACCAAACCGTCATCGGTCAGGAAGCTATTGAACAAATGGCCATGGCGGGTGCAGCCCCTGATATTATTGTGGCTTGCACGGGCGGTGGCTCCAACTTTGCTGGCCTCACCTTTCCCTTCATCGGCCAACAATTGCGCGGTGGTAAAAAGGTCCGCGTCATCGCCGCCGAACCTGCAGCATGCCCATCACTGACACGCGGCAAATACGCTTACGACTTTGGCGACACGTCACACATGACGCCACTTGTAAAAATGCACACGCTGGGTTCCACATTCATGCCGCCGGGCTTCCATGCAGGCGGTCTCCGCTATCACGGCATGGCACCGCTCGTGTCACACTTGAAGGAATTGGGATTGATCGAGGCAGAAGCCTACACACAAAACGCCTGCTTCGAAGCGGGTGTGTTGTTTGCGAAAACCGAAGGCATTGTGCCGGCTCCAGAAGCCAACCACGCTGTGAAGGGTGCGATTGACCAGGCCCTGAAAGCCAAACGCGATGGCACGTCACCAACGATCCTGTTCGGCCTCTGCGGCCATGGTCATTTTGATATGACCGCTTATTCTGACTACACTGCAGGCAAGCTGGAAGATAAAAGCTACGACGAAGCGGCACTGCAGGCATCACTGGCTGACTTGCCCCGTATCGCCGCCGAGTAGTCCGTCACAGGCCAAACATCGTAAGGGATCATGAGATGACCATGATCCCTTTTTCATTTGAAGCCACCCGCGCCGCAGGACTTTCCCGCTTGGCGGAATTTGCCCCTCGCACCGCCCGCGACTATGCCGCCAAGCGTAACACTGACGAAGGCCCCGGTGTGCGCAGCGGTGTATCGATGTTGTCGCCCTATATTCGTGCGCGAATGGTCACCGAAGAGGAAGTATTATCAGCGGTGCTGGAACGCTTCAGCTGGACCTCTGCCGAAAAGTTTATCCAAGAAGTATTCTGGCGCGCGTATTTCAAAGGCTATCTCGAAACGCGACCTGCAATCTGGCACAACTATGTGACCGACTTGCGCAATCTTGAAAACATAAAAGGCGATCTTGCCTATCAAATGGCCATCAACGGTAAGACCTTCATCGCCTGCTTTGATCACTGGGTCGATGAACTCAAAACCACTGGCTATCTCCACAACCATGCTCGCATGTGGTTCGCCTCAATCTGGATTTTTACTTTGAAGCTGCCCTGGCAACTTGGTGCTGATTTTATGTACCGCCATTTGATTGACGGCGACCCCGCCTCCAACACCTTGTCATGGCGTTGGGTCGGTGGCTTGCACACCAAAGGCAAAACCTATTTGGCGCGGGCGGACAATATAGAGAAGTACACCAACGGGCGTTTCAAACCTACGGGTCTGGCCGTCAATGCCGTGGCACTGGAAGAGGCGCAGCTGCCTGGTCCGTCACCGATGCCTCCGGCAAGCGGCCAATGGCCCGAAGGAAACTACGGTTTGCTCTTCACATCAGAAGATCTGGTGTGTGAAGGTGCAAAACCAGCAAACATTGCAATCCCGCTTGAACCTGTTTCAAAACTGGGCGGCATTGAAGGCACCGTCAGCGCAGACTTTCGCAAAGCAGCCCTCCATGACACCACCCTGCGTGCGCCACCAACACAGCTTCATCGTCTCGCTGCACTGGCACCTGAAACAGTGTTGCAATGGTGCAAGGACAATAACCTTTCAACTGTCGCTGTTGCTTACGCGCCTGTCGGGCCCGAGGCCGATGTCCTGACTTTGATTGAGCACCATCTCTCTCAACACAACATCACCTTGCTGCGCGTTCAAAGGCGCTACGACACGTTGGCGTGGCCCCACGCCACCAGAGGGTTTTTTGCATTGAAAGAAAAAATCCCAAGCTTTCTGGAAAAACTCAACCTCTCGAAGCAAGCCACTTTGCTGTAAGCCATGCCTGAAGGTCACACCATTCATCGCGCCGCGAAAGATCAGCGCCCCATGTTGAAGGGTCATGTGTTGGCCGTATCATCACCACAAGGTCGCTTTCTCGAAAGTGCCGTGGAAATTGACGGGCATGTGTGTCGTTCTATCGAAGCCTATGGCAAACACCTGCTTTACGAATTTGCAAACGGTCTCACGCTTCACATCCATCTTGGCCTCTTTGGCAAGTTCAAAACCCACAAGCGGCCCGCCCGGGAACCTGTGGGTGCCGTGCGGGTGCGCATGGAAAGTCCAACCCACATCGTTGACATCAACGGGCCAAACACCTGCGAACTCTTGAACCCGGATGAACGGCAAGCTTTGATCACGCGTATCGGACCAGATGTCCTGCGCAAAGACGCTGATGCAACACGCGCATTTACCCGTATCTCAAAAAGCAAAGCCCCCATCGGGCTGTTGTTGATGGACCAGGCGGTCATCGCGGGCATTGGAAACATTTATCGCACTGAAATTTTATGGCGCTGCCAGGTCAGTCCAAAGACGCCGGGTAAAGACATTGACCGCTCAACGTTCGACATGCTGTGGGATGACTCGGTGGCGCTTCTTGAAATCGGAGTGAAATACAATGCCATCATCACTGTAGATGGGGTTGCCAAAAGCAAAAGCCGATATGGCGAACGCGTGAACATTTTCAACAAGCCCCACTGCCCCAAATGCCACGGCGACATCACCCGCACCGAAATGGCAACCCGCCGCGCCTTCTACTGCGAAACATGCCAACCTTCCGTTTAAATCTCCATCCCCCACTTGCGCCCCTCATAGATTGCCATGGCAGCTGTACGGGCGGCTGTGGCATCGCCAATGGAGCTGTGCCCCGTGTCATCCGTAAGCCAACGCTCTGATATGTTGGTGGCTGCGATCACCAGGGTATCAACAGCAATGCGATAGGACTGGCCGCCGCTTGCCTGCACCGTGGCACCATTGCCATGCCACTCCAACACCACATGTTCAGTCAACAACACGGCACTCAATTCCCGCAAACGCGCCCGCGCCTGCAAGTCAGCCGCCGTGCGCGACATTTCTGCCATAACAACCGCAGCACCGGTCACAACAGTTACGGCGTGGCCCTGCTCTGCCATCCAGATCGCCGTGCCAGTGCCTTTCCAATTCGCCGTTTCGTCCAGTAACAGCACACGTTTGCCCAGTTGCGCCCGCTTCGACAACACATCTTCAGTCGAATACACATGGCCACGCTCCACCCCTGGTAATGAATCATATTGCGGCAGGCCTCGTTGAAATCCTTTCAAATCCGGTTGCGACCCCGTGGCGATGATAACCTCATCTGCTTCAAAACCCTTCAACTCAACGCCGTCCATCGGACTATTCATCAGTATACGGACTTGCAGTTGATTGAGCTGCCGCTCAAGCCAGTGGATGTAGTCGGTGATTTGTCCACGGCGCGGCTGCAACCCAGCCAAGCGAAACTGCCCGCCCAACCTGTCCGATGCTTCAACCAATGTGACCTGATGCCCGCGTTCCGCCGCGACACGTGCTGCCTCCATGCCGGCAACACCACCCCCTACAACCAGAATCTTCTTTGGAACAGTCGCAGGCACAAACCGGTCCCCACCCCATTCAAACTCACGTCCCGCCGACGGGTTGATCAAGCAGGAAATCCAATAGTCGCGCGACCGCCTGCCCCAACACATTTGATTGCACGACAGACATGGTCGCACATCTTCAGACCTGCCTGTTTGCGTTTTTGCCACCCAGTACGGATCGGCAATTTGTCCCCGCACAATGGAAACCATATCGGCCTGGCCAGACTTCAAAACCGCTTCCGCATTTTCAGGCGTACGGATATGTGCCTCCGCCTGAACTTTTGCAAAGCTCACGACCGACTTCAAAGCTGCGGCATGTTCAGCCCCAAGTTTATCAGCATGAAAGGCATTGGGAATGATGCCGGTGAAATTGAAATAACTGCCGGTGCCACATGTCACATAGTCCATCAGCTGCCGATGGTCATGCCAGGCAATGACGTCCTGCAGTAGCTCCGTAGACTGAGAAACCTCCGACGTCGTGTCCATGTTGACAGCAAGACCAATGATAAAATCTTCTCCGGCCATCTTGCGAATACGCTCCAGCACCACGCGTGAAAAACGCATGCGATTCTCAAACGAACCACCCCATTGGTCATCACGACGATTGTTGAAGGGCAACCAAAACTGATCTGGCAGGGCGTTGTAAGCGGCAAACAATTCAACACCATCAAAGCCGGACTCTTTGGCCCGGCGGGCCGCCTGCACGTACCCCTCAATCACCTCTTCAATTTCAGAGCCAGACATTGCATGACTGCCGTCAGAATCGTGAAACGACGGCACACCCGAAGGCGACCATGCGGCGTGGTAAGAGTTGTCAGCATCGCCATGTCCACCCACATGATAGAGCTGATGGCAAATCACCGCGCCGTAATCATGCACCGTATCGGTCACCTTGCGAAAATGCGGAATGATGTCGTCAGACGAATGCTTGAAGTTCCCGCGCGTCAACACCGCCGATGCATGCACAGGCACCGGCTCCACCACAATCATGGCAGCCCCACCCCGGGCCCGTTCTTCGTAATAACCGCGATGTCGTTCCCCCGGCATGCCAGCGTCTGCCATGTTGGCGGTGTGGGCACCAAAAACAATGCGGTTACGAAGCGTTTTATGGCGCAACTGCAAGGGTTGAAAAATTGCATGGAAATGCGTCATATGTGGAAGCCTGTGATGATTTTAAAAAGTTCGACATCAATAACAAGTCCCGATTTTTTAAGACGTTTGTTGTTGGCATCGCGGCGGTCGTTTGGCATGCGAGCACCATTCTGCGCGGTGATGGATTTTGTCAACGCCTTCACTTGCGCGTCGAACAGTCCAGAATACATCTTCGGATTGAAAGCAATGAAAAACTGCCCATTCCCGACCGCCTTGCCATCGTCCACCACCATGGAGCCCATTTGCAAAGCACGGAAGGAACCCGTCATAGCCGCGCACATGACTTCCACAATCAGACCCTGCCCAAACCCTTTATGTCCACCAGCAGGCACCATTGATCCCGCAAGACCTGCCACCGGATCATCCGTAGGCTGACCATACACATCCAATGCCCAGCCGAGGGGAATATCATGCCCTTGCGCTGCTGCGGTTTTCACCGCCGTCCACGCCACTGCTGACGATGATTGGTCAATCAGAAATGCAATTTTACCGCGCGGCGCTGGCACAGCAAAAGACATCGGGTTGGTGCCAATCACGGGCTTGCTGCCACCAACGGGTGCCATTGCGGGCACTGCATTTGTAAATCCAAACGCCAGCAAACCCTGCTTTGCCAACGCACCCGTATGATAACCCAATGTTGCGGCGTTGTAAGAATTGTGTACTGCCATGGCGGCCACGCCAAGTTTTTTCGCAGCGGGTGCCAGTTTCGCAAAACCTGCTTCAATGGCCGGGTGGGCAAACCCTTGTTTGGCATCCACATGCACGATTGCCGGCGACAGCATTTTCACTTTGGACTTGGCCCGCCCGTCAACCTTGCCGGATTTCACATGTGCGCAATAGACAGGGAGCCAATCAAATCCATGGCCTTGTAATCCAGCAAGTTCCGTCTCCAGAATAGCTTCGACGAAATACGTTGCATTGCGCGGTAGCAGACCTGCGCCGGTCAGGGCTTTGAAAATGAGGCTGCGTGCGTTTGCAACGCTTAAGGTGACATGAGTCACGTCACATCACAAGCATCCACGCTGCCATCGCCGCCATGCCAAGATTTTCAATGACGGTCACGACCGACATTGGCAATTTGAACACTGTGCCGAGACATGCGCATTCGATAGTCTGCTTGGACCGGTTGGCCTGGATGACACCAACAGCACCCACCAGGCTCAACACCAGCGCAATCCAACTTAAAACATACATATCAAGCCAGAACAAAAAGCCAAAGCCCAGAGCCAGTTCCACAAAGGGATAAGCATAGCCCCAAGCCGGAATGCGCTTGGCAATCACGTCATACTGGGCATAGGAGCGCGCAAAAGCCGGAACATCCAAAAGCTTGAAAGCGCCAAACACGATGTAAAAACCCGCCATGAAGCCCATCATCCAACCCATGAACGTGCCAGTGACAAGCGGCACCACGGCGACCAGCGCCATGACCAGCAGCAATGGATAATAGGTTGAAATCCACGAGGGGCCGGCAACTGCTTCGACTGAAGCCCGGTACTTGCCAATTGCCGACAACGCCGCATTGATTTGATCAACACCAACACTTGCTGTTGTCATGGCCTTGGGTGGATCAAGCGTCACTGTGACATCGGGCAACAGAGACGCCAGGGTTTTTTCAACCTTGCTACGGCAGCCGTTGCAAGTCATTCCGGAAATGGCAAATTCAGTCATGCTCGCATTCTCTAAACGCAGTTGATTGGCCCGTTTATATAGGAAAGTGTCATTCCAAAAGCACGTACTTTCGGGGAGGCCACGGCCATGGCCCGCCATTCCAGAATGACGGGCATGTTGGACAACTCAGACCAGGCGTGTTTCAACCGAAATATTGCCTTTGGTGGCATGGCTGTACGGGCAGATTTCATGCCCGGCATCAGCAAGGCGTTTGGCATCGTCGGCATTCAACCCCGGCAATCCCACATCCAACGTCACAACAAGTCCAAAGCCCTTGTCTGGCCGCCCGCCGATACCAACCGTCGAAGTGACCGTGGCATCCTCTGGTACCTTTGGCAGGGTCTTGTCTTGTGTGACAGCAAAGCGCATCGCACCGAGGTAGCAGGCGGCATAGCCCGCCGCAAACAACTGCTCCGGATTGTTGCCGGTACCGGAGCCACCCAGTTCCTTGGGTGATGTCATGGTGAGATCAAACGAACCGTCGGACGTTTTTACCGTGCCGTTGCGGCCACCGCCGGTCGCTGTTGCTGATACGGAATATGCTGGCGTTATCGTCATTTTTCTGTCCTTGAGTTAAAATTAGATCGTGCACGATATAAATCAAGACCAGAGGCGATGTCAAGCGCTTGTGATTTAATCGTGTACGATTTATATCAATGCGAGGAGGATGGCAGCCATGCAACACAATACCCAAAAGGTGGATGAACTTCTGTGCTTCAGCCTTTACGCCGCAGCCAATGCCATGAACCGTGTTTACCAGCCACTGTTGGAGAATTTGCAACTCACCTACCCGCAGTATCTTGTTTTGGTGGCACTTTGGGAAAAGGATGGTGTATCTGTCAGTCACGTCGGCAGCAGAATTGGACTTGAGTCCAACACGCTGACACCGCTGCTGCAGCGGATGGAAGCAGCGGGCTTGCTGCGACGCAGCCGCAGTACGCAAGATGAGCGCCAGGTGATAATTTCCCTTTCTGCCAAAGGACGCCAACTCCAGAAAAAAACAAAAGATATTCCAAGCTGCATCCTTCATGCGACGGGGCTTTCGCTCTCAGATGCTCATCAGCTGAGAAATAAACTTTCGAGCCTTCGGACCAGCCTCGCCAACGACCGAGACACTACTGACAGTTCCTGACAAACCAGCCCTTCCGCATCCACCCCTCGCACCCTATATTCACCCCATGGGCCATTCTCGACAAGACGGCGGATTCGCCGATTTTTCTTCTGCACCTCTCACGCCATTGCCGGAACTGCCGGAAACGGCACGCGCCGGGCTTGAAAGTCTGCGGCCGGATGTGAACATCATTCCGGTGTTCACGCCGTTCAAACCCGTGAAGCCCCCCAAGTCCGAAGGCGGCAAGCCATTTGAAATTGTCTCGGAATTTGAACCGAAAGGTGATCAACCCACGGCCATTGCCGAACTTGTCGAAGGCGTGAACAACGCGGAAAACGATCAAGTGCTTTTGGGCGTTACGGGGTCCGGCAAGACATTTACCGTGGCACAGATCATCGCCAAGACCAATCGCCCCGCCTTGATCCTTGCCCCCAATAAAACCCTCGCCGCCCAGCTCTATGGCGAGTTCCAGCACTTCTTCCCCAACAATGCGGTGGAATATTTCGTCTCCTACTACGACTACTACACGCCGGAGGCCTACGTGGCACGCTCCGACACCTACATCGAAAAAGAAAGCGCCATCAACGAACAGATTGACCGCATGCGCCACTCGGCCACGCGCGCGCTGCTGGAGCGTGATGATGTTGTGGTCGTCGCGTCGGTGTCCTGCATCTATGGCATCGGCGATGTGGAAACCTATTCCGCCATGACCTTCGCCATCAAGAAGGGCGAGCGCATGGCGCAGCGCCAATTGATCACCGATCTTGTGGCCCTCCACTACAAACGCAACGACCAGAATTTCGTGCGCGGCACCTTCCGCGTCCGCGGTGACACGATTGAACTTTTCCCTTCGCACTTGGATGATCGCGCCTGGCGCATTTCCCTGTTCGGCGACGAAGTCGAGCAGATCACGGAGTTCGATCCGCTGACGGGGCAGAAGAACGCCGAATTGGACTCCATCAAAGTCTATTCCAACTCTCACTACGTGACACCGAAACCCACCCTCGAACAAGCCGTGCGCCGCATCAAGGAAGACCTGCGTTTACGCCTCGCCGAATTCAACGCCGCCGGCCGCATTCTCGAAGCGCAGCGTTTGGAACAGCGCTGCATGTTCGACATTGAAATGATCATGGCCACGGGCTCATGTGCCGGCATCGAAAACTATTCGCGCTACCTCACGGGCCGCAAACCGGGCGAACCGCCACCAACCTTGTTTGAATATCTACCTGACAATTGCCTTGTCTTCATCGACGAAAGCCACGTCACGGTTCCACAAATCGGCGGCATGTTCAAAGGCGACTTTTCCCGCAAAGCCACACTGGCCGAATATGGCTTCCGCTTGCCCTCGTGCATCGACAATCGTCCTTTACGTTTCGAAGAGTGGGACGCCATGCGCCCGCAAACAGTTTACGTCTCCGCCACCCCCGGCCCCTGGGAGTTGAAACAAACCGGCGGCGTCTTCTCCGAACAGGTCATCCGCCCTACTGGGTTGATCGATCCACCTGTCTTCATTCGCCCCGTGAAAACCCAGGTTGATGATGTCATCGCCGAATGCAAGGAAGTGGCGCTGAAAGGCTATCGCGTATTGGTGACCACGCTGACCAAGCGCATGGCCGAAGACCTGACCGAATACATGCACGAGCAAGGTGTGCGTGTGCGCTACATGCACTCGGACATCGACACTCTGGAGCGCATCGAAATTCTGCGTGATCTTCGTCTCGGCGCTTTCGACGTGTTGATTGGCATCAACCTGCTGCGTGAAGGTTTGGACATTCCCGAATGTGCGCTGGTGTGTATCTTGGATGCCGACAAGGAAGGTTTCCTGCGTTCCGAAACATCACTGGTGCAAACCATTGGCCGCGCTGCACGTAACGTCGATGGCCGCGTCATCATGTACGCCGATAAGATCACGGGCAGCATGCAACGCGCCATCGCCGAAACCGACCGCCGCCGCGAAAAGCAAACCGCCTACAACACCGCCAACGGCATCACACCAACAAGCATAAAGAAAAACATCAACGACATCATGAAGTCGGTCTACGAACAAGACCACGTGCAAGTCGACGGTGTGGACGTGCCACTGGTGGGCCACAACCTGAAAGCCGTGCTGGCCGACATGGAAAAGAAAATGCGCGAGGCCGCATCGAACTTGGAGTTCGAAGAAGCCGCCAGATTGCGTGATGAAGTGAAGCGCTTGAAAGCGGTAGAACTGGCCGTGATGGACGACCCACTGGCAAGGCAGAGTGCGATTGTTGATGCGAGCGCCAGCTGGCCGGAAGGAAAACCGAAGCCGCGGAAGGCTGGGAGTTCGGGGGGAAGGCCGGGGGTTAGGACGACGCGGGGTGGGAAGAGGTGAATAAAGTGAAACTCTTCACGAGCCTTTTGCTGATTTGTTTGGGAGTCGCATGCTTTGTTATTTTTCGCAGATTCGATTTAGGTAAGTTTGATGACGGCGCATTCATACTTAGCTTAGTGTTCTCAGCCTGGGGGCTCTTAAAGACTTTCGAAGCTTTAGGCATCGACCTTTTGCGCGGATACCACGACCCTTGGTCCGGGCAAAATAACAATGCGAGTGATAGTAACGACGGAGATTCAGACTAACGTCAGTCAATTTCATTTTCGATGACAGCGCAGAACTAAGGTGACGAATTACGAATTACGGTGACACCTCGAATTACGGAATTACGGTGACACCTCGGAATTACGAATTACGGTGACACCTCACTTTTCTCACTCGGAATTACGGTGACACCTCACTTTTCTCACTCGGGGAATTACGGTGACACCTCACTTTTCTCACTCGAGAATTACGGTGACACCTCGAATTACGGTGACGCCTCACTTTTCTCCCTCGTCCGCCGCAGGCGGATGGGGGAGTATGCCCCGGCAAAGCCGAGGAAGAAAATTCACGCTATATGTCATTGCCGGACTTGTTCCGGCAATCCATGTCAATCGCGGTGAAAGTATCGATGACCTGCGCAGAGCGCAGGTTTGTCACTCCACTCCGTTGAGAAATGGATCACCGGAACAAGTCCGGTGATGACAATTATTGGAAATGAAAACGCAACGAAATC
>JANOPL010000031.1:0-2890 GCA_031421835.1 Hyphomicrobiales bacterium | reverse complement strand
TTTGTTGGGTTTGGAGCGTGTTTTTTCAATGATTTAGCTGATAAGCACCAAGCTCCGAAGGCAGAGGTCACAGGTTCGAATCCTGTCGGGTGCGCCACCTCATTTTTAACGCGTTGTTTTGCAATCACTTTTCTCCGTATTTGTCCAGCCTCGGGTCAAAGGTTGGACTTGATTGTTCACTTTCTGACCTCACGAGATTGGAGAGCGCTTGTTTTGCGTTGCGCTCTTGGTGGGCAGCTTTTGTATAGCGGGCGACCTCGCTGAATGTTTTATGACCAGTGATGGCTTTGATTTGTTCTGTGGTGCATCCCGCATTGGCGAGACGGGCGGCAAGAGCGACGGAGAGGCCCACTGATGAAGGCGGGCTGCACCGGAGGCCGTAGCAACGCGCAGGACTGCGCGAATGTGGGCTGAGTCAAGCACGACTTGCTATGGGCACCTGCGCGGTTGCGGCCTGCCGCAGCGGGCCTAGGAGGAAGCGACCGCCCTCCTCGCGAGCGGTGCTCATGTTGTCGACGTTGAGTCTCAGATGCCCAAGCCACGACTGCGCCCAGCTAACTCCCAAGCGATGGTCGAACCATCGACCTTCCCTGTGACTTCCTTGCCGCGAATGTATTCTAAGCTTGGTCGCCAGGGAACGAGTGTGAACTCCTTGCTGTTTTCGAACACTGCGAACTTGCCAGAGGCGAGTGAGATGGGTTTGGTGTAGGTTCCTTCGAACCGCTCTCCATCCATTAGCTCGGCGGCATGCAAGCCTGATATGGCAGAGTGGTTGTCAACGGCTTGGCTGATTTCACGATTTGCCAGTGCTCGCATGGCAGCAGGGGCAGGCCTAACGCCGCCATCTGGCATTGGCTCAACCATGCCCCGCTCTGTGAGCCATTGCAGGCGATTGCGTAATGCTGATTTGACATCACTGCCGAAGCCTTGGTCATTGACAAATGCAGGGGACTTGCTGGCCAGTTCCCGGTCCAGCCAGGTCAGGCCTTCGGTGGCCGTAAGGCGCTCAAGATTAAGATAAGACAGCACCCGGAGGCGTGCGCGCTGTTTGTCTTGCGTGCTTTGGCTATCCGGGTGTTGCACGTCCAGAGACACAATTGCACCCCTGCCCGGTAGTGTGTCCGGTCGCACCCGCGCTATATCGGCGTAGTGGACCTTGCCATCCATGCTATCGACGACAACGAAGTGGCGGTCATTGATCTCATCCGTGAGGCCGACGGCAGCCAGACGGCCAATGACGGGTCGTGTTGTTGCCTCACCGTCAAAGATGGTGAAGCTGGCAACCGGCCTGTCGATCTTCGCCTCGCGCATCGCCCTGTGCATTGTGGCGATGATGTCATTCTTCCTCCCCACACTCCTGAGCTTGGATTAAATGTCCGGATCAATCTCCCAAACCCCTGTTTGCAGTTCCGTGGCAAGGCCCAGATTGCTGAAGTGCTTCAGCCGCCGCATATGCGACGTTTGCACGAGCGGCTCTGTGGGCGGCATGGCGCTGATCGTGAGGATGCCTTGGTCGACATGCTTGAGGATTGACCGGTCGAGATTCGTAAAACGTTCGGCGTAAACCTCTCTTGCCAGCTTCAATTGCTTGTCGAACTCGATCTCAGGGCCCAACTCCATGGTTAGAAGCTGCCCCGCCCGCTGCCTTATGCCATGGGTGACATAGTCCCGCGCCACAATCAGGTCTTTGTCATCCTCGCCCTTGCCACGGATGATAATGTGGGTGTGGGGATGGCCTGTGTTGTAGTGGTCAACCGCGACCCAATCCAACTTGGTCTCAAGATCGCGCTCCATCTGCTGCATCAAGTCGCGAACGAAGGGCTTCAGTCCGGCAAGTTGTTCGCCCTTATCCGGGGACACGATGATCCGGAACTGGTGTCGGTCACCATCGAACTTCTCAACAAAAGCACCGCCATCAACCTCATCAAGTTCTGGCCCATAAAGTTTGCCCGGTTCCCCGTTCCGATCCACGCCATCCCGCTGGATGTAGCGCAGGTAAGCTCGTGGCGCTGCCAAGTTCCCAGACCGCAGCTTAACAATCCGGACCTTGACCACGGCCCTGAGGCCACCCGTGCGCATGAGGCCTGCTGCCGCCAACGTTGCCCACGCCGCACCACGACCAATTCTCTGTCCGGTGAACGACGACTTGCGCCGTGTCTTGAACCCGCTCTTGTAAGCAACATCCAGCACCTGCCGGACAAACGGTTTGGACCGCCTGTGACCAATCTTTCCAAGGCGCGATTTGAAATCAAACTCATCTTGCATGGCAACACACTCCAAACATCGCGTCCCGCCTGCTGATGTGTGGAGTATTCTGTAACTTGCAAGGTGCTGGCATGCGATGCCAGTTGTATCAACGCGTTGCTGGCAGGTTGACGTCAGCTTTAGAACCCAGCTCACAAAATGTGGACACCTCGCACGAGCAACATCAAAGTCTTACACCTAACCTGTCCAAATTGCTTTCATCTTGCTTTCTCTTCCCCTAATGATCTGTGTGCTGAGTAATTCCCGTAAGTTCACAAAAAACTCACACATGACATAACACACACAAACAGCGGTGCTCGGAAATGTGCGCTTCGTGACCAAGCTTCTTCAGATAAAAACACCTGCTTGGATGTCCATAAATGCCAAGGATTTTTGATCGGTTCAGCGAAAACTCTGAAGCAAATGATGTAACAACAGGCACTCTGCACCGTACACGTCGCGCTTGCTGTAAGTGGAATTTCTAAGAAATTGACGCGCTTTTATTGTAAGCGTCCGGTTGCTGCACCCATTTTGCATCCTGTGCTGCCGGATCAAATCACTCATTCTCATCGCGAGGAGAATGAAAAATGGTGAACAAATATTTTGAAGGTGAAGCGAGGCAGAATTACTGGTCGGTGCATGTTGA
>JANOPL010000030.1:0-41978 GCA_031421835.1 Hyphomicrobiales bacterium | reverse complement strand
AGTTGGGGGAGAAATCTGCTGCGAGTCCTTCCCCAACTTGTTGGGGAAGTGCCCGAAGGCGGGATGGGGGCCTTTTGTTTTGTATTTCTACTTCTTCAACATGCCCAAACTATAGACCGGTTCCAGATTGCTGAGATTATTCAGCGCTTCGTAAAGAAAGTTCTGCAACTGTTGTACACCGTCGGGTGACAGTCCTTGGGTGTCGCCTTGCACAAAACCACGGATGGAAAAACGTCGGTTGCCGATGGCCAGCGCCAAAGGTGCGGCGAGGAAGGGCAAGGTCAGCGCACCTTCATCTTCGGGCCACATGGAGCGCACCAACATGTTGCGCACCGGTATGAATAAATCCACGCCATCGTAGCGTTGCAAAGCCTGCGCCGCTTTGAACGACACAAAAGACTGATCAACCACAAAAAACAGAAACACCCGGAAACCTTGTTTCCTGCATTCTGCGAAAAATCTGAGATCGCGTTCGGCTGCAAAGAAATTTTCTGTGTGGCGCGCGGGTAAATCGATCACATAGTCCCGGCCCGGTGCAGCCAGAATTGTATCGAAAACTTTCATCTGGCCCGTGATGGCAGCAAAATCTGCCAGCGCCGTCCGACCGGGAAAATAAATGCGCAGGGGCCCGTCCGGCGCATCCGTGTCGATTACAAAGGGGTCGCGTCCATCCAGCATCAAATAGTCAACCAGCAATCGCGCCAACAGCGTTTTGCCGTTGCGATGCTGGTCGGATGCGACAATGTAGATCGTGGGCTGAACGGCCATGGGGCCTTCGCCTCACAAATCAGATGCGGCTTGCGCCAACAATATCCTGCAACATTTTCACACGGGCAAATTGCTCATCGATTTCCGCACACCACTTGCGGACATAGCCGCGCAACACAAACGAGAATTTGCCCTGGCTGCCTTCAGCCGCGCGATTGTCGATGAAGTCTCTATAGGTTACGCCCGCAACATCAACTTGCTCGTAAGCCATTTCATTCAGCTTCGGAATAGCGATCTCATGCGCCTTGTTGAGCTGGTTAAAATACTTGCGATAGGTCGTTTCGTCCCACTCAAAAAAGTTCGTTTCATTGATGGAATTGCGCGCAATCACATACTCAACGCCAGGCAGATATTTGGCGATCTCGCCAATTTCATCGAGTGAGGCGATGGACGGTCCGACAACATGCATCAAACCCAGGGTGAACATGCCGTTGCGGGCAGCTTCCAACACGCCGATGCGCTCAAACAGATCAAGCGAGTAAGACAAATTGCCCGCTTTGAAATCCACCACAGTTACGGGCACATTTGCCGACTCCATAGTGTCCAGCACCTTCATCTGGTGTGCAACATTGCTGAGGTCGATAATTTCGGTAATCGAGGGATAAAAGCGGTGCAACGAGCCACGAGGGTTTTCCGTGTCAAACGCGCGGGTCAGAATGTTTTTTCGGGCAAAATAGTCCAACAACGATCGTGATACAGTGGTTTTACCGACGCCACCTTTGTCTGCGCCTACAAGAATAAGTGTTGGTTTCATAGTTTTGCCCTCGTTTTTTATTTCGTTATCTAAAACCGTGCGGCTCCATACCACGGCTTAAACGTTGAGTACATTGGCGATTTCAGGCTATGCTTGTTTCATATTGGTTCAACCGGAGAGCGCTTATGACTTATGTTTGGCTGGGGGCTGTGTTGTTTGGCGGGCTCCATCTTTTCTCAACTTTGCTGCCCGGGCAACGCAACCGCCTCCGTGACTCAATCGGTGAAAAAGCGTGGAAAGGCGGATATTCCTTACTGTCTCTGCTGGGCATCGTTTTCTTCATTTTGGCTTATCGTTCCATGGCCGAAGGCAGTTTGGGTGATTTACTCTATCAACCTTGGGTGCAAGGCAAACATCTCGTCATGCTGCTCACGTTACTGATGTGTATTCTGATCGGAGCATCCCATGGCAAAGGATACATCAAAACTTTTGTTCGCCACCCGATGTCGCTGGGAATAGCACTCTGGTCAGGCGGACATTTGCTGGTGAACGGTGAACGTGCCCTGGTGTGGCTGTTTGGTACTTTGTTTGTGGTGGCCATCGCCGATTTGATTTTCTCGTTTGCGCGCGGAAAACGCCCAGAACATCAACCCCGTATTCGCTCCGACATCATTGCGGTGGTCGCGGGAACTGTACTGTTCCTGATCTTGCTTCTTGGTTTTCACCCCTATGTTCTCGGTGTGCCGGTGGTGGGCTAAATGACATTACTCGCCAGTCTTCTGCTTCTGTTCGGCATCATCCACATCAACCCGGCGATGCCAGCGTGGAAAGCCCATGCTGTCAAAACCTTCGGCAAAGCCTATGGCCCAATCTATGGCGTGCTCACGCTCGTCCTGTTCGCCGCTGTAATCTGGGCGTTTCGACAGGCCGAAACCGTACCGTTATACGACCCGCCTAACTGGGGCCGCCATGCCAATTTCGGATTCACACTGTTGGCATTTATGTGTGTGGGCATTTTTGCCTTTCGCGGGTCATGGCGCAACACCTTGAAGTACCCTATGGCGATGGCTGTTTCGCTTTGGAGCTTCGGGCACTTGCTGGCCAATGGCGACCAGCGCTCCCTCCTCATGTTTGGCGGTTTCGCAGTGATTGCCATACTGTTTGCCGTGCTGAAAAATGCCAACGGCGTTTTCGTGCCCTCCGAGGTGCGTCAGGGGCACAATCTGATTTCCATTCTCGGCGGCTTGGCACTTTACGGCATCGCTGCCCAACTGCATTACGTAATCGCAGGCGTGCCTTTGGTCACGCTGCAATAAAAGGAATTGCGATGTCTCAACATGCTCACATCAAACGCCGGACAGCGCCGGACATTCAAAACCGCAAAGGTGGCGAGCCCATCGTGGCGCTCACATCCTACCACGCGCACACGGCGGCCATTGCCGACAAGTATGTGGACTTTCTATTGGTCGGGGACTCGCTCGGCATGGTCATGCACGGCTTTGAATCCACATTGCCGGTGCCGCTGGATTTGATGATCATGCATGGCCGCGCCGTGATGCGCGGGGCCAGGCAATCTCTGATCGTTGTTGATATGCCCTTTGGCTCTTACGAAGAGAGTTCGCAGCAAGCTTTTCGCAACGCTGCAAAAGTAATCAAGGAAACAGAATGCGGTGCCATCAAACTGGAAGGTGGCAAGCGGATGGGCGAAACCATTCGCTTCCTGTCGGAGCGCGGCATTCCCGTCATGGCCCACGTGGGACTGACGCCGCAGTCCATCAACGTGCTCGGTGGCTTCAAGGCCCAGGGCCGTGAACGCGCCCAGTGGGCCGCGATTGAAGAAGACGCAAAGATTGTCGCGGAAGCTGGCGCATTTGCAGTTGTATTGGAAGCGGTAGCAGAACCACTTGCGCAGAAGATTACAGCATCGGTTGATATTCCCACCATTGGCATCGGCGCATCAGCAGCCTGCGACGGGCAAATTCTTGTCATGGAAGATATGTTGGGCTTGAGCCCCCGCGTCGCAAAATTCGTCAAGGAGTTCGGCAAAGTGGGCGCTGCCATTGAGGGTGCGATCAAGATGTATGCTGATGATGTCAGAGATCGAAAATTCCCGGAACAGCAGCACACCTATGCGGTGAAAGACTAGCGTTTCACGGCAGCGATCAGAAACTCTACATTGCCATCGCCTCCTTCCACGGGTGACCGCACAATGCCTTTCACGTCCCAGCCTTGTGCGATCAAGAACGAGCTGATTTCGTCGCAAACGCGGTTGTGTTGAGCGGCGTCAGTCACCACACCGCCACGCCCCACATGGTCGCGGCCCACTTCGAATTGCGGTTTGATCAGGGCAACCAGTTCCGCTCCGCTCGACATCAGTGACAATGCAGGCGGCAAAGCAAGTTGAAGCGAAATGAAACTCACATCGCTCACAATCAAGTCCACATTTGCGGTCACGTGTTCCCGCGAGAGATCGCGCGCATTTAAATTTTCATGAGCAGTAACGCGGGGGTCTTCAGCAATGACATCAGCCATTTGCCCATGGCCCACATCGATGGCAGTCACGTGTGCAGCCCCCTGCTCCAACAGCACTTGCGTAAATCCGCCGGTGGACGCGCCAATATCCAACGCATGCCGACCCTGTACTTTAATGTGGAATTCCGCGAGACCATGCAGCAATTTGAGCGCAGCGCGTGACACATAAGTCTGCCCGGAGTCGGTTACTGCGAGTACATCAGCTTCCACAACGGTTTGCGAAGGTTTGCGTGCGGCCAATCCGTTTACTTTGACAGTTCCCCGCAGCACGGCATCTCTCGCACGGGAGCGACTGGGGCTCAAGCCTTTCGCAACCAGGGCCTCGTCGAGCCGCAAGGTTAGTCGACGTCCAGCGGTGAAACGCCTGTAGGCTTACCTGAGGGATCAAGCGTGATTTTCTCGATGCGTGCTTCCGCTTCTTTGAGCTTGGCTTCGCAGTGTTTGCGAAGCGCTTCACCGCGCTCATAAATCTTGATGGACTCTTCCAAATCCACTTTGCCAGCTTCCAGCCGTGCGACGATGTCTTCCAGCGCAGCCAGTGCCTTTTCAAAAGATAACTCGGAAATGTCTGTGGCGTCGGTCATTATAATTCTTCCTCATCATCGAAATCATTTTCCGGCGGCTCGTCGTCAAACTGGCCCTGGTCGCCATGCATCAGCGCATGCAAATGCACGCCAACTGATCCCGCCAGAGCTTGCAAATCATAGCCGCCTTCCAACACTGAAACAACGCGGCCCCCACAGAACTGATCAGCGGTTTCCAACAGTTTCAAGGTCGCCCAGGAAAAATCTTCTTCCGTCAACTCCAAACTGCCCAGCGGGTCACGCACATGGGCGTCAAAGCCTGCTGATATGATGATCAGATCAGGCGAAAACAATTCAAGCGCTGGCAGAATGATGGTGTTCATGGCCGTGCGAAACTCATGTGTTCCGTCTCCGGCTTTGAGTGGCGCATTGAAAATGTTGCCCACACCGGTTTCGTTGCTGGAACCTGATCCCGGATATAGCGGCATTTGGTGGGTGGAACCGTAAAAAAAATCCGCGTCAGACCAAAAAATATCCTGTGTACCATTGCCATGGTGCACGTCAAAATCCACCACTGCCACACGCTCTGCATCGTAACGTGAGCGGGCATAATGTGCCGCCACAGCTGCATGGTTGAAAAAGCAGAAGCCCATGGCACGGTTATGTTCGGCGTGATGACCGGGCGGGCGCGTAGCCACAAAAACATTATCAGCCTCACCGCGAAACACAGCATCAACGCCTGCAACGGCACCACCAATGGCGCGCAATGCGGCTTCATGGGCAGCGGGCGACATCACAGTATCCGCATCGATATACTCGAAGCCACTTTCCGGGCTGATGGCCCGCATACGCGCAACATGCTCAGCCGTGTGGGCCAAACGCGCATGATCATCGCTGCCCAAAGGCGCATCTTTTCGGATGAAGCCTTGCAACGCGGGGGATGCCAAAACTGCATTCACAGCCTTGATGCGGTCAACGCGTTCCGGGTGGCCGGGTGGCGTGTCATGGGCAAGCGACGAGGGATGAGTGTAAACGAGTGTGGTCATGCTGCATTGGCGTGTTGGCTGAAGCCCTGCTATAGGGCGCTGAACATGACCATGACCAGCATTATTTCCAAGGCAGCCCAGCTTTTGCGGGAGGGCAAACTTGTCGCCTTGCCGACAGAAACGGTCTATGGACTGGGTGCTGATGCCACCAACGACAAAGCCGTCGCCCGCATATTTGCGGCCAAGCAGAGACCACAGTTCAACCCGCTGATTTCTCATGTTGCAAACGTCGAAGCCGCTTTTCGTCTGGGCCAGTTTTCTGCCGATGCTGAAAAATTGGCAACAGCGCTATGGCCTGGACCGGTCACTATCGTGGTCGAGCGTCGAAAAGCCTGCCCGATTTCGCTATTGTGTTCGGCAGGTCTGTCAACGGTGGCTTTGCGTGTGCCCAATCATCCCCTCACATTGGAGGTGTTGCGCGACGTGAATCTGCCCATCGCAGCTCCTTCGGCCAATCTGTCGGGTCGCATCAGCCCGACGACCGCTGATCACGTCCGTGCAGCTTTGGGCAACACCGTCGACATGATTGTTGACGGTGGGCCTTGTGGTGTGGGTGTCGAATCCACGGTTGTGCGCTTCACGGACGACGGGCCTTATCTTTTGCGTTCCGGCGGCGTGACAAAGGAGGCTTTGGAGGCCGTGTTGGACCGCCAGGTGATGACCCCGACGCGCTACCGTCCGGAATTGCATTCACCGGGCCTGTTGGAAAGTCATTATGCGCCACAAGCACCGCTCAGGTTAGACGCCGCCGCACCGGAATTTGGCGAGGTCTATATTGGTTTTGGACCCTACGCGTACGGACCTTGGACGCTTTCAGCGGCAGGCAATTTACAGGAGGCAGCAGCCAATCTTTTCAAAGTGTTACACAGTGTTGATGACTCGTTACCTGAACGCATTGCCGTGGCACCCATTCCCATGACCGGACTTGGCGAAGCCATCAACGACCGCCTGCGCCGTGCGGCTGCACCAAGGCCAAAAGCATGACAGTCGCTCGCGAAACGTTGCAGCGCATGTGCGACGTCGTTGGCCCCCCAGGTGTTGCCCTTGACCAAGCGCCATACCTTAAAGAATGGCGAGGACTTTGGCATGGCAACACGCCGCTGATTTTGCGACCTCAGTCCACGGAAGAAGTATCGCGCGTACTTGCCATTGCGCATGAAACCGGAACAGCCATAGTTCCGCAATCTGGCAACACGGGGCTGGTGGGAGGCCAAATTCCGTTTGGCGAAGTGCTGGTGTCGCTGGATCGCATGACAAGAATTTTGAACGTTGACGCGACAAACAATACCATGACCGTCGAAGCCGGTGTCACACTCACATCGATCCAAGACGGCGCTGAGAAGGTAGACCGCCTGTTTCCCTTGAGCCTCGCCTCGGAAGGCACGTGCCGCATCGGCGGAAATCTGGCCACCAATGCGGGCGGCCTTAATATGCTGGCCTATGGCAATGCGCGGGACCTTTGCTTGGGCTTGGAGGTTGTATTGGCTGATGGCCGCGTGCTGAACCT
This sequence comes from Hyphomicrobiales bacterium, assembly GCA_031421835.1. Lineage (GTDB taxonomy): Bacteria > Pseudomonadota > Alphaproteobacteria > Rhizobiales > Aestuariivirgaceae > Aestuariivirga. Next base: position 34,907 of record JANOPL010000030.1, on the reverse strand, counting down.
GCTCAAAACGCTGCGCAAGGACAACACAGGCTACGATCTCAAAAACATCTTCATCGGGTCCGAAGGCACACTGGGGATCATTACCGGGGCGACACTGAAACTCTTCCCGCGACCCCGCCGTTACGACACGGTATTGGCCGCCGTGCCCGATGTGCAAGCAGGACTGGATTTGCTGTCATCGGCAAGAGACTTGAGTGGTAATCGTGTGGTCGCTTGCGAATTGATGCCTGAAATTGGCATTCAATTCACTGTCAAACACATGAACGCCCGCCGCGCGCTGGAAGCAGTTTCGCCGTGGTATGTTTTGCTGGAGCTGGCGGATGCCAGTGACGCCGCAGCTCAAACGCTTTTGGAAACAGCTTTTGAAAACGGCATCGTGACGGATGCTGTTGTGGCACAGAGCCAATCCCAGCGGAATGAGTTGTGGGCTTTGCGTGAAAACCTGTCGGAGGCACAAAAGTTTGAGGGCGGTTCCATCAAGCATGATGTATCAGTCCCGGTGTCTGCGCTTCCACATTTTATCGAAGATGCAACCAAAGCATTGGACGCCTTCATGCCGTCGACGCGCCTCTGCTGCTTTGGTCACATGGGCGATGGCAACATGCATTTCAACGTATCGCAGCCTCTTGGCATGGACAAGCAAGCTTATCTCGGTCACTGGCATGCGATGAACCGCGTTATTCATGACGTCGTGATAATGCATCGGGGATCATTCAGTGCTGAACATGGTATTGGCGTTTTGAAGCGCGAGGATATGGCACGCTATAAGTCACCGGTCGAACTTGAGGTGATGCGGAGTTTTAAACGGGCGCTGGACCCAAAAGGAATTTTGAACCCGGGGAAAGTGTTGCCTTAACACTTACCGCATGCACCCCTAATCTCAATCGACGTGTGTTCCATTGCAAAGCCCTCTGTGCGCGCAACTGTGCTTAATGCCTTGGCTACTCCTGCATCGGCTTTCTCTGATACTTTTCCACACTTCTCGCAGATCATGAAAACGGTTGCAGCATGGCTTTGGCAATCCGGGTGTTGACAAGCGACGAAGGCGCTGATGCTGTCGAGACGGTGCACGCGGCCTTGCGCCACCAACTTGTCAAGCGCGCGATAAACCTGAAGCGGTGCTTTCAAACCATCGCCCCGCAATTCGTCCAACAAGGTGTAAGCACTCATGGGCTGATCGGTTTTACTCAGCCTGTCGAGCACCAGCGTTTGATTGCGCGTCAGATCCGGAGTTTCAGTCATGAGGATTGTCCTTGCGACAAACGGTTCAGAGGAAGCATAAGGCCGATCACAAACAGGGCCAGCGCCGCCACAACAATCGACGGGCCAGATGGCGTATTATAACTCAACGACGCGAACAACCCCGCCAGCACGGCAATGCCACCAAGGGCCGCAGCCAACACGGCCATCACCACCGGACCCGTCGAGAACCTGCGCGCCGCACCAGCCGGGATAATGAGCAGCGACGTAATCAACATCACGCCAATAATCTTGATCGATACGGCGACAACGGCCGCCAGAAGCACCATCAACAACACATCGTAAAACGCTACGTTATAACCTTCTGCTGCCGCCAGATCACGATTAACTGTGACAGCGAACAGCGGCTTCCACGCCCACACCAGTGCCGCCAGCACAGCGGCTCCACCCGCATAAATCATCGCGATATCGGTTTTTGAAACCGTCAGCAAATCGCCAAACAGCAAGCCCATCAAATCCATCCGCACCCACGTCATGAAGGCGAGCGCCAACAGCCCGACTGCCAAAGACCCATGAGACAACATGCCGAGGAGCGCATCAGATGAAAGTGCACTGCGGCTTTGCAGCGCAAGTAACAACAGCGCCACCACAATCGCCACAACAAACACCGCCAGTGTCACGTTCACATTCAGCAAAAGCGAAATGGCAACACCCAACAATGCGGCATGCGCCAGTGTATCTCCGAAATAAGCCAGCTTCCGCCATACCACAAAACAGCCAAGCGGACCTGTGACAGCGGCGATGCCCAATCCTGCCATAACGGCGCGCGTAAAAAAATCATCAAGCATCGCGGTCGATCCTGAAGCTTTCGTGGGCATACTGACGCATCGAAATCTTGTCGTCGTGGTGATGGCCGTCGCCCGGGTGGCAATGATCTGTCACCGACCCATCACCATGCAATACACGGCCATCAGGCATGTGGGTGTGGTCATGGCGGTGCTGGTAAAGCGCCAAAGCCCCTGCCCTGTCGCCAAACAATTGTTTATAGGCATCGCTCGTTGCAACAGTTTCCGGTGTGCCATGGCAACACACATGACCGTTCAAGCAAATGACGTGGTCGGTCGCGGCCATCACCATATGCAGGTCATGAGAAATCATCAGAATGCCGCAGCCTGTTTCATCCCGCAGTTTCTTGATGAGATCGTAGAGCGCAATCTCGCCTGCAAAATCGACGCCCTGCACAGGTTCGTCCAACACCAACAAATCAGGCTTGCGCGCAATTGCGCGGGCCAGCATCACCCGTTGAAATTCACCGCCGGATAAATGCCGCACTTCACGCTTCAACAAGTGGCCAGCCCCGGTGCTGGCGAGTGCCATCTCCATGTCCCGTGCCGTGAGTGATTGTGTCAGCGTCATCATGGCATCGACGCGCAACGGCAGGGTCCAATCAATCGCCACCTTCTGCGGCACATAGGCGATTTTTAAGTTTGCCCGCTGCTGCACACGGCCTTCCGACGGCTTCAAGACGCCCAACGCAAGTTTTGCAGTGGTGGATTTGCCAGACCCATTGGGGCCGATCAGCGTCACAATTTCGCCCGCACGAACGGCCAAGCCAACGCCGCGCACCAGCCATTTGCCACCGCGCTCAATTCCGGCGTCGCTTAAGCGTACCAATGCATCTGCTTGTTGTAACACGGTAAATTAATTCCTTCATATATCTGCTTGACGATAGCATATGTTATATCATAACACCAGCGATGTAACAAAATAACATTACATGGAGAAGTCTGATGCGTGTGTTTGCTCTTTCGGTTGCAACCCTGTTGATGAGCGCAAGTTTTGCTTTTGCCGACGTCAAGGTCGTGGCGTCGATAAAACCCATTCACTCCCTTGTCGCCTCTGTCATGCAGGGTGTGGGCACACCTGCGTTGATTGTTGACGGAAATGCTTCCCCACATACCTATAACATGAAACCATCAGATGCAGCCACGCTCGAACAAGCCCAGGTAATTTTTTGGGTCGGGCACGAGCTTGAAGCATTTCTCGAAAAACCAATCGAAGCTCTGGGTGGAAAAGCAGAAGCTGTCTCGTTGATGGATACAAAAGGCATAGCAAAACTTGCCATGCGAGAAGACGAAAACTTCGCTGCACACGAAGATGAACAAGAAGAAGGCGGAGAACACCATCACGAGGGAATGGACGGACATATCTGGCTCGACCCCGAAAATGCAAAGGCCATTCTTAAAACCGTGGCGGAAACCCTGTCGAAAGCCGATCCTGCAAATGCAACTATTTATGCCGCCAATTCCGACAAGACCTCAGCGTCAATCGATGCCATGTCAGCCGAAATCGTGGCAAAGCTCGCCCCGGTGCGCGGCCAAGGCTTTCTGGTGTTTCATGATGCCTACCATTACTTCGAAAAGCGTTTTGACATCGCTGCAAGCGGCGCCTTGTCGATCAACCCGGAAAATCCGCCGGGTGCCGAAGCGATTGTCAAACTCAAAAAGAAAATTGCCGACGGCGAAATCAAATGTGTATTTTCCGAGCCGCAGTTTGATGACAAGCTGACACAGTTGTTGCTGGAAGGCAGCACGGTCAAGGCAGCGGTATTAGATCCTGAAGGCGCACAGCTCTCAGCCGGACCCTTACTCTATTTTCAACTTCTGAAAAACATGAGCGGATCCCTGAAAGATTGCCTCAGCGGAACGTGACTCGAAGCGGAACAGTGTTGGCAATTTGGGCAAATTTTGCTATCCAGTAGGAGGGGTTGAAAACAAGGATAGACAACATGGTCCGCTTTCTGGCCCGCACAATGCTTTTGGCTCTCAGTCTGCCCATTGCATTGGTTTTGCCATCCTTTGCCGACAACTATGATGATTGCAAAAGTGCTGACCCTGAGACCTCGATCAAGGGCTGCACCAACCTCGTCAAAACTGGCAAGAAGAGCAAAACCATTTTTGAAGTGGTCTACTTCAATCGCGGCCTCGCCTATTACAACAAGGGCGAATATGAAACCGCTCTGGCAGACTTCAACCAGTCGCTCAAAATCAATCCGAAATACGTGCTGTCAAAAATCGAAAAAGCCGGTGTGCTTGCCAAACTGGGTCAATGGGATGAAGCGTTAGCCGAAATCCAGGCGGCCGTAAAACTCGCTCCGAAGCAGGCCTCGGCGCACGACAAGCTTGGCGACATTCATTACGATCGCGGTGAATACAAGGAGGCCTTAGGCGCTTATGATGATGCCATCGATTTGGCACCCGATACAGCCTTCACCTATTATGACCGGGGTTATGCCCACTATAAATTGACGCTCTACAACAAGGCATTGTTGGACTTCGACAAAAGCATTTCACTCAACCCCGATTTCTACGAAGCCTATGTGGGGCGTGGCTCGGTCTATTATGATTTGAAAGACTACGACAAATCCCTCATCGCTTATGAAAAATCAATCGAATTGAACCCGAACTATGGGCCGGGACACAATGGTCGTGGCGATGCGCTCTATTCAATTGGGCGATATGACGAAGCCGCCGCATCATACACAGCCGCGATTGCAATCAACAAAACCGACCCCAATGACTACTACGATCGCGGCTATGCCTACCACTCATTGAAAGACAGTGCCAAATCACTCGCCGATTTTGATGAAGCCGTCCGTTTGGCCCCGCAAGTGGCCAACCACCACGCCGGACGCGGCGACGCTTTGAACCTCGGCAAATCCTATGATCAGGCCATTGCTGCCTTTACCACTGCACTTTCGATTGATGACAAGTTCGTGGGTGCGCTGATTCAACGAGGCTATGCGCACACCCAGAAACTCGACCTTGATCGCGCCCTGCAAGACCTCGACAACGCCGTGTCTTTGAACAGTGAAAGCTACGACGCCATCGTTGAAAGGGCGAATGTGCGTTATGGCCGCAATGAATATGATGCGGCTGTGGCCGATGCCCAAACAGCACTGAGACTGTCGCCCCAGTCGGCCTATGCAACAGCGATCCTCGGATATGTTTCCCTCGAAAAAAATGAACTTGATGCGTCGTTAGCCGCCTTCGACAAAACCATAGAATTCGATTCAAAATTTACATCCGCCTACAATGGCAAAGCCGAAATTTACCTCTCCCGCAATCAGATTGACGACGCGGTAAAGGAAAATGAGGCAGCGTTCAACGCGGATCCCAATTCCAGCTTTACCCACAGCGGGCGTGGCAATATCCGTTTGGCACGAGGCGAGTTGGACGGAGCTTTGCAGGACTACAACAAAGCCATCGAACTCGACCCTAAGAACGGCGACGCATTTTTGGGGCGCGGTCGCGTTTATGCCAAACAGGGCAAAACTGATGAGGCGAGATCAGACTGGCAAGAAGTACTGACCAAATATCGTGCGTCGGCCCGAATCCAAAAGCAGGCTGCGCAGGAAATCGCCAGATTGGAGGGCATCGAAGTTGTTGCAGCTCCCCTTAAACCGCTCGAAGTAACACCTCCCGTTATTCCAAAGCCCGCAATCCTAACAACTTCGGGCAAGCGCCTGGCGCTGGTTATTGGTAATGGCAAGTACGAAAACAACAACGCTCTCATCAATCCGCCGCGGGACGCCAAAGCGATGTCGGCAACACTGACCAAAATGGGCTTTGAAGTCATTGAAGGCGAGGACCTCAACAAGGCTGAAATGGAGGGCAAGCTCCGCACCTTTGCCCAAAAAGCTGCATCAGCTGACGTCACCTTGTTTTTCTATGCCGGCCACGGCATGCAAGTGGGCGACCGCAACTACCTTATTCCTGTTGATGCCAGACTCGAGGAAGTAACCGCTGTCGATTTTGAATTGATCGATGTCGACACATCCGTCGTCAAATACATGGGGGGCGATTCAAAAACCGGCATCGTCATTCTCGACAGTTGCCGCAACAACCCACTGGCCCGCAGCTTTGCCAGAACCTTTGGCAAAACCCGCAGCGGCAGCGTGAACCAAGGCATGGCCCCCATGTCAACTGATGACGGCGGCTTGTTGATTGCATTTGCAACAGCACCGGGTGACGTTGCAGCTGATGGCGAAGGCGACAACAGTCCGTTCACCACAGCTCTCGTAAAACATTTGCCAACACCGGGGTTGGAACTCGAACAGTTGATGAAGCGTGTTAAAAAAGACGTTTATGACAGCACAGGAAAGAGCCAGCAGCCCTGGGTGAATTCAGCATTGCGTGATGAGATTTATCTGGTGGGGCAGTAAGTAAGAGAGGTGGTTGCGCTCAAGCAACCGCCCGGCTCAATGCGCACTGGTTCCACAAATCGGACAAGGCCCGCGCCAGTTTCGCAATATCATCATCGGTATGGAAGGGTGATGGTGTGATGCGCAGGCGCTCGGTGCCTTTCGGCACTGTCGGGTAGTTGATGGGTTGTATGTAGATACCATATTGGTCCATCAGCACATCGCTGATCATTTTGCACTTCGCCGCATTCCCAACCATGACGGGCACAATATGGCTGTCATTCGGCATGACAGGAATGCCGATGGCTTTGAGGGCTGCACGCACCTTGGCCACCGCGCGGCGCTGACGTTGGCGTTCGAAATCGCTCTGTTTCAAATGGGCCACGGCTGTGCGGGCACCAGCAGCAATGGCCGGTGGCAAGGCCGTTGTGAAGATGAAGCCTGAGGCAAAACTGCGGATGTAATCACACACTTCACGCGACGCTGCGATGTAACCACCCACAACACCAAAGGCCTTGCCAAGCGTGGCTTCAATAACTGTAATGCGATCCATCAGACCTTCGCGTTCAGCAATACCACCGCCGCGCGGGCCATACATGCCAACGGCATGCACTTCATCGAGATAAGTCATGGCACCGTACTTCTCAGCCAGGTCACAGATGCCTTTGATATTTCCAATGTCGCCATCCATCGAGTACACCGACTCGAACGCGATCAGTTTCGGACGATCCAGTGGAATGTCCTTCAGGTGCTTTTCCAGATCGACCAAGTCATTGTGTTTGAAGATGCGGCGTTCGGCGCGGCTGTGGCGAATGCCTTCAATCATTGAGGCATGGTTGCCTGCATCTGATAGCACAACACAGTTAGGAATGCCGCCTGCAAGTGTGCTGAGTGCTGCCCAATTCGACACATAACCCGACGTGAACAAGAGTGCTGCTTCTTTGCCGTGCAAATCGGCGAGTTCATTTTCAAGCAACACATGTTCATGACTATTGCCGGAAATGTTGCGCGTGCCGCCCGCTCCCGTGCCATAAGCCTTCAGAGCTTCACATGTGGCTTCAATCACCTTGGGGTGTTGGCCCATACCCAGATAATCGTTGGCGCACCAAATGGTAACATCCGACACTTCACCGTCTTTGTAGCGGCGCGCATTGGGAAAGCTGCCAGCCTTGCGTTCCAATTCAGCGAAAACCCGGTAACGACCCTCTTCATGCAACTGCTCTAGTTCGGCAGTGAAAAAAGATTGATGATCAAAGGTCATGGCAGCACTCCCATAGCGATGCGTTGATGGGTTGAGTTATGTTTGTGATCCGATTTGGATTTCCGCGACAAGGACCAACGCCAGAGCTTCTCAATCGGCAATGGCAGCATCAGCAGAATGTGTTCGAGCAGGCCAATCGCGGCCAAAGTTGCTGCCATGGTGATCCCGAAGGTTTGAGGTTGCATCACGAGATAAACCGTCAGTGTCGCAAGCGCAAAAACCGAAAATGGAAATAACGCATTCATGCGGCGGCGGCGCAAGAATCCTTTGAGCACGTCCATATGATCTGGCACAAATTCCACACTGATGTTGCGCACACCCAGAAAAACGTTGAGGCGCGCACTCAAATGCATGAGCCACAACATGGTGAAGCACCAGAAAGCCGTGCTGTTACCCGAAAACCAGATCAGGCCCGCAAACAGAATGACGACAAGTTCATGCCAGAGATTGGCACTCACCGCATGACCGAAATGTTTGATGCCAGAACAGCCATCAGCGCAGCGAAGTTTCCGTGGGCCAGTGACGTAACCCATGTAAAGCGCCATCTCGGTCCAGCCCCACGCCAATAGACCGGCAGCAAAACTCAAAGCAATTGCAAGTGTGGATACATCGTCTTTCAAGCGCAGGATTGTGAACGCACAAATCAGCAAAACCAACGTTGCTGCCACCATGCTCCAGCGGAATGTATGTGTGGGCAGGCTGTCCAGATAGAATATCAAGGCCGTGGACAGCCCCCACAACACAACCACGTATGCAATAGCGACGAGTGTCAGCATCAACTCAGTATCCCGGTGCCAGACGAATGTTGTCGGGCAGCGCATTCTGTTTGCTGGGCAATGTGTAAAGCCGCAAGAACACCCAACCCGCTTTGAGGCCAGTCGTCAACTTGCTGACTTTTGCCGTTAAGCCACCCTTTGCCTGTTGCTCTGCTGCTGTGTCTGTGATGACGATCAATTTGTTCAACAAAGCAAGAAACTTTGGATTGTCGATATCAATTTCCAGCGGGAACACCTGGCGCGAGATTTCCGAGGTAATGCGGAAAACCTTCAAGCCGTATTCTGTCGGGTCAACACCCAGCGCTTTATGAAAATGGGGACGCTGATGATCACGCACATACATGGTCGCGAAGATGGCCAGCAGGAAGAATTTGACCCAGAATTTGTTGAGCCCCGTCAGCAGATGTGGATTGGCCCGCATCAACAGGGCAAAGGCTTCGCCGTGGCGAAACTCATCGTTGCACCACTTTTCAAACCACTTGAAAATCGGATGGAAACGCTTTTCAGGGTGTGCCTGCAAATGCCGGAATATTGCGATATAGCGGGCGTAACCAATTTTTTCCGAAAGGTATGTGGCGTAGAAAATAAACTTTGGTTTGAAATAGGTGTATTTCTTGGCCTTGGTCAGGAAGCCAAGGTCGACGCCGATATCAAAGTCTTTCAACGTATCATTGATGAAGCCGGCATGACGGGCTTCATCTCTGGACATGTATTTGAACAGCTCGGTAATGTCAGGGTTGGTGCCGCGCTTGCGCATTTCGGCATAAAGCACGCAGCCCGAAAATTCAGCTGTGAGTGAGCTGACCAGAAAGTCGACAAACTCTTTGCGAAGGCCGGGCTCCAAGTCATCAAGCGATACCTTGTCCCATTCCTCGGTGCGGCGGAAGTGGGTTTTGTTGGGGTCTTCCTTCATTTCCTGCAGCAGCTTGTCCCACTCAACGCGGACGGAGGACACGTCCATTTTGTCGAGAGCATCAAAGTCCGTGGTGTAAAAGCGAGGGCTGAGGGCCGTTGTTGTCGTGGCCATTTCCGTGGTGGTTTTGGCGCGCAAGCCCAGTTTTTCAATGGTCATAGCGCTTTCTCCTCAGAGAAAGAAAACTCCAGCAATTCCATATACTCAAAATTTCCCGTCAGCTTTGTCCACTGTTGTTCAAGCCAGCCCGCACGGTGAATGGTGGCCTGGCGGCGCTCTGAATGCGTTTCACCATAGGGCACGCGAATTTCTTTTCCATGCACAAGCACTTCATCACCGGGTTGAATCTTGACATCTCCATCCAACTCGACATGAGCAGATAAAAATTCAAACGTATTCACGATATTGACGGTGCACATGACGTGTTCGCTCACTTTTGTGGCGAAGGGATTCATCATTGACCCTCTCCTTTGTTAGGGGTGGAAAGAAACGCAGCGAAGGCCGCAGTATTATCGGGGCCAAAGGCATTGAGCGAAATCGCTTTGCCTGTGGCCTCGTCAATCAGGAACAGTTGGGCGTTTGAATGACGCTCCAGCCGGAAGTCTGCTGTAAGCGATCCACCCTTCCGCTGGCGATCGTGCACCAAGGCCCGCAACGTGGCACGCACAAAGCTGCCCTGACCGCGCCCGAACGTGGCAACAGTTTCGTTGGTGGTCTTGTCGCGGACAATGACAGTGCCCGGCGCTGCATCCTCGAACGTCAGTATGCGGACTTGTTCGACGGTTTCAGCTGGTTTGTAAGACGGAGCTTGATAGCCCGACAACTTGGCCGCACCAATGCCAAGAACCATGAGAGCCAGTCCCGTAAACAGGATTTGGAAGGGCTTGGGCGAAAAAATTGTTACGGTGCTGTTTGCCATGTGTTTACTCCGCCGGAACCATATGGCCTTGAGGGGTGGTTGATTGCGCTTCACCCACGGGCATATGACCGCCCAGCGCAATGGTTAGCCGCGATGCGACAGCTTCAACATCAGCGATGTCGCGGAAAGCCGGTTGAGGTTTGGTGAAATGCCAAGGCTTCGCATGCGGCCAAAGCAGCAGATAGGCCAAGCGGCTTTCACCACCAGTTTTGAAAACAATCGTGCCGAAGCCCTTGCCCGTGTGAGCGAAAGATGCGCCATCAATTTGGCGCAGCGGCAGATTGATGATGACGGGAAGAGCAATGCCCACCTTCATCAGCGCTCGTTTGCTGGTCAGTGTGTAGCGGGTGGTTTTTGCACTGGCATAAGCAAGTGCCGCGAGAATGGCGCAAGCCGCCAACGCCAATCCTATCAAGCCCGGAACCGATTCAAAAGCTGAACCGCCACTGGCATATTTGAACGCACCTTGCGCCAGGATGATCCCTGCAAAATACAGAGCAACTTTGCGGATGTGAAACGCATTGATGGCCAAGCTTTTCCAATCGGGTTGACCTTGCCACACCAGGCTTTCGCCTTCGGGCAAATGATCAGGCAGCCCTTCGGGGATGATGTCAGGGTTCTGGTTCAAAACAGTGGCTCCGAGCGATCAGGTGTGGCGTAAAGTGTTCCGGCACCATAGAAGCCGAAAATCTTCTCTTCTTCAAGGCGTGTGACCACATCTGGCTTTTTCAGTAAAGGTACAGAAGCAAACTGATGGCCGAGGATGGATTTGACGCGCATTTCATTGGCCGCCCGTGAAATGCGGGCCAAATTTACAGGTAGCAAGACGTTACGCTTTTTGCCTTTGTCGCCGGTTTCAACTTCATAATAGCGCGCGACATATTCGCCCAAATCAACCCAGACGTCACGCACCACACCACCTGCAACGCCATCAGCGCCAACAACCGTCATGCCGATGGGGTTTGGATCCTCAGGGTCTACATAGAAGTCTTTGGCAATGCGGAGCGGCGCAAGCTTTGGTGTGCCATGTACAGAAGCATCAGGAATATCGAGGCGATCTGAATAAGAGCCTGGGCCAACGCCTGCTGTCATCGGGTCACCATTCGGTACCAAGGGTGCGCCGGGGAAATTTGCGGCAGGTGATGCATTCACAGGACGTGAATCATGCGGGTTGGCGCGTGGGGCTTGGGCAGTTGTGCCGTTTGCCATGTGATAGGTCTTGGGCTTTGGCACAGCGGGAAAACCTTGTACGCGAATGGCACCCGAACGATCACTTTCCAGCGGATAACCTTCACGCTTGTTTTCGCGGTGCAGATAATAAACCAACCCGAAGAAGAAGGCGATGAAGAGGTACAAAACAATTTGTGCCAGATCGATGTAGCCGGTGAAATTTGTTGTCATGGGGTGCTCCCTTTTACTTAGGCCGGATGTTGAACAAGACCGAATTTACCATTCGGCGTGTGGGGTGATTGCCCGCGCACCCGGACCAGCGGGCCCAAGGCGAGAAGCGTTACAAACAATAGAAGAATTTCCGTGTGATAAACGACACTGTAGCCCGTGGCGTTCTGCTGCAATGTGGCACCCAAGTCACCGCGCATGGCCATGCCGCCAATGCCGTCGCGCATGACACCGCTCAGGGCTACCGCCAGACCAGCTGACGTTGCTTGCACAGCACCCCATGCTCCAAGAGCAAGACCCGATGTGGTGGTCGTGGCCAGTTCCATGGCTGCCGTCAACATGCCAACGGCGAACAATCCACTGCCCATGCCAATCATGACTGTTGCGACACGGAACAAATTGACCGAGCCGATAGCAGGTGCAAACACCACAGCGGCAAATGCAAATATTCCAAGAACCGCGCCCGTCGAGGCAACGCGTGCCGGATCACCACCACGTGTCAGCAGTTGAGCAGATAGCGCAAAGCCACACAGCGCACCAAGGGCCAAAAGTGCCGTCAGCCATGTGGTTTGGCCAACGCCCAAGCCGAACACTTCGCCGCCAAACGGTTCCAACAAAATGTCTTGCATGGCAAATCCTGCTGTTCCCAAGGCGAGGGCCACCAACAAACGCAAAGTGCGACCGCTTTTCAAAAATACAGCAAATGCATCTGCAAATGCGACGCGTGGTTTGTCTTTGGCTTTCAGTGCCGGATTGCGCACTTCCTGCTTCCACAGGGCCACGCCATTCAACACCACAGTCAACACAGCCACACCCTGAATGATTTGAATGAGTTGGGTCTGGCTAAAATCCTGCAGCAGGCTGCCGAACAGCGCCGCACTCACGACCATACCCAACAGTAGTGTGACATAGAGAAGTGCGACAACGCGGGGGCGCACATGTTCAGGGGCTAAATCATTGGCCAGTGCGAGTCCTGCGGTTTGCGTGGTGTGAAGGCCGGCTCCCACCAGCAGGAAGGCCAATGCCGCACCCGCCTGCCCAATCCACATCGGGCCATTGGTATCACCCGAAAGTAAGATCAGCGCAAAAGGCATAATGGCGAAACCGCCAAACTGCATCAATGTGCCAAACCAGATATAAGGTACGCGCCGCCAACCCAACACAGAGCGATGCGTATCAGACTTATGGCCGATCAAAGCGCGGAAGGGTGCGAACAACAACGGCAGTGACACCATCAAACCAACCAGCCATGTCGGCACATTGAGTTCGACGATCATCACGCGGTTCAAAGTGCCTGTGAGCAGCACCATCGCCATGCCGACTGAAACTTGAAACAACGACAAACGCAACAAACGACCCAATGGCAATTCATCCGATGCCGCGTCTGCAAACGGCAGAAAACGCGGACCCAGAATCTGCCATATGGTCGACGTGCGCTTCATGTCCGCAGAAGTTCCTGGGCCTCCGAAATGTAGAAGCCCGTGGCAACACGGTGCGTGCGCCCCAGCTTTACACCTTCGATTTTTGCCAACGCGGCCCGTAACTTTTTGGGTGGCTGTGGTTCAATGGCGGGTGACTTGTCACCCCGTGGAAACAATTTGCCAACACCCCACAAAACCGCGAGCGGAATGGTGCGCGGAGGATAAGAGAAGATCATCGCCTTGGTAGCCATGCGCGACAAGGCTTCGATGATGTTGATCATGTCCTTGGTGGGATAATGAATGATCGAATCCATGCCGATGACATAGTCAAAGCTGCCCAGTTCAGGATCAAGCATGTCGCCCGAGAGAAATGTAACGTCGAGTCCAGCAGGCAAACGCTCCCGCGCGACGGCAACGAGTTGTGGCGACAGATCAATCGCCGTCACTTTGGCACCGCGCTTTGCAGCTTCGACCGCAAGGGCACCAGTGCCACAGCCTGCGTCAAGTATCGTAACGCCACGCAAATCTGTCGGCAGAAAAGACAACAGCGTCGCCCGCATCTCATCACGCCCGGCCCGCACCCGCGCGCGCACGCCGGAAACCGGCGCATCGGACGTCAATTTTTCCCAAGCGCCCACCGCCGTACGGTCAAAGTACGTTTCAATTTCTGTGCGGCGTGTGAGGTAAGGTGTGGCCATCAATCAAACCCCAGGAAGTCAAATATGTCGCGGTCTTTCATCGGCTTTGCGTCTTGTGGTTCCACACCAGCCCACAATTGGGAAGCAAGTCGCATGTATTCTTTTTGAACAGCAAGCACTTGAGGTGTTTCATCCATTTCAAACAGCGTGCGCTTTTTCAAGCGGCTCATGCGAATTTCATCAAGGTCAGGGAAGTGGGCCAACAACTTCAAACCAATCGCTTCATTGAACCGGTCAATCTGGTCTGTGTCCTTGCTGCGATTGGCAATGACGCCACCGACACGCACGGCGTAGTTTTTTGATTTCGCTGTGATGGCCGCAACGATGCGGTTCATGGCGAAGATCGAGTCAAAGTCATTGGCCGTGACAATCACTGATTGGTGCGAGTGCATAAGGGGTGCAGCAAAGCCGCCACACACCACGTCACCCAACACGTCAAAAATCACCACATCAGTTTCATCAAGCAGATGATGCTCTTTCAGAAGCTTGACGGTTTGACCAACAACGTAACCGCCACACCCCGTGCCCGCAGGCGGGCCGCCCGCTTCCACGCACATCACGCCATTGTAGCCTTCAAAAACATAATCCTCGGGCCGCAACTCTTCTGAGTGAAAATTGACCGTCTCCAACACGTCGATGACAGTTGGTATCAGGCTTTTCGTCAGCGTAAAGGTGGAATCATGTTTTGGGTCACAGCCAATTTGCAGCACACGCTTGCCCAACTTGGAAAACGCTACCGACAAGTTTGACGACGTTGTGCTTTTGCCAATGCCACCTTTGCCATACACCGAAAACACTTTTGCAGTTCCGATGCTGATGTTCGGGTCCATGTGCACTTGCACACTGCCTGCGCCGTCAGGCTGTTTATGGCGAACGGGTGTCCGATCCAGTACCAATGTCATGCTGCGACCTCCATGCCGATGCCTTCAAGTCTATCTTCTAGTTCTTCACCTGCCCGCTCCAACGCTTCGAGCGTTGCTGCATCAGGCTTCCAAAAATCTCTGCGATGCGCCTCAAGCAAACGATGCACCACTTTTGCGGCAGCCTTCGGATTCAAATCCGCAAGCCGTTGGCGCATGGCGTCATCCAGCACATAAGTTTCGCTGAACTGCTGGTAGACCCAAGGCTCAACCTGCCCTGTGGTGGCCGACCAGCCCATGGTGTTTGTCAAATGGCATTCAATGTGTCGCACACCTTCATGGCCGTGCTTCAACATGCCTTCATACCATTTGGGGTTCAGCGCACGGGTGCGGCTTTCAAGCGCAACCTGCTCACCCAGTGTGCGCACCTGGCCTTTGCCGCGCGTCTGGTCACCAATATAAACGGGAATGTCTTTCCCGCCAGCTTGTTTGGCCGCGCGCGAAATTCCACCAAGTGAATCGAAGTAATGATCAACGGTCGTAATGCCGAGTTCGATCGATTCCAGATTTTGATAGGCCAGATCAACCCGCTTCAACACCGACTTCATGACAGCACTTTGTGCAGTCGTATGCCCAGTGCGACCGTGCGCAAAACTCTTGCGTGTTGTAAACATGTTGGCCAGTTCTTCTTCTTCCGTCCAGGCACCAGACTCAATCAATTGATTGACGTGGCTACCGTAGGCACCGTCGGCATTGCTGAACACGCGAAGCGCTGCATCATCAAATGTTGCACCCGTTTCCGTGACCATGGCGAGCGTGTGTTTACGCACATAATTCATGTCTTGTGGTTCGTCCGCCGAGGCTGCAAGCCAAGCGGCCTCCGCCAGCATTTTGGTTTGCAGCGGCAACAGATCGCGGAAGATACCAGACAGCGTCATCATCACGTCAATACGCGGACGGCGCAGGTCTTCGAGTGGAATGAGCTTCGCGCCGGCCAACCGACCAAATGAGTCAAAACGCGGGGCTGCACCCATCAGCGCCAGGGCTTGCGCCATCGGGCCGCCTTCTGACTTCAAATTGTCAGTGCCCCACAGCACCATGGCAATGGTTTCCGGCAATTGATTGCCATGCTCCATATGGGTTTCCAAAACCAGTGCGGCTTGCCGCGCACCATCTGTCACAGCGAAGGTTGAGGGAATGCGAAACGGATCAAAGCCATGAATGTTGCGGCCTGTCGGCAACATTTCAGGCGAACGGATCAGGTCACCACCAGCAACCGGGCGAATGAAGCGGGCATCCAAGGCGCGCAGCAGGCCATCCACTTCATGATCTTGGCGCAGCATGCGGTCCATGTGTGCAAGATCAATCTCGCGGCCATCCGCAGCTTCGGCGACATGCTGCAACAGCTCTTCGCGTTCAGTGTCAGAAATAGGTGTTCCCACAACATGAAGTCCGTGGGGAATCAGCGTGTGTTCAAGTTCATGCACAACGTTGGTGAGTTTGCTGACATCGGTCTCTGCAAGATCAACGGTTTTGGCCTGCGCCAGTATCAACTCTTCCAGCGCTTTGCGTTCATCCGAAACATCATCAAGACCACGCCAGCGTTGCAGCGACGATTTCAGATCCATCAAACCACGATACAAACCGGCTTGCGTGACGGGTGGTGTCAGATAGCTGACCAACGTTGCGCCACTGCGGCGCTTGGCAATGGTGCCTTCCGATGGGTTGTTGGCGGCATAAAGATAAATGTTTGGCGTGGCCCCGATCAAACGGTCAGGCCAGCACTCGGCACTCATGCCCACTTGCTTGCCGGGCATGAATTCAAGCGCGCCATGGGTGCCGAAATGCAGAATGGCATGGGCCCCAAAATCTTCGCGCAAGTAACGATAGTAGGCAGAGAATGCATGTGTCGGCGCAAAGTCACGCTCGAACAACAGGCGCATCGGGTCGCCTTCGTAACCAAAGCCCGGCTGAATGCCCACGAGCACATTGCCGAACTGTTGACCAAGCACCAGAATATTTGCGCCATCCGTTTGCTTGCGACCGGGGGCTGAGCCCCACTGCTTCTCAATCTCAGCCAGATGCGGTTCGCGCCGCACATGGTCATCCGCGGAAATACGCGCAACCACATTGGCATCAGCACCATAACGTTCGGCGTTGCCTTCGAGAATGGCAATGCGAAGAGCGTCAACCGAAGCTGGCATGTCAACTTTGTAACCCGCAAGCTTTAACCCAGCCATGGTGTTGAAGAGCGACTCAAACACCGCGAGGAATGCCGCCGTGCCCGTTGCACCCGCGTTGGGTGGAAAGTTGAACAGCGTAATTGCAATTTTGCGTGTGGCTTTTTCTGAGCGGCGCAAAGCCACCATCTTGGCAACGCGCTTGGCCAGCATGTCAGCGCGTTCTTTGTGCACCGTCATTGGCTTGTCAGCGCCTGCGGCTTCACTGCGGCCACCAAACACCATGGGCGAAATCGCACCATCAATTTCCGGCACGGCAATCATCATCGTGGCTTCAATGGGGTGAAGTCCACGTTCATTTTGTTCCCACGCCTCAAGCGTTTGGAACTCTACAGGCTGGGCTGCAAAGTATGGCACTTACAATTGCACCAGTATTTCTTCAGCGGATTTGGCGTCGTTGTATGCAGGGCCACCGACGAGCGAGAAACCTGTCAGCGACACCACAGCATCAACCGTCGCGCGCTCATTTTTCATGAAGAACTTTTGAATGGCGGGGCGCGAGTCGAGACCCGTTGCGAAGGCCGGAATAACACTGAGGCCTTGGGCTTCCAGTGCTGCAATCACACCATCATAATGGCCGGAGTCTTTCGACAACACGTAAGAGCGCATCAACAACAAACCAACGGTTCCGTTTTTGCCGATGCGCGGCAGAACCGCAGCATCTTCACTCATCCGGCCTTTGGCGCGGGGGTGATAGACACCAACTTCAGGATAAGACTGCGGTGGTGTGTGTGTCAGTTTTTCGTGGCCCGGCACATAACGCGAGACAAGATAGCGGATCATATGCTCGACGTTTTCTTCCGAACCCGCCAGCCAATATTGCATGGCGATGAAATAGGCTCGCACGTCTTGTGCGGCGCCCGGGATGAAACGCAGGATTTGCGGCAACCGCTTCAACATCGCCATCTGCCGTTCGCCCGATGACACCTTGTCAGACTTCGCACCTCTGAGCTTTTTGAGAAGTGACATGAAGCCTGACTGCTTTGCACCCATGTCGAATTTGCCAACGCGCGTCAACTTGATCGCCTCGCCAGCTGACATGAACACCGCCAGAGCGTCATAGGAATCGCGCTTGGCCTGCAATGTCGGCAGCACCGCATTCACATGTTCTTCCATGAACAACATGTTGGCGATGACGACATTGGCCGAATTTAAATCATCAATGCAAGCCTTGAGTGACGCTGGGCGTGCGGCCCAGTCAGACGCTGCATGCAGTGACAACGAGAAACCCGGAATGACTTTTTCCATGGCCGCGTTGACGCGTGTGACCGCGCTGGCCAGATGGTGATCCAGCGTGACGATGACCACCTTAAGGGTGTTACTGGCTGAAGTGCGCTTTGGCATCGTACAGGGTCTCAACGCTGATATTTTTTAAGCCATGATTGGCAGCATAAGTTTCGGTATTGCGGCGGGCTTTCTTGCGGACAAAAAACGGAATCTTTTTCAGTTCAGCTTCGGCTTCTGGCATCCAGCGCAAAACACTATCGGTTTCAACATCAACAGCTGCAGGCGCTGTTTCTTGTTTTGCATGACCGAGATGCGAAGGTGCGGCACCGTCAGCAAATTCAAAATCATCTTTGAACATGTGGAGGAGATGTTCTTCGAGGCCCATCATCAGCGGGTGGACCCACGTATCAAAAATCACATTGGCACCTTCAAAACCCATTTGCGGTGAGAAGCGGGCCGGGAAATCCTGCACATGCACAGGGGCTGAAATCACAGCACAGGGAACGCCCAAACGCTTGGCGATGTGACGTTCCATCTGTGAACCCAATACCAGATCGGGCTGCAGTTCAGCGACTTTGGCTTCCACATCCAGATAGTCATCGGTGATCAACGCTTCGATGCCAAGTTCAGCTGCTAGTTCGCGCATGGGTTTGGCAAATTCGCGAGAATAAGTGCCAATGCCCACCACATCAAAAGCCAACTCATGCTTGGCCATGCGGGCGGCGGCCATGGCGTGGGTGGCATCGCCAAATACAAATACGCGTTTGCCCGTCAGGTAAGTTGAGTCGACGGATTTTGAATACCACGGCAAGCGCCCGGTTTCCTGTGCGAGAAGCTTTGTCGCATCAAGGCCTGCGAGTGCTGCAACTTCCGTCAGGAACTTCCGAGTTGCACCAACACCGATTGGAATGGTGGTTGTGTATTTTTGGCCGAAGTTTTTTTCAAGGAAGCGCGCCGTTGCATCAGATACTTCGGGATATAGTGAAATGTTGAACGCCGCTTCTGGAAGCTTGGCAATGTCAGCCGGTGTGGCATTCATCGGCGCTGTCACCAACACTTCGACACCCAGCGCATTCAGCAAACGCGTGATCTCGACAATGTCATCGCGATTGCGGAAACCGAGGGCCGATGGACCAAGAATATTGCACGTGTTGGCGGCGCGTTTCTCAGCAGGTTTGGCGAGTGCGCGGGTGAGGCGGTAGAAGGTTTCCGACGCGCCCCAGTTTTCTTTCTTCTGATAAGCCGGAAGCTCAAGTGCAATCACCGGGATTGGCAAGCCCAAAGTGCTGGCCAAACCACCTGGGTCATCTTGAATGAGCTCTGCTGTGCAACTTGCCCCTACGATCATGGCTTGTGGCAGGAAGCGCTCGTATGCAGCGGCACAGGTGGTTTTGAAAAGGTCGGCTGTGTCTTTGCCCA
The DNA here is from genome assembly GCA_031421835.1 of Hyphomicrobiales bacterium. Lineage (GTDB taxonomy): Bacteria > Pseudomonadota > Alphaproteobacteria > Rhizobiales > Aestuariivirgaceae > Aestuariivirga. The sequence continues at coordinate 15,372 of JANOPL010000030.1, read as the reverse complement.
AATCACGGGCTTGAAAAGTCGTGTAGGTGACAGGTGGACGTTCACCACGGCGCTCAATCATCGTGAATAGCAGATCAGCGTACGTGTCGCCTTGGGGGGCGTGCAGCACATAATGAAGGCCCTTCATGGCAGTTGCCACTCGCATGGCACCGATGTGTGGTGGGCCTTCATATGTCCATAGGGTCAGCTGCATGATTAAACCGCCAACCTTTCCCGTCGCGCCAATGGCCGAGCAAAAAGTCCTGCCAAATCAGCAGCCTGCTCGTAACCATGGATCGGCGAAAACACGAGTTCGATTGACCACTTGGTGGTAAAACCTTCGGCTTCCAAAGGGTTGGCAAGGCCCAAACCGCACACCGTAATGTCGGGCTTTTCCGCGCGGCAACGGTCCAACTGCTTGTCCACGTCCTGCCCTTCGCTGAGGAAAGTGCCTTCCGGCAGCATGTCGATTTCCTGCGCCATGTGTTGGGCATGTAAATAGGGTGTGCCGACTTCAACCAGACGCATGCCCAACTCACGCGAAACAAACCGCGCAAGAGGCAACTCCAGTTGCGAATCGGGGAAGAAGAAAATGCTCTTGTCTTCAAGTTTGGCGCGTTGAACGAGCAAAGCCTGTTCGGCGCGTTTGCGGGGTGATGCGGTGGCCTTATCAAAGGCGGCCGCACTGATTCCAAATTGATCAGCTGCCGCCTTGAGCCATAATGTGGTGCCTTCAGCCCCAATTGGAAACGGTGCGAGCAGCGAAGTTGCCCCGCGCGATTTCAGTGCATGGGCCGTGTCACCCAGAAACGGTTGCGCCATCAGGAACACAGTGTTTTTGCCAACCGCTGGCATCGCGTTGGATTTGCGGCCGGGCAGGAATGTGCAGGTGATTCCCATATCAGAAAAAATGCGGCTGAACTGGTCTTCCACCGCATCCGGCAATGCACCGGCTATCAAAAGATTCGCAGTCTCGCCTGCAACGGGCAAATCAGCCACAAGACTGGCCAGGCAAGCATCTTCGCCTTGGGTAAACGTGGTTTCAATGCCGCTGCCCGAATAGTTCAGGACACGGACATTCGGCAAATGTTCGCGGTTCAAACGCGAAGCGGCCCGCTTCAAATCCAGCTTGATGACTTCAGATGGGCAGGAGCCAACGAGGAAAAGCATTTTGATTTCCGGGCGGCGTTCAAGCAGACGATTGACAACACGATCCAGCTCTTCATCGATGTCAGCAAGACCCGCCAAATCGCGCTCATCAATGATGGCAGTGGCAAAACGAGGCTCTGCAAAGATCATCACACCGGCGGCAGATTGCACAAGGTGCGCGCAGGTGCGTGACCCTACGACCAAGAAGAACGCGTCCTGGATTTTCCGGTGCAGCCACACGATGCTGGTCAGGCCACAAAACACCTCGCGCTGGCCACGCTCACGCAGAATCGGCTGTGCGCCACAAGTCGCCGCTTTCACATTGACCGGAATGTTCATGCGTTCACCTCCATCGCAGAGGTGTCACTGTTTCCAGCGCGAGCCTGTTTCAGCTTCCACAGGAACTGCGCCGCATTCACGGCATAAGTTGCGTAGGCCACCAGCGCCAAAATCATCAAACCCCGGACATCCAGTACACCCGTCAATAGTGCTGCGACATAACTCAAGTGCAAGGCAATGACGATGAAGCTGACAACGTCTTCCCAGAAGAAAGCGGGGGCGAACAGATATTGCCCGAAGACATCCTTTTCCCACAACGAACCTGTGACCATGATGGTCAACAACACGAGGGTTTTGAAAACCACGGAGAGATTCGCGAGATAGGCACCCTCACCCGTCATCAAAGTGCGCAAGACCAACACCAGGCTGACGGCAAACACCAAAAACTGGAAGGCTGCGAGTATACCTTGGACTATCGTCCACTTCGAAGAGTCACGACGAATCCGCTCCTCTGCGCTGTAGAGCGCTTTGCGTCCGGACGCTTGTCTCGGCTTCGTCATTCTGTTTCCCCGAGCCCGCTTCAAGATGTTTTCCGCTTTGAGCGGGGCTTCGAATGGCAGGTTAGACTCGTTTCCATCAAAGTGTCAACTAAACTTGACGTCTATTTTACTTGACACTTGAGGCAGAAAGGTTCAGATCTGTGGAAAGTGTCAATTTCGCTTGACGCGCACCTTGGTTGGGTGTGTGAATGCTGGTCAGGATAAAGCCGACGCACGAACGATTGGCTATCCGGGAGGGTCTAGCGATGTCGAACGACGTGCATTGGAACCGGCGGGAAAATCTTGAATCGGATTGGGAGCAAGTTCGTTCCTTAACCGAGCCTTTATCTCCCGTTGTTGCGAATCCGAACGAGAATCATCTGCAGGATTTTGCAGCAGTTATTGAGAATGTAATCGTACCGAGGTTGTTGATGACGCACGTGCACAACACGGCAACTACACCGCAGGTTAAACCGACCAAGGATTTGGCGGTTGCAGATTTTATTCGACTGACGATGCATCAGGAACCTGATGCAGCGGTAGATTTTGTACAGGAGTTGTTGGACGACGGTGTGAGTTTCCAGCGGATACTTTTGGATTTGATGGCTCCGGCGGCGCGCGAACTTGGCGAACGCTGGGTCAACGACACGATGAGCTTCGTTGAAGTGACGCTTGGCGTGGCCCGCATGCACCGCATTCTGCGGGAGTTTGACGGTGTTCCCGAATACATGTGGAGCAAGTCGGGCTTCGGGTGCCATGCATTATTGTTGCCCGCCCCGGGGGAACAACATACGTTCGGGCTGCGTTTAGTGCAGGAGTTCTTGTTGCGCGAAAGCTGGTCTGTGACAAACAAGCCCGTCGAAAGCCCGGAAGCACTGAAAGTTATTTTGCGCAACAGTCACTTTGATGTTGCTGGTTTGTCTTTAAGTGGTGAAACGATGATTGAGCCGTTCAAAGCATCGATTGCTTCGATTCGCGCCCATTCCAAGAATCGTGACATTAAGATTATTGTAGGCGGTTACTTGTTTGTTGAGCGACCTGAACTCATTACATCGTGCGGCGCTGATGCATATGGTGCAGACGCTCCCGCAACGGTCCGAATAGTTAACGGCTGGGTCAATCAACTCAAAGTCGTGACTTAAACAGAAAGACGTTTTTGGTGATGACTGCCACGGCAACTAGCATATTTCCAAAGGGGCAAGCCTTTTCCTTGCAAGATCCCGCTGCTGTTGCGTCAATTCTCGCAACCGCCGTCGACATAACAATGGTCTTAACAGCAGATGGCGTGATCTGCGATGATGTGATCTCTGGTTTGGATATGCCACAAAGCCTGGTTGAAAGTTGGCCTGGCAAATCACTGTCCGACATTGTCACGATCGAAAGTCGCGGCAAGATAGAGCAGCTCCTGCGTGACACCCGAAACGGCGCATCCCCACGCTGGCGTCAGGTCAACCACCCGATGGACTTTGGGCGAGATGTGCCGATCAGTTACAGTGCGGTCAGAGCGGGTCCTCATGGTCATATGATCGCCATTGGCCGCGACATGAGTACGGTTGCGCAATTGCAGCAACGGCTGGTGTCCGCCGAACAATCGGTGGAACAAGAATATCAGCGGCTACGCAACTCTGAAACTCGTTTCCGTGTATTGTTGCAATCAGCCACTGACGCCATCATGATTGTGGACGCGCGCACAGACCGAGTGGCGGAATGCAATCCGTCAGCGGCAAAACTCTTGGATCGCTCGTTGAAACGTTTGCAGGGTGCAGCGGTTGAAGACCTGTTTGCGGGTTCGGACAAAACAACAGTCAAGAAATCGCTCGACATACTGCGCAACATGGGCCGCACCGACGATGTGGTGCTTCGCCCAACTGCTGATCAACAGCAAGCTGTGCTTTCCTTCAGCATGTTCCGACAGGAAAGTTCGAATTACTTTTTGCTGCGCATGGTGCCCCACGCGGTGGGTAACTCAGCCGTTGTATTACCTCGGGCACAATCAAAGGTCGTCAAGATCATCAGCGAAATGCCTGACGGTTTTGTCGTCACCGACATCGACATGAAGGTTTTGACCGCCAACGCGGCATTCCTGGAATTTGCCCAGTTGGCATCAGAAGAACAGGCGCGCGGCCTCTCGCTCGAACGGTGGCTTGGTCGGCAAGGCGTTGACCTCGGCTTGATGGCCACTCAGCTACAGGAAAAAGGTGAGATCCGTAACTTCCAAACCATTGTGCGCGGACAGTTCGGCGCCAGTGAAGACGTGGAAGTGTCAGCTGTTGCAGTGACTGAGGGGGAAACTCCGTGCTTTGGTTTTGCACTTCATCAAGTCAGCCGCCACCGCGCCAATGAGTCGAAGCCAGACCAAGGGTTGCTGCGCTCGGTTGATGAATTCACCAAACTTGTAGGGAAAGTTCCACTCAAAGAGTTGGTGCGGGAATCGACGGATATTATTGAACGCCTTTGCATCGAGGCTGCTTTGCAAATGAATGGCGACAATCGTGCAGGTGCAGCCGAAATGCTGGGCCTGTCGCGCCAAAGCCTTTATGTGAAGCTGCATCGCTACGGAATTGACGCGCCAGACCTGAGTGACTGATTAATTGACACTAAAAAGTGTAAATCTGAGTTGACACTTGTTGTCGGTCAGTTCTATCCTGTTCTTTATGGACCGCTCCATCGCAGCTCCCCCGCCCGCCGCCTATCCGCCACCCCGTGCGGTGTTGGAATTGCTGAAACCCGTAACGTGGTTCGCTCCCATGTGGGCCTTTGGTTGCGGCGTGGTGTCGTCGGGAGTTCCCGTGCAAGATCGGCTGTGGACGCTGTTTGCGGGTGTTGCCCTGTGTGGGCCTTTGGTGTGTGGAACATCACAAGCCGTCAATGATTGGTTTGACCGCCATGTCGACGCCATCAACGAACCAAACCGCCCGATTCCATCGGGTCGTGTTCCCGGCCGCTGGGGCCTTGGCATTGCAATTGTCTGGACAGGGCTCTCACTGCTTGTTGCAGCTTCTTTGGGACTATGGGTTTTCTATGCCACCATTGTCGGCTTGGCTGCGGCGTGGGCTTACAGCGCTCCGCCACTGCGTTTGAAAACCAACGGTTGGTGGGGCAATGCCGCCGTTGGCCTGTGCTACGAGGGCTTGCCATGGTTTACCGCCGCCGCCGCGATGTTGGCTGTGCGCCCACCCAATGAAATTATTTATCTCGCCCTGCTCTACAGCATCGGCGCTCACGGCATCATGACATTGAATGATTTCAAAGCCGTTGAAGGTGACAAGCAAATGGGTGTGGGCTCCCTGCCCGTGCGTTTGGGAGAAGCGGTCGCGGCAAAGCTTGCGTGTGTTGTGATGGCGGTGCCACAAGTTGCTGTTATTGCACTGCTGATGATATGGGACCGCCCGCTTTATGCAGGCATCGTTGCGGCTTCACTCGTCGTGCAAATGCTGTGCATGACCAGACTGTTGAAAGACCCCAAAAAATTTGCGCCATGGTATAATGCCACTGGAGTCACTCTTTACGTGCTGGGCATGTTGGCGTCGGCAATTGCTGTGAGAGGAGGCCTCGCATGAATGAAAAGTCATTGGGCTGGCTTGGCATAGCACGCTTGGGTCTTGTGCAAACCGCTCTCGGTGCGATTGTTGTTTTGACAACGTCCACGATCAATCGCGTGATGATTGTTGAACTGTCATTCCTCGCTGTCATCCCGGGCGTTTTAGTGGCGTGGCATTATGCGTTGCAAATACTGCGCCCGAAGTGGGGGCACGGTTCTGACACGGGTGGAAAACGCACACCATGGATCATCGGTGGCATGGCCATATTGGCATTCGGCGGCTTTCTGGCGGCAGTGTCGGTGTGGCTGGCATCAACACTGTTCTGGGCGGGGATCGCACTCGCCGCACTTGCCTTTACTTTCATTGGCATCGGTGTGGGTGCTGCGGGCACATCAATGTTGGTGTTGCTGGCGGAAACAGTTGATCACACAAAGCGCGCTGCCGCTGCAACCATTGTCTGGACGATGATGATTGTGGGTTTCATCGTGACGACAGTGAGTGCCGGACATTTTCTCGACCCCTTCTCCATGCAAAGATTGGTGGTCGTTGCGGCGGCTGTCACGACAATCGCATTTATTGTCAGCACGTTGGCTGTGTGGGGCATCGAAAACCGCCATGCGATAGCTAAAACCAGCGCAACGTCAAAACAGAAACCTCCCTTTGCAACTGCACTGAAAAGTGTGTGGCAAGATGTTGAGGCCCGCACCTTTGCAATCTTCATTTTCATATCCATGCTTGGTTACAGCGCGCAGGATTTGATCCTCGAACCCTTTGCCGGCTTGGTTTTCAATTTTACGCCCGGCCAATCAACATCGCTTTCCGGCACACAAAACATGGGTGTGCTCTTGGGCATGCTTCTGGTCGGTGCTGCCGCCACATGGTTTGGCCGCGCCAAAGGCTTGGCTTTACGCAACTGGAGCATTGCAGGTTGCCTGGGCTCAGCGCTTGCACTTGCCGGACTCGTGGCCGCAGCCCGCATCGGCGCTGATTGGCCATTGAAGGCAAATGTGTTCGCGCTTGGCTTTGCCAACGGTGTGTTTGCCGTCGCCGCCATCGGTTCCATGTTTACCGCTGCCATGGGCCATAAGTCCCAGGAAGGCGTGCGCATGGGATTGTTCGGCGCATCACAGGCCATTGCCTTCGGAGCTGGTGGCTTTGTCGGAACCCTGTTGGCCGATATTTTGAAACTCTACACGCAATCCAACGCCATCAGTTATGGCACCGTGTTTGGCATCGAAGCCGCACTGTTTATTGTCTCAGCTTTTATCGCCATGCGCATCGGCGTGAAGCGTGTCGAAGCAAACCCATTTGTGCTCGCAGCACAACATGATCTTGGAGGTTCCACATGACCGATAACTTCGACATTATTGTTGTGGGTGGCGGTCCGTCAGGGGCCACGGCTGCACAGCTTACCGCCAAGCAAGGTGCGAAAGTCCTGCTGCTGGACAAAGGTGGTCGCATCAAGCCCTGTGGTGGTGCCGTTCCGCCGCGACTGATCCGCGATTACCAGATCCCCGCCCATCTGATTGTCGCTCGCATTGATGCAGCGCGCATCGTCTCGCCAACAGGTCGTCTCGCTCATATGCCCGTTGATGGCAGTTACGTTGGCATGGTGGACCGCGAGGAATTCGATGAATATCTCCGTGTCCGTGCAGCCGATGCGGGGGCCACCCGCGCCACTGGAAACTATACCCATTCAACGCGCGACGACGATGGAGTGTTGCGCATTCATTATGAAATGAAAGATGGAAGCGAAGCTTCGGCCCGCACGAAACTGGCAATCGGCGCAGATGGTGCATTGTCGAAGCTTGGGCGTGATCACATTCCTGACGCCCACAAAACCAAACTGGTATTCGCCTATCATGAAATCGTCGAGCGTCCTGAAACCGCCGACACCTATGCACCCGAACGGTGTGATGTTTACTATAACGCACGTTACTCCCCTGATTTTTATGCCTGGGTTTTCCCCCACGGTAAAACCGCGAGCATCGGAACAGGCAGTGCCCAAAAAGGTTTTGCCCTACGCGAAGCCGTGGCAACCTTGCGCCGGGATGCCGGTTTGGCCGACAGCAAAACCATTCGCAAAGAGGGTGCACCCATTCCGTTGAAGCCACTTCGAAAATGGGACAATGGCCGCGATGTCTTGTTGGCGGGTGATGCTGCGGGCGTTGTGGCCCCGGCGTCCGGCGAAGGCATTTATTATGCCATGCTCGGCGGTGAACTGGCGGCTGATACGGCGCTGGCGTTTTTGAAAACAGCTGACGCAAAAGTGTTGGCACAAGCCCGCAAAAAATTCATGAAGGCTCACGGCATGATTTTCCGTGTGCTCGGTGTTATGCAACACTTCTGGTACGGCAGTGACAAACGCCGCGAACGCTTCGTGAGCATGTGTCGAGACAAAGATGTGCAGCGTTTGACCTGGGCCGCCTACACCGAAAAGAGAATGCAACGCGCCAATCCGATGGCGCATGTGCGGATTTTCTTCAAGGACATGGCACATTTGTTAGGTCTCGTTGCTCCATGATCCCAGAGACTGCTTTTGGTCAGGCGGCATTGTCGGGCGCTATATTCTGTATTGTGTTGGCTGTTGCAGGCGGCATGCTGACCAAGCTGTCGCCATGGTATTATAATTTGCGTCAACCCGCATGGAAGCCACCGGACTGGGCCTTCGGCCCGGTGTGGACTGTGGTGTTCATTTGCCTCACACTCGCAATTGCTTATGCTTGGGAAGCCGCTGATACCTCACAGCGGGTCGCCCTTTTGTGGGTGGTCGGGATCAATGGTGCGCTGAACATGGCGTGGAGTGGCATTTTCTTTGTATTGAAGAACCCAACCTTGGCTTTCATCGAACTCGTGGTGTTCTGGTTCAGCATTCTCGCGCTGATTTATGTTTTGGGTGGCGCATCTCGCACTGCGGGGTTTTTGTTGTTGCCCTATATCTGCTGGGTTACGGCGGCTGGATTGCTTAACTTTCAGGTCATGAGGCTGAACCGCGCATGACGTTTGAACAGCTCTATCAATCCGGGAACATCGCCTACATCATTCTCGCGTTGATGGCTGCGGAGGCCCTGCTGCTCTCGCGGTATTTCAAACGTTTGCCTGGGTTGTTGACGGGACTGGTGGCGGGCGCTTGTTTTGTCCTGGCATTGCGTGCAGCCTTGTTGCAACAGGGCTGGATGGTCATCGGGAGTTTTCTGGCTCTCGCTTTTGTGTTTCATGTTACGGAAGTTTGGCAATGGCTACGTCTCACAAAACCCCAACCGTAGGTGCCAGTGTAGTGCACGAGCTGGGAACGCGTTCCGCGCCAAAGCATGACATTGAGCAGCGCAAGAAAGACCATATCGAAATTATTCTGTCAGGTTCTGCCCAACATTCGACCGGCAACGGTTTTGACAGTTTTGAATTTGAACACTGTGCCTTGCCTGATGTTGATTTCGGTGCGGTTGACCTTTCGACACAGTTTCTGGGCAAGACGTTAAAGGTGCCCTATCTTGCGTCTTCGATGACAGGGGGGCCTGACCAAGGCGGACGGATCAACCTGGCTATCGCCGAGGCAGCGCAGGCGCTGGGATTTGCCATGGGTGTCGGCTCCCAGCGCATTGCGCTAGGTGGTGGCAAAACCAGCGGGCTTGACAAATCCATTCGCCGGGTAGCGCCTGATATTGCACTTTACGCCAATCTGGGTGCCGTGCAGTTTACTCATGGCATGACAGTGGACGACGCTCGTCGCGCGGTTGAACTGATTGAGGCTGATGCCCTGATCCTGCATTTGAACCCCCTGCAGGAAGCTTTGCAGCCGGGTGGTGATCGCAACTGGCGAGGGGTGGAAGCGGCCATTGAAGCCGTATGCCGGAATGTTGGGGTTCCGGTGATCGCAAAGGAAGTGGGCGCTGGCATTTCTGTCGCTGTGGCCAAACGTTTGGCACAGTGCGGAGTTGCGGCCATTGATGTGGCAGGGGTTGGAGGCTCCAGTTGGGCGGCAGTCGAAGGCCGTCGCTCAGACTCAGCTGACGATCAAAACATCGCTGAGATTTTCCGCAACTGGGGCATACCCACCGCTGAAGCCCTCGCAGGTATTTCCGCTGCATTGACTGACTTGCCGTTGATTGCGTCGGGGGGGATTCAACACGGGCTGCACGGCGCCAAGGCTTTGCGCTTGGGTGCATCCCTTGTGGGGCAAGCGGCAGCTTTGCTGGAAGCAGCCACACAAGGACCAGAGGCCGTGATTGCCAAGGTAGAAGCGTTCGCAAAAGCATTGAAGATCAGTTGTTTTTGTACAAATTCTGTTGACCTTCAGACCTTGCGTCGTGCACCATTGCGGCAAGCTGTGCCTTAACCTTCGCCACAGCTTAAACAAAATCGGGGTGCAGAGGTGATCTCCGCTGTTGCCGGTGGCGTTAAACAGTCGAGATTAGAATTTATGGAGTAGACGAATGAAGAATATTGTTGCTGTTGCGGCAGCTGTGCTCGCTTTGGGTGCAACCGTCCAGGGTGCTAGTGCTGCGGAACATGTGATTAACATGCTCAACAAGGGTGCTGACGGAAAAGCCATGGTTTTTGAACCGGACTTCGTTCGTGCAGCCGTGGGCGATACCATTAAACTGGTGCCGGTGGATAAAGGCCATTTCGCCGTATCGCTGAACAAGGTCTGGCCAGCTGACGTGCCGAAGATCAAAAGCAAACTCAACACTGAACTGGTTTTCACCGTTGAGAAGGAAGGCATTTATGGCCTCAATTGTACGCCGCACTATGCCATGGGCATGGTGGCCATGGTGCAAGTTGGCACCGCCGTTCCGGACGATGTGAAGGCTTTGAAGTTCCCCGGCGAGGTGGGCAAGCGCTTTACTGCACAATTGGAAAAAGCTGCTGCTCCTTAATAGGACTTACAATCCCGTACACAAACGCCCGGCTAATAACCGGGCGTTTTTTATTGTGGTGATCCCAAATAAAAACCTGGCGGACATTGAAGTTCGCCAGGGTGCGCTGTGGCAGTTGGGTAGCCCCGCACGCGGGGGATAAATAGAAGTGTGCGGGACTTGGGGTTACGATCGGGTGGAAGGAACTGTCATGTCATAGGGTGTGCCGGTGGATAGACCGTGCTTGACGCCCCAACCATACCAGTCGTCCACCACTGTACCGGTGAGCAGAATACCAATGCCGCCTGCAATCGGGCAGAGAACGGCAAACCACCAAGCCCAGCGATGGATCGATTCCATGGTGGCATTGAAACCCATCGTCCAGCGCCAGAATAGGGCTGCACGTTCGGAAGCCGTGCCACGATCAACAATCTGCTCGATTTCGCGTTCACCACCATAACGCGACACCGCCAGAATGGTAGCGGCATGCATGGCGAACAACAGTGCTGAGCCATAAAGGAAGGCAATCGAAATCATGTGGAACGGATTATAGAACAGGTTACCGTAAACGACTGAGAAGTTGTTGGTCCACTCCAGATGCGAGAAGATACCAAAAGGTACAGCTTCACTGAAATTGCCCATCAGCAAGGGGCGCAAGAAGCCCAGCACGAGGAACAACCAGATCGCAGCGGCAAAGGCGTAGGACACATGCGTGCCCATGCCCAATGCGCGGGCGCGACGGTAGGTACGCGCCCACCACAACAACACAGATGCAGTGAGGAAGAAACCCGCCATTTGCCACCATCCGCCTTTTTTCAACGGTGCCAGTGACAAACCATATTCCGCGCCCGGAGGATCCAGCGTCAGCCAGAAGAACCGGCGCATGAATTCAATCGGACTCCAGTTGACTGAAGCCAACATATTGAGTCCGATGATTTCGATGGCCACGAACCCGCAGATCAAAGAGGCCAGACCGAGGAAACCCAAGTAAAAAGGCCCCACCTGTGCGTCACCAATTTTCCCGAACAAGCGCACAAAGTACGGGTTGCCCTGCCGTGTGAAGTTTGTATGTCTCAGTGGCACGCCCATATCGGCTGGACCATGCACCTGAACCCGTGTGAAAATATTTTGATATTCAATCATGTTGTGCCTCTCGCGTCAGGACCAAATTGGAAGTTCAAGCCACCAGTTCCACCACTCAGGCCAAGAGCCTGCATAGACGGGACCGGAGATGATGATGCAGACGGCACTCCAGAAGCCAGCGCTCAATGCAAGGAACAAACCCAAGCGATGAATGCCAAGTGTGCCGATAGAGTATCCGATGATGTCGCGGAAATAGGCGTTTTCATGCTCAGCCGTTTTCACTGTTTCGCCTTTTGGCGGATTGGTGGCTGAGAGGATCAACGATCCGTGCAGCGCCAGCGCCAGACAGGTTGTGAAGAAGAACGTGATCGCGAGCATATGCGCAGGATTGTAGTGGAAGTTGGCATAGGCATAACCCGTGTTCGAAACCCATTCCAAATGGCTCATGAAACCATAGGGAAAGCCAAACGACCAAGCCCCCATCAAGATTGGACGGAACACCGTCAAAGTGACATACGCCAGAATGGCGACCGCAAAAGCAATCGGCACATGATAGCCCATGCCGAGTTTGCGGCAAATTTCAACTTCACGCATGGCCCAGCAGCTGAAAGCACCGACTGCACAGAAGGTGATGAACTGCCAGAAACCGCCTTCCGCCAACGGCGCGAGGCCCAAGCCGTATTTTATGTCTGGTGGGGCAATGTTGATTTGCCAGAAATTCCATGTCGGCCCTTGTGACGCGGCGTATGCGATCAACGCGATACCGATCAATGTAAAGAATGTGCCGAGTACACCAAAGAAGCCCACATAAAATGGACCAACCCAAAAATCAAAAAGGTCTCCGCCCAGCAGCGTGCCCCCACGTACCCGATATTTTCGTTCAAAGCTGAGCATTGCCATAGCTAGTCTCCCGTAGATAAAAAGATTGGAAGTCTGCGGGCAGACTGTCACCAGCCCCGCCCGCAGAATGTGAGTAACCGCTGATTAAGCGATCAACTCGGTCGTTTTGACATCGATCGCTGCTGCTTTGACCGGGCCTTCGATCCAATTGAATCGGCTCGTTGACAACAGGATGAAATGGATGACGATTGCCAACACGAACAGGAAGGTGAACATTGCCACCAAAGTACGTCTTGGATCGAACAGAAGCCACATGCGCCACATGTTCTAATCTCCTCAAACCAATTTCGCCGTTGGCTCGAGAGCCGCAGGCAAAATGTCTTCTATTTGCATTGTGGAATAACCCGTTGCTGCTGGGAGCCACGGACGCCATTGCCAAACCAGGAAATGCGCGATGATCGCGATAACCGTGAAGGCAATGAAACTCGTGACGAAAATCCCATGAAATTCGCGGGCTTCCGCTTCGGATAAGCCTGACAAACTGCCAGACCGGTTGTGTTCAGCCATGTGAAAGTACCTCCGGCTGGGGCCTTTTGAGGGGCCCAATTACCCCGGCAATCCCCGGGGCGGGATTTCATCCAGTGACCCGGATGAAACGGTTACCCTTCGACCTTCACATGAAGGCGAACGGAATAGTGCTGTAAGCAGCGCAGCGCGTGGCTTCGAACAGTGAGCGCTTGTCGCGCCCCCAGTTCTGCGGCATGGCTCGCTTGATAAATGTTGTGACGAAGAAAACCGGCATCGTCGCTGCCAGCAGCAGCTTGAATTCGATTTCGCCCTCTTTGCGCTTATGTTTTGTTGTCATGCGCGTACCCTCCATAAAATTATTCAACTCCAGCCAAGACCCGGCTGGCTTTTAAAACATCTCGTTCCTCAACCCGCTCGGACGCTTGCGAACGTGCAAGCCGCTCAGCCTTGTCGCGCAGGTTTTTCGCCGCTGAGATGCGGACCAAAATTGGCTGCTTTTCAACAATTTCATCGAGCATGGCTTTTGCGGTTTCTGACCAGTCAATCATGCGATTGTTCGTGGCGGGTGTTGCATCAACTTTGTCGAGATCAGTGCCCAGCGGAATAATATTGAACAGCATGTCGAACAAGCCGTTGCAAACTTCCTGGATGAGGTAAGTTGCGCCCGCATAACCCATGAAGGGTGTACCCGTGTGACGGCGGATGATGGCACCTGGGAACGAGGCTGGAATATAGGCGACCTTCGCACCGGCTTCTGCCGCATACATCCGCTCGTTGAAGGAGCCGAACAAAATCAGCGGTGGCTTGTCCTTGATCATTTTGCGCACATTGGCGTTGTCAGTTTTTTGTCCGGCAACGCGTGACACGGCGAAGTGACAGGGCAGGCCCATTTCCTCTTCAAGGAAGTTCTTGATGCCGCGGGCATAAGTATCACTCGCAACGATGCCGAAACTGGCTGTTGCAAAAAAGTCTTGCGTCACCGAGCGCCACAAATCCCACAACGGCTTGATCGTCGTATGCTTTTCACGCTCGATAAAAGGCTCAGGATCGAGGTCTAGCAATTCACCCAAGCTGCGCAGGAACTTGGTGGTGGAATGCAAACCAATCGGCGCTTGCAAATAGGGGCGATCAAGCTGTTCGCACAGCTTGCGGCCAAACTCGCGGTACATGCAAATATTGACATCAGCATTGGCGAGGCGCGGCACTTCGGCCAGATGACTACCCATCGGGAATGACAGATTGACCTCTGCACCAATGCCTTCAACCAGTCGTGTGATTTCCGTGAGATCAGAAGCCGTGTTAAATGTACCGTAAATTGTGCCGATAATATTGACGCGGGGCTTTTCACCTTCGGCTTTCGGTTTGCGCTGCGTGGCGTTCTTTTTCTTCGCACCAAATTCCGTCCACAGCCACATCAAGGCGCGGTCAGCACATTGCCATTGGTCTTCGTCAATGGTGCGCGGAAGGAAACGTTGAACGCCAGTACCTTGGGGTGTGACGCCGCCACCAATCATTTCAGCAATCGAACCCGTAACCACAACACTTGGCAAAGCCGGATCAAGCGTCTTGTGAGCGCGACGCATGGCACCTTCAGTGCCGTGTTGACCCAGTTCATCTTCGCTGAGGCCGGTGACGACAATTGGCAGTTCGTGTGGTGGCAGCGCATCAGTGTAATGCAGCACCGATGTGACGGGAAGATTTTCACAGCCGACAGGGCCATCAATAATAACCTGCAAGCCTTTGATGGCGGTGAACACGTAAACCGCGCCCCAATATCCCCCTGCCCTGTCATGATCGAGAACCAGCATGGCTTTATGTCCCCACCGATTCTTCGGCTTTGGCTTTAGCCGCCAACATGCCTGCGTATTTTTTCTTGAATTCAGGACGATCAACTGGCACTTCGCGCCAGATGCCTGCGGCGTGGCCTGAGCCGACGCCTTCAAAGAAATTGCTCATCTCATCAAAGCGGTGTTTATTGCCAATGGCCGCCATCACGACTTGCGCCAACGAACCGGCACCTGCAGGCCCCATCAGCGGACGGGCGGAAATCAAATTGGTAAAATAAAGCGACGGGATCGAGAGCGACTTGGCCTTCTGCACGACCGGGGTTGTTCCGATGGCAAGGTCAGGCTGATGATCAATCATCGCTGCGATGTCATTTTCAAGTGACGCGCGGAATTGCACATGAACGCCGCGCGCCTCGAGCCACACACGATCAGCATCTGACCATTGGGTGCGCGGCGTTGCGGTGCCGACGTAGGGAACATCAGCACCGCTTTCAATCAACAGTCGCGCAACAAGAAGCTCTGAACCTTCATAACCCGAAACCGTGATGCGGCCTTTGATAGGCTTTTGTGCCAATGCAGCTTTAATGGCGGGAAGTTCTGCGTTCTGAGCCGCTGCGCGTGCCTCTGCTGAAATGCCGCAAGCTTTGCCAATGTTTTCCAGCCAATCAGCTGTGCCATCATAACCCACAGGCGCTGAACCGACGACACTCCGGCCAGCACATTCAAATTCACGGATGCTGGCGGGGGAGACCGGGTGAATGGCAGCGACTGTTGCGCACTCAAACGCTGC
>JANOPL010000029.1:0-16757 GCA_031421835.1 Hyphomicrobiales bacterium | reverse complement strand
CAATTATTAACCAGAAAATCCCGGCAATTGTCTCAAATACCCGGAATGATGGTTACCAGAGCAAAAGTCCCTCTGCCAAGCCGTTGGAATGCCGCACAAATCCAACTAAGGCTGCAACTGCGGCAACGGCGACCAAGCCGTCCACACGATCAAGAACACCACCGTGGCCGGGTATGAGATAACCTGAGTCTTTCACGCCATAGTTTCGCTTCAGCGCACTTTCAAAAATATCTCCAACCTGGGCAACAACAGCCATTGCTGCCGCTACCACTGCCAGACTCATCCAAGTTGGAAACCAGGTTGCTGCATAAATTGACGAAACCAAAGCCGCACCTACCATTCCGCCAATGAGGCCTGACCAGGTTTTTTTGGGCGAAAGGACGGGTGCCAGTCTTGGGCCGCCGAACATGCGTCCTGCAAAGTAAGCAAAGGTGTCAGTCGCCCACACCACCAACATCAACCACATGATGGCGTGTACGCCCCAAGTGCCGTGGGCGCGCAGCAACACCAGCGCCAAAACCGGAAAAGCCACATAGGGTATGCCAACATATGCGAACAGATTTTTATCCCGATCTCGAAAAGCGTTGGCAATGAGACCAAGCGCCGTCAGTCCCAGGATGACGCCCACAGTAGGCAAGACGCCGATGTCTGCCGGTAAAAATGCTGCACACAGGGCTGCGGCCGAATGCAGCGCGAACTGCGTCGAGCTTCTGGCGTGGACAATATTTGTCCACTCGTGCGCCATCAACAATCCCAAAAAAGCGGCGAACAGTTCAAACCAAATCCCGCCCAGCCAGATATCGAGCAACACGGCAGGAATCAGGACAATTGCAGATGCAGCCCTGACGCCAAGGTCGGTCCATTTGCCGGAAATGACGTGCTCACTCATGCCGATTGGACTTTAAGACCACCAAATCGACGATCACGGGAATGAAATGTATCAATCGCTTTCTGCAGTGCCGCGCCATCGAAATCGGGCCAGAATTCAGATGTGAAGACAAATTCCGTGTAGGCGCTTTGCCACAGCAGGAAATTTGACAAACGTTCTTCGCCACCAGTTCGGATCAACAAATCAGGGTCTGGCATGTTGCTGGTGTCAAGCTGAGCGGAGAGCGTTTCCATACCAATTGATTCAGGGCTGAGCTCGCCGCTCTGTACTCGTTGAGCAAGCGCCTGCACTGCCCGCACTATTTCTTGGCGGCCGCCGTAGTTGAAGGCCACCACCAACGTCATTCCGGTGTTGTTCGCGGTGAGGCGCTCAGCGTCCTCGATCATCGTCACCAGCGACGGCTCCAGACCTAAGCGGGTCCCGATCATGCGTATGCGAATGCCATTGCCGTGGAGTTCCGCGACGTCCTGGCGGATGAAGCGTCGGAATAATTGAAGGAGGAACTGCACTTCCGCCTTGGGGCGCGACCAATTTTCAGTCGAGAACGAATAGACGGTCAGATATTCCACACCGCCATCACCTGCGGCTTTCACGGTTCTTCGTAAAGCTTCAATGCCCTGTTTGTGTCCGGCTGATCGTGGCAACCCCCGCGCTGCCGCCCATCGACCATTGCCATCCATGATGATGGCAACGTGGCGCGGTGGCATGAGGTGTGGTTGATGTTGCATGGATTGGATGGTCTTAAACCTGCATAATTTCGACTTCTTTGGCCTTCAGCGCGGTGTCGATGTCTTTCACAATGTCATCGGTCAGTTTTTGTACTTCGTCGGCCTTGGTTTTGTGTTCATCCTCGCCCATGAGTTTGGCTTTTTCCAGAGCTTTCAACTGGTCCATTCCGTCACGGCGCACGTTGCGGGCAGCGATACGCGCCTTTTCAGCGTATGTGTGTGCAACCTTCACAAGTTCCTTACGGCGATCTTGTGTCAAATCCGGCATACGCAAGCGAATGGTTGAACCTTCAGTTTGCGGGTTGAGCCCGAGGTTGGATGCGTGGATTGCTTTTTCGACTGCAGCAACAAGACCGCGATCCCAGACGCTGATTTGCAACATGCGGGCTTCAGGCACGGATACTGAGGCAACCGCGTTCAACGGCATATTGGCACCATAAGCGTCAACCTGGATAGGGTCGAGCAAGCTGGCCGCAGCCCGGCCGGTCCGCAAACCTCCAAAATCGTGTTTCAAGGCGTCGACCGAACCTTGCATGCGGCGTTTGATGTCAGCAGAATTGAACGGTGCAGGTGCAGCCATGATTTTGTTTCCTCGTCAGTTCTTGGTCACGCGGGTGAATTGACCTTGTCCTTTAAGGACCTTGGCGACATTTCCCACGTCCCGGATTGAAAATACTACGACTGGCACATCATTGTCACGTGCGAGTGCAATTGCGGCCGCATCCATGATCTTCAGATTTTTGGCCAGAACCTCATCAAACGTGATTTTATCGTAACGCTTGGCTTTGGGGTCTGTTTTGGGATCGGCAGAGTATACGCCGTCAACACTTGTACCCTTGTACAATGCTTGGCACCGCAGTTCGGCAGCGCGCAATGCGGCACCGGTGTCGGTTGTAAAGAACGGCAAACCCGTGCCGCCAGCGCAAATGACCACCCTGCCCTTTTCGAGATGATGCACGCCTTTCGACGCTGAATAGGTTTCACACACGGTGGGCATGGCAATGGCTGAAAGCACGCGGGCATCGCAGCCTTTGCCTTTCAGTACGCCTTGCATGGCCAACGCATTCATGACTGTTGCCATGATGCCCATGTGATCTGCCGACACCCGATCCATGCCTTTGGCAGCCCCTGCCATACCCCGGAAAATGTTGCCACCGCCGATGACGAGGGCCACTTCGGCACCCGCTTTCTGACATTCCAAAACTTCGTCTGCCACGCGTCCAACAGTTGCGAGATCAATGCCAAAAGGCTGTGATCCCATCAGCACTTCGCCGGAAATTTTAAGAAGTATGCGTTTGTGTTGAAGCGACATGATTCCCACACCTTGACGTTTCTATCTTATGACAGTGGAACAGGATTAAAGCCAATCCCTTAACTGGACGTTAGGCAGCCACGCCCAAAGTGTTTCGGCAATTCTTGGGAGGCACAAATGTTTTCAGGTCTTTTTGGATTCAAGGGCCGGATTGGACGCGGCAGCTGGTGGTTTGGTCAACTCATCGGTTTAATGATCATTGGCGCGCTTTTTGCCATGTCGCTGGTGTTTTATGGTCCCAACCGCACGGAAGCTTCCAACAGTGACTTTTTGTTCCTGTTGGTTCTTGTGCTGAGCCTTGTTGCCATCGCGGTGATCAACATCTGTGCAACGGTGAAACGCTATCATGATCGCGGCAAGAGTGGCTGGTGGTATTTTGTTTCACTTATTCCACTTATCGGTGGCATTTGGCAATTGATTGAGTGTGGCTTTTGCTCAGGCGATGACGGCGACAACGATTATGGTCAACCTCCCGGTTCAGCCCAGCGACTGGAAAATCTTGAGCGTGAAGTATCTTCGATAGGACGCGGCAACCTTGCAAAGGTGGACGACGACTACATTGCCAACTACGCTCAGAAACTTGCTCTGAGCCAAGTCCAACAGCAAACCGCGACAAACAACACAGGCCAAGTCAACAGCGGACGTCCGGTGTTTGGTAAGCGGTAAACTAAGGGCAGGCTTGCACAGCACTGCAATTGTTAGATTGGAACTCCAGGAGCAAGCTTGCAACCGCGGCAGAGTATTGATCTGCTTCACGCACAGTGCAGATGTATTGCGCGTGGTCTTTGAACGTATGAGTGAACGTCTCTTTCCAACCTGGATCCACTGAGAGGGTCTGTTCAGCGGTGTAAAGCATGTACTCCACGAAGTGTTCGTAACCCGCTTCCTGCGGTGTTGTTGCAAACTTGCAATAATCCGGCTGAGCATATTCTGGCTTGTTGATGGCCATACTGAGATATTCACGATAAATGTCGCGGGCAGACTGTGCCTGTTGGATTCTATCCGCCGCATCAATTTGCCATTTCACGCCAACAAGTGCCGCGAGCGCAATCAAAACAGTGAAAATGGCAGCAAGGGCTTGTATGGCTGCGGTGTTGCGATTGAGAAAATGCATCGTTTTAAACTCCAGCTTGCGGCTGTTGCTGAGTAGAACAATGGATGCCTCCGCCGGACTCTCCAAGCGGGTCAGTATTCAAGGAAACTATTTCACGGCCAGGATAAAGCTGCTGCAAGATTTCTTTTGACTCGCCATCTGCTTGCGTGTCGCCGAATTCACTGCAAATGACAGCTCCATTGCAGACATAATAATTGACGTAGCTGGCAACAAAATCCTTGGCTGATGATCGAACATTTACCGGCTCTGCCAGTGTCACGATTTCAAGCGGCTTGCCTTCGATCGTTGTTGCTGATTTCAAAACGTCTAGCGTCTCATAAGCAGAAATAGACCATGGATCATCAGGGTCAATGTGGGTCGGAAGTTGGATCAATACTTTTCCCGGCGCCACAAATCGCGCCAAAGCGTCAATATGGTAATCGGTGATATCGGCTCCCATGATGCCGGGTGCCCAGATCATTTTTTTACCGCCAACCGCCGCCAGTATTTTTTGGCCAACTTCCGTTGCATTTTCTCGGTTACGATTGGTGTTCACCCAACAACTTGAGTGCGCCAAAACAAGACCTACTCCATCATGTTCCAAGCCACCTTGTTCTCCCACCAAATGAGTGTCCAACAAAGGAATTCCCAAGCGCTCAGCCACACGCGCGGCGATTGCGCCATCGTTTTGGTGCGATTGCTTGTTGCCCCAGCCGTTAAATTGAATGTGGGAAACAGCAAGCTTGCCTTGCTGGTTTTTAACAAACGTCGGTCCAGAATCACGACACCACAAGTCGTCAGTTTCAATGTCCCACGTCGCTATATTGTCGCTGAGGGTTGCCCGCGCATCAGCCCGGTGCTGCTTTGAAACCAGAACGACGACCTCTTCAAATTGTGCAATCGCCTTTGCGATTGAGGCTATGCTGGATTGAACGCGTCTTAGCAACTTCTCCCCGTAAACGTCCACGCTGACGGGCCACTGCATGAATGTGCGTTGATGCGGATCTGATTCAATCGGCATGTGAAAATCTGTAAGGCGCTGTTCGCCAGCTCGCGCTTCTGCTATGCCTAAGCCCGCAATAGCAGCAGCAGTCATTAAGGTTTTGCGACGGGTATATAAATTCACCATGACCACACCATACGAAAAAAGGCTCCGTTTCCAGAGCCCTTTTTTGAGTTGTCTTGAAAACCTCAGGTCGTGCCCGACATTTTGGCCACTTCGGCAGCAAAGTCATTGTCGGCTTTTTCAATACCTTCGCCCAGCTGCATACGCACGAAAGCTTTCAACACCAAGGTTGAACCGGATTTTTTACCCGCCTCGTCAACGGCCTGTGCCACGGTTTTTGAACCGTCGTGAACATAGGGTTGCTCGAGCAAGCAGTTGTCCTTGGCGAAAGATTTGAGACCTGACGCCACAATCTTTTCCATGACGTTGGCGGGCTTGCCTGCATTCTTCTCTTCGAGAATGGCAGCTTCACGCGCCAAGACATCTTTCGGGACGGAATCGATGTCAAGTGCGACAGGATTGGTGGCCGCAACATGCATGGCAAGCAGCCGACCGAAATTTGCGATCTCGTCTTTATTACCCGTGCCTTCGAGCGCCACAAGTACGCCGATTTTGCCCAGGCCAGGAGCGACCTGGTTGTGCACGTAAGAGGCTACGACACCGTCGTTTACTGAAAGCGCTGCGGTGCGGCGTACAGTCATGTTTTCACCGATTGTCGCCACCATTTCGGCGACGTAAGCCGCAACTTCATGTTCGGAGCCCGGAAAGCTCATCGTTTTCAGTGTTTCGGTTGAGCCGTTCGCATTCAACGCCAACTTGGTGATTTCAGCCACCATGGCCTGGAACTTTTCGTTGCGGGCAACGAAGTCAGTTTCGGAATTTACCTCAACAGCAGCACCCTTTATGCCGGTGGTGATGACACCAACCAAGCCTTCAGCAGCAATGCGCGTTGATTTTTTGGCAGCTTTGGCCAAGCCCTTGGCCCGCAACCAGTCGACCGACGCTTCCATATCACCATTGTTAGCGGCAAGGGCTGCTTTGCAGTCCATCATGCCAACGCCTGTTTTTTCGCGCAGGTCGCGCACCATTGCAGCTGTAATGTCAGCCATTTGAATTCTCCTGAATGGGAAACGGGTCCGCAACTTTTGCGGACCCTGCAATCATCTGTGTTGTAAAGTTTATTCCGCCGGAACTGCTTCGACAGGCAGTTCTTCCATAGCGCCTACGTCAACACCTGACGACGTTGCAGACTTGGAAATGCCTTCGATGATGGCTTTGCCAATCAGGTCGCAATAAAGTGCCACTGCACGTGCTGCGTCGTCGTTTCCCGGGATTGGATAGGTAATGCCAGCAGGGTCGGAGTTGGTGTCGATGATGGCTACAACCGGAATGCCCAGACGGTTGGCTTCCTTGATGGCGATCTGTTCCTTGTTGGTGTCGATCACAAACAGAATGTCTGGAACGCCGCCCATATCCTTGATGCCGCCAAGCGCCTTTTCCAGCTTGTCACGTTCACGGGTTTTGTTCACCAATTCGCGCTTGGTAATGCCAACGCCGTTTGATTGTACAACCTCGTCCAGTTGACGGAGTGTCTTGATCGAGTTCGAGATCGTTTTCCAATTGGTGAGCATCCCGCCCAGCCAACGCGAATTTACATAATATTGCGCGGACTGGCGAGCAGCAACGGCAATTTGTTCCTGCGCCGAGCGCTTGGTACCAACGAACAACACGCGGCCGCCCTTGGCAACCGTATCGGTGATGGCGTTCAAGGCGTTGTGCAGCAGTGGGACGGTTTGTGACAGATCCATAATGTGGATGCCGTTGCGGACGCCGTAAATATACGACTCCATCTTTGGGTTCCAACGATGTTTTTGGTGTCCGAAGTGCACGCCAGCTTCAAGCAGCTGGCGCATGGTAAATGGTACCGAGGCCATGGTATTTCCTTTTCCGGTTATTCCGCCACAGACGCGTGTGCACCGGAAGGATTCCGGCACCGGACGGACGGCTGCTATGAGACCCCGCATTTCGCTACGCGAAAAGCTAGGTGTGCAGACATCCAACATCTGTGTGAGTGTTCAACGGGCGGGCTGGTAGCAGCCC
Organism: Hyphomicrobiales bacterium; assembly: GCA_031421835.1. Taxonomy (GTDB): domain Bacteria; phylum Pseudomonadota; class Alphaproteobacteria; order Rhizobiales; family Aestuariivirgaceae; genus Aestuariivirga. The sequence continues at coordinate 9,629 of JANOPL010000029.1, read as the reverse complement.
TGCCCGTTGTTGTCAAACTTCGCGTTTATGCTGGCAGGTCGCGGGTCAATGGCTCAAGCGAACCTTTGCGACCGTCTGCAGCTTCCATGCCGACGCAAGTTCCCTTTTCGACATATTTCCATGAATTGCCCTGAAAATCGACGGTCGACGTCCCGGCGCACGAAGTGCCAGCACCGGCAGCACAATCATTGGCGCCTTTCAGGGAAATTCCGTAACATTTTTCCTTGCTGGCAGCGATGGCAGTTGTGGCTGATACCAGAGTGGCGGTTGAAACAGCAGCAGCAACTGCAGATGCAAGTACAGCGGCGTTAAAAGTGCGTCGGGTTGTGTTCATTGTGGAATTCCTCATTTGCAGGGTTGCGGGCATTGTTTGCCCTCAACGCCTTATGACATTATTTGCCTGAGGGTTGAAATCAACTCGACGGACGGTTTCTTCACTTGCCCGTGAGTTTGATGTCAACGTACCAACAGGCAGAAAAGTCAGCCACCCCACCCACCGCCACCGCCACCAGAACCGCCCCCACCGCCACCGCTGCCACTCGCGGGTTCTTGATAAATTTTCTTCTTGGCTACAGCAGGTTTCGGTTTGGCATATTTTGCTTTTACGACAACAGGCCGTTTTACTTTTTTGACATACTTCCGCGTGGGTTTTGTTGCGGCATATTTGGATTTTCTTTTCGCGCGATCTTTTGTGTAAGCGAGGATCACCTTTGGTTTCTTCTTCTTCACGAATACCGATTGCGCGCGCTTTTTCGGTTTCTTCATAACGACGTCTTGTTCGGGTTCCTCGACAACTGCTTCTTTGACCTCCGGTTCGGCGACAACTGCCTCTTCAACTTTTGGCATGGCAACTGCGCCGGTTCCGCCGAGTTCCTGGTACCTCGTCTTGGCAATGTCCGCGAACATGCCATCGGGGAAAGTTTTCAGGTAGATTTCAAAATCGGCGGCGGTCTCTGATTTTTTGATACTGTTCCAGAACACCAATTCGCCTGAGGCACTCGTATCAGCAGGGGCTTGAACAGTTTCAGCACGCAGCGTCCCGTACAGGGGAAGCAGGAACGTGCCAACAACGACAGCCAACAGGAACAACACTTTTAAGGGGGAAAACAGTTGCATCATTCGTCTCCGTCAGAACAGGTCAAGTCGGGGGTTGCGCAGTTGCCAGGCTTTGCGTGACAACAAGATCAGCGTTTCGTCGAGGCTGTCAGCTGTCACAAGATTTTCGGAGCCTATGGTTTTGATCAAACTCTTGACCGCGTCGGATTTGGACTTGTCAGGAAGTTTTGCAAGTTTGCCGCGCACATCTTTGTCTTCGTTGAAAACATCAAGCGCTGCAGACAAAGCCGTGTACTGGACGGCCTTCACCACATCGCGTATTTGTTTTGGGCCTTCTGAAAAAATCCAGCCCAAGTTTGATGCGGCTTGGCGGCTGCCGCGTTCGGCACCAATTTCATACCACTTGATCGCTTCATCAATGTTCTTTTTCACACCCGTGCCGTTGAAATAAATTGCTCCAATGTCTGTCGGCGCATAAGGGTGCCCGGCATTGGAAGCAGCCTTGTAAAGCGCCAGTGCAGTTGATGGATCCTTGTCGACACCAAGACCATTGAGATAGGCATTGGCCATGTTTTGAATGCCGTAAATATCACTCCGGTCCATCGACGCTTCAAAAAAGCGGACAGCCCTTTTGGGGTTCTTTTTGACCGGGTAACCTTGCAGATACATGTAGCCCAATTCGTTCATGGCATAGGTATGGCCCATTTCCACGGCGCGATTCAGGTATGCTATGCCTTGTTGCATGTCGGCTTTCACGCCGCGGCCGCGGACGAGATTTCGCCCATAGGTCATCATCGCATAGGGGTCACCTTTTTCAGCGCCAATTTTGTAATAGACGTTGGCTTCTTCAATGCTTTGTGATCGCCCGATGCCGCGTTGTGCCATGTACCCCATTTGATGATGGGCGCGGATGTGGCCGGCTTCGGCTGCCTTATCAAACAGTTTGTTGGCTTCGTCGGTGTTCTTTGCCGCCAGCTCTGCGCGGCCCAACTGGAAAATGAAGCGCGCAATATCCGGATATTCCTTTACGGCTGTGCGACAAGCCGCCAATGCCTTTTCGATATTGATTTCATTGGGCAGCAGGCCTTTTTGCGTCGCTTGCAAATCCAGTGGCTCTGCTGCTTCAACATCACATGGATTTATTTCAATATTTTGTTGCACCACAACGGGCACAACTTTTCCGTCAGAGCTGGTCGCTTCAATTGACAACGTGGGGGTCGAGGCTGTTTCGTCAAAGGACGGTTCAAACTTCAGGGCGGCAAGCGATGCTGCTTCGAATTCCGCACCCGCAATCAAGGTTTCGCCATTCAGCGACACAGTGCCTGAAGCAGGTGTCTCGGCCAACGTAATTTTTGTCGAAGACAAGAGTGCTTCAATATCAGCTGCTGCAAAGACAGGTTGTGCGCCCGCGCCGACTGTTGTGGTCTGGGACGGAACTTCAACAGGGGCCACAGTTTCAACTGTTTCTGGTTTCTGCAGAGGTGGTTTCGATGCCGCCTCTACAACATCAACGGCGGGTTTTTCTGTCTCAACTTTTTTAACAGTTTTGACTTCGGGTACTACAACAATCGGCTCAGCAGGTTTTTGTGGTTTATCGACAAATCCGTTGAGGAAAATGGGTTCCACCAAGGTTGCATTAGACCACGGGCGCTGTTTTTGTTTTGTGGCTTCCCAGACATCCCGCGTGACGTTGAGCATGGCGGTTTGCACGTCGGTATTTTCGACGAAAGAATGGCGCAACACAGCAATGGTGAAAGGTGAATTCACGCCGTCACCATCTTGAGCAATATTTCCAGGTTCTGTTGCGTAAGCAATGAGACTGCCGATGTCAGCTTTTTCCTTTGCCAACCCGCGCCCCACTGATCGCTTGATTTCGTCACCTCCAACCGCGAATTTTTTGACCGCAAAGGGATTGTCTCGGCACGCGTCTAAATACAAAAGCTGGGCGCGGGAGTTATTGCGCATGTGCAGCATTACCGTCTGCAGGCTGACAGTTTCAACTTCCAGTGATGTTTCCGTCGCCAGCTTTGCGTCGATTGGTATAATCCGGTTCTCACCGCCGACCTCTACGCCATGGCCGGAATAATAAAACAAGCTCAACTCAGCGTTTGACAGGGACCGAATAAATTTCTCGACGGCTTTGTCAAAGCTTTTACGGTCAAGATCAATCGCTGTAACCACTTCGAAGCCCACTTTACGAAGAGCTTCTGAAACGGCTTTCGCATCATTTTTTGGATTCAGAAGTTCAGGTACAGCTTGGTACGCCCCATTGCCGACGACGAAGGCCACACGTTTGCCGGCAGCCCACGATACGCCGCCTGCCATGCACAAGGCCATTGAAAATACGCCGCAGGTTTTGGCGGCCTGCGACAGAACTTTGCCAAGCTTCGACACATCAACCCTCCAGAAAGGAGAGCCCCCGTGCGCAGTATTAGCATCAATTGAACTGCGTGGCCACAAAAGTTGCCGATTATTTTTCTACTTCATTTGGGTGAGGCCAGGGCTTCAACAGGTGCCGATTTGCGAACCATAAACCGGGTGTAGAGCCAACCCACACCGACCAAACACAAACCGAGGCCGATGATGCTTGCAATGCGCCAAAGGCCACCGAGTGAGAAGAGATCGTAACCAAACACCTTCAACACTGTCAGCACGATAATTGCGAGACCGCCGTAGCGAATGGTTTGGCGATCAATTTTCAGTCCTGCGATAAAGATGCCAATGCCCGATAACAACCACGCTAATGACACTGCATAGGATTCAGCCTGTGACAAAAACTCAATATTGATCGTTGCATCCTGGAACTGCCGCTTGACCCATAAGGTTATGAACGCCATCAACAGCACGAGCGCCAACACCCCGATGCCGTTTCGGAATTGCGCCCAGCCCAAGCCTTCGAGTTTCCGCGCCATGATCGCGAGCAATATCACTGGCACCAGATAGGCCAGCCACAAGGCGTTAAAGACTTGGCCACCAACCACACTGTCGCCAGTGATGACAGGGTTCTTGACTGTTAAGCCTGCAATCAAAGCGACTGCAGACGCCACGAGTAGTATTCGGGCGCCCCACATCGACACAAAGCCGGAGTACAGTTGCTGACGGTAAGCCAAACCATAAGCTGCACCCAGCCAGGCACAGGCATGGGCTGCAAGCTCGAGCAGTCCCATTTCATCGCGCGTGATGCCGCCACCAATCCAAACACGCAATGCGAGAGATACCATTGATACAAGCAAGCCGATGCTGAGGCCTTCAAATGCGACCCGCCACCGCATGAAGTTTTCATGGGTCAGCCACTTGGAAGCCTGCCAGAAAAGCAGCGCCGGAACACCATAACCGTAGAGCACCCAATAACTGCCGAGTGGCAAGCCTTGCGGCTCACCCCAGAACTCGCGGCCCACAAATAGCCGGGCTGCTGCAAAGCTGGCCACCACAGAAGCTATGGCACCAATGTTTGCCAGTGAAACCAAACGCGCGACATAAACTAGAGGGGTTGCCAGCGCTGCAATTGCAAGGGTAAGCCATACTCCGTCAAGCATACGGTCGAGTGCGAAAAGCAGAAGTAGTGTTGCGCCAACTGTCAGAAGTTCAAAACTTTGCGCGCCACTCACATCCTTATTTCTAGCAAGCAGTCTTTGCGCGGTGCCGCCTAGAATGACTGTCAAAACAACCGAGATTGCCGCCCACGCATTTTGCGAAAGCGTGAAGTCAGCCCTGCCCCAAGCGCCCAACAGGAACAGGAAAGTTGATCCAGACGCAAGTGCAGCCCAAGGGCGATTGTCGCGGTCGCTCAAAGTACCAAGCACACCGATCGCTGTGTAACCAGCGAGTGCTGCGAACATGGCGTTGCGGAAACGTGGCGGCTCAAAAAGCCCGGGTACGGTTGTCCAAAACCCCTGCTCATCAAAAGCCCAGGTATGAAATCCCACATCCCGCCAAGCCAGTAAGACCAAAAGCGTTGCGGCGGCTGCCAACAATGGTGCTGCAACCAAGCCCTGGCGGAACCAACCGAAGGCGACAACGCCCGCCATGCCTATTGCAAACATTGATAAAGGCAGAGAAGCATGACCTGACTGAATGACCAGTGCTGCAAGAACGCAGCATCCTGCAGCAATTCCTGCAATCGCAACACCCATGGGTGGCGTGATTGTTGTGGTGTCACTGAGAGTTCCCATTTCAGGGTTCAAGATGTCTCGTCCGCGCGGCACCAAGGTCGCAGCAGCTCCTATTGCCAAACCAAAGAGGCCGATGGGAAGTGTGGGATTAAGGCTGACGCCGTTAATCCAGATCAACGCCCAACCCGCAGTCGCGGCGACGGCGGCATAACCCAGCCACCACCAATTCAGGCGGCGCAACAACCACAGCGATGCAACGAGGATGACAAACAAATAAGCGAAGAAACCGGAGGTGCTGGGATTGTCTGATTCGATCAGTGCAGGTGTGAAAGTGGCACCAATCAACCCAAGTGCCGCAATCAATTGACCCTGTCTCGTTGCCAACCACAGCGCGGATAAACTGATGGCGGCCAGCAGTGGAAACACCACGGCGGGGGCAAAAATATTATAAAGCGCGTAGGCGGCATAGGACACGCCAAAGGCGATGATGAGTCCGGCGGCAGAAAGTGCGGCAGGCACGTAGTCTTGAACAGCTTCGCCGCGTTTGATGCGCAGCCATTCACCCGCAAAAGCAAGTGCAGCGCCTGTAGCAAGGCCAACGAAAACACGCACGATGGGGGGTACGAGACCGTTGTCATGGGCGTATTTTACCAGCAAAAGCCCACCCAAAGCGATGGCAACGCCACCCAGCCACACCAGCCAGCGAGAGGCCAATGCCTGCTCGATGTTGCGGGGTGGCGCTGCGAACTCAGGCACGGGTTCCGGTGTCGGTGTGGGTTGCTCTTCAACCGTCGATGTTTCGACTTGAGTGACGACTTCGGGTTCGACCTGCTTTGTCGCCATGATCGACGGCGATTCAAATGCAGGAGAAGTTGCAGGGCGTTGCGCAGGGAGAGCTTCGATTTTTAGCTTCAGTTCATCAATGGTATGTTGCAGCGATGAGGTTTTGACCAGTGCGATCACCGCGAGAATGGGACCGACTAAAAAAAAGATGACGGCGAGAACGATGAGCGCTTCCATGTGCCAAAGCTACACCACTTGAAGTGTTCTGTCGAACCTGCCTAATGCAACCGATTATGACACTTCGTCAGGAAATCAATTTGCCCCTTCGTCGTGATGAACCGGTCCGCTGGGAGGTCGCACGCATGCCTCAGCCTTATCTCGAATCTGTGGCGCGGATGGAACGAGAGGCTGAATTGATTGCGAATGGCGACGCCCGTGAGTTGGTGTGGCTGCTTGAACACCCTGCCCTCTACACTGCCGGCACGTCGGCAAAAGATCAGGATTTGGTGTCCCCGGATCGCTTTCCTGTCTTTCAAACCGGTCGCGGCGGACAGTACACGTATCATGGCCCCGGCCAGCGCATTGCCTATGTCATGCTCGACTTGAAGAAGCGCGGCGGAGATGTGCGTGGCTTTGTGGGGGGTTTGGAGCGTTGGATTATCGACACTCTGGCCGATTTCGGCATAACGGGTGAAACGCGAGAGGATCGTGTTGGAGTGTGGGTGCGGCATTCCAAGGGCGAAGACAAAATTGCGGCCATTGGTATCAGGGTTCGGAAAGGCATTTCCTATCATGGTCTTGCAATAAATCTCTCGCCTGAACTCTCACATTTCGATGGCGTTGTGCCGTGTGGCGTGACTGACCATGGAGTGACGAGTTTTGCAGAACTCGGCCTCACAACGACGATGTTGGAGTTGGATGCCGTGCTCATGCGGCACTTCAATCAGGCTTTTGCACCTTTGATGTAAATGTATCTTGACTTGTTTCAGATGAATGGAGAAGTGTATGGGTCTCATCAGGAGGACTTCATGAAACTTTACTATGCACCAGGTGCTTGCTCACTTGCTCCACACATTGTTTTGCGCGAACTCGGAAAGAAATTCGACATGGTGAAGGTTGACCTTGGCGCGAAAGTCACCGAAGGCGGCAAGGACTTCAAGAAAATCAACGGCAAAGGTTACGTGCCGACCCTTGAAATCAACAGCAAGGGCGAAGTGCTGACTGAAGTTGCAACCATCGTCCAGTTTTTGGCTGACAAGGCCAAGGCCACGAAAATGCTTCCAAAGGCCGGAACGATGAATCGTTACCGCGCCATGGAAACTTTGAACTTCGTTGCATCGGAGCTTCACAAGGGCATTGGCGGACTGTTCAACAAAGCAATGCCAGCTGAGGGCCGCACGATTATCACCGATCGTCTGGATATCCGTTTGGGCTGGCTTGATGGCGTACTGGCCAAGAACAAGTTTATCACCGGAAAATCATTCTCGGTCGCTGATGCATATGCATTCACGGTTTTGAACTGGGGCCAATGGGTTGGATACGACGTGAAAAAGTTCAAGAACATCGCGACTTACTTGGACCGGATCTCAGCGCGTCCTGCGGTTCAGGCTGCACTCAAGGCTGAAGGTCTTTTGGGCTAATCACATAAACTCCATTATAACGAAATCAACGCCTAGGCTGTCACCGGCTTTGGCGTTGATTTTTTGTATCGTAACGTCGCGTTCAGCCCGAAGAACATTTTGCATTTTCATGGCTTCGACGACGGCCAGTGTATCGCCTGATTTCACAAACTGCCCTTCGATGACGTGGATTGACACAACAAGTCCTGGCATCGGGCACAGGAGTTTTTTGGACGTATCTGCCGTTGTTGTTTCTGGCATGAGCCGCGCCAACTCGGCTTCCTTTGCCGTGTAGACATGGGCCTCAATCGCTATGCCACGCCAAGACAAAGTGTAGCCATTGAGTGCAGGTTTCACCTGCACGGTCATGGGGCCATTTGAAGTTTCAAACGACACAAGTGGTTGGCCCGTGCGCCAGATTGTGTTTGCAGCTGCAATATCCATTGCTTCGCTGACTTCCACTTCACTCCAATCTGACCCCAACCGCACATGTCGTTGGCGGGTGAAGGTTACCTTACGGCCATTGAGTTGACCTGTTATCTTGCGTTTGCGGGTGTTTTCAATGTGATCAAGCAAATTGGCGATTTCGGCCAAGCCTTGCGTGATGGCAGGCGTTAAGGTGTGGCCTGCAAAACCAGCGGGGAATTCTTCAGCTATAAATCCGGTTGAGAGTTTGCCTGACAGCCACAGGGGGTTCTGCATAAGTGTCGACAAAAATGGTATATTGTGCCGAATACCCGCAATCACGAATGAATCAAGAGCCTCCGACATGGCCGCAATGGCTTCGTTGCGCGTAGGGGCGTGTGTGCAGAGTTTCGCGATCATGGGGTCATACCAAATCGAGATTTCGCCGCCCTCATAGACTCCGGTGTCGTTGCGTACGGTGACGCCATCGGAAGAGTGTTCCGCAGGCGGACAATATTGCACAAGTCTGCCGGTTGACGGCAGGAAGTTGCGATATGGATCTTCAGCGTAGATTCGACTTTCAACGGCCCATCCGTTAATTTTTACGTCCTTTTGTTGAAGTTGCAGTTTTTCGCCGTAAGCCACGCGGATCATCTGCTCGACCAGATCGACACCCGTAATCAACTCGGTGACGGGGTGTTCCACCTGCAGCCTTGTGTTCATTTCGAGAAAGTAAAAGCTCTGGTCCTGACCCGCAACAAATTCAACCGTACCTGCGCTGTCATAGTTGACGGCCTTGGCCAATGCTACCGCTTGTGCGCCCATTTTCGCACGGGTGGCATCACTCAACAACGGGGAAGGTGCTTCCTCGATGACTTTTTGGTTGCGGCGTTGAATGGAACATTCGCGCTCGTTCAGGTGAATGACGTTACCGTGTTTATCTCCCAACACTTGAATTTCGATGTGGCGCGGGTTGGTAATGAATTTTTCGATGAACAATCGGTCGTCACCAAAAGACGCTTTTGCCTCAGCCTTGGCAAGGCCAAAACCTTCGCGGCATCCACTGTCATTGAATGCAATGCGCATGCCTTTGCCCCCACCGCCCGCAGACGCCTTGATCATGACGGGATACCCGATTTGAGAAGCGATTTTCGCGGCTTCCTCGGCGCTTTCAATAATTCCCATATGGCCGGGAACAATTGAAACACCAGCTGCGGCAGCCGCTTTCTTCGACTCGATTTTGTCGCCCATGGCAGCAATGGCTTCGGGGTTGGGGCCGATGAAGACGATGCCAGCCTCGGCCAATGCTTTAGGAAAAGCCGAACGTTCCGACAGGAAGCCATAGCCCGGGTGCACGGCTTCAGCTCCCGTTAGTTTGCAAGCTGCAATGATGTTCTCCATGACGAGGTAGGATTGGGCTGCCGCAGCGGGGCCAATGCACACGGCCTCATCGGCCATGTCAACATGAAGCGACCGCGCGTCAGCTTCCGAATAAACGGCGACGGTTTTGATGGCCATTTTGCGGGCGGTTTTGATGATGCGGCACGCAATTTCGCCACGGTTCGCAATGAGAATTTTCTGAAACATGCTGGGAACCTAGCCAAGCCTTGGCCTTCCTGCAATGCAACTGAGGGAGAAGGTTTCATTCCCGCCA
>JANOPL010000028.1:0-4301 GCA_031421835.1 Hyphomicrobiales bacterium | reverse complement strand
AGAGCACGGGAATCATAATCCTGGGGTCGGGGGTTCAACTCCCTCCTCCGCTACCATTTTTTCCAAGGGCGATGTTCAGTGAAAGCACTGTCTGAAATCAATCCGCAGCGTCTCATGGGCGTCAAGGCGGTCCTCACGGATATCGATGATACCCTGACAACCCATGGGCGCTTGCCGGCAGTGGCTTACGACGCATTGGAGCGGCTGCAACACGCGGGTCTTAAAGTTATTCCCATCACGGGTCGACCCGCAGGATGGTGTGACCACATCGCCCGCATGTGGCCGGTGGATGGTGTGGTAGGGGAAAATGGTGCGTTTTATTTTCGTTACGACACGGCACGAAAACGCATGCACCGGGTTTACGCGCAAGACGCTGACACACGGCGTGATAATACCGCAAGATTGAACGCACTGGCCACCAAAGTCATGGCGGAATTCCCAGGCTCTGCGTTGGCATCGGACCAGCCCTATCGTGAGATTGATGTCGCCATTGATTTTTGTGAGGATGTTCCAGCCTTGTCACTTGAAACTGCGCAGAATATTGCGGCGATGTTTCATGCAGCAGGAGCTGAAGCAAAAGTCTCGTCCATTCATGTCAACGCATGGTTTGGAAAACACGACAAGTTGAGCATGGCTTTGCGCATGCTGAACGAAACTCTTGGACTTTCACATGCAAACGCCAAAGATTCCATAGCATATTGTGGCGACTCCCCCAATGATGCCCCAATGTTCGGATATTTCCCTTTGGGAATTGGCGTTGCCAATATCAAACCACTCGCAAAATTGATGGAGCATCTTCCAACTTTTGTGACAGAAGCAGAGGGCGGGCAGGGCTTTGCAGAGTTTGCAAACTTGCTGCTGGAGGTACACCACGGTGGACACAGTCGTTGAGATCCTGAGTTCAAAATCCGCCATTGTCGCGGGTGTCTTCATCACTTTGTTTGCGCTTGAGCGATTGTTTCCAGTGGTTGAGTGGATTGGCGGCTTCGCGCGGGTTGCGAAAAATCTCGCCTTGGCGGGTTTCAATTTCGTGGCATCGCCGCTTATCGTCATTCCAATCGCTGCGTTTGCAACAGATCACGCGCTTGACTGGAGACCCGAATTTTGGAGCGGTTGGCCAGGATTGCTCCTTGATTTGCTTTTGCTGGATTTTTGGATTTACTGGTGGCACCGGGCCAATCACCGCTTGCCGTTTTTATGGCGCTTCCATGAAGTGCATCACCTCGATGAGATGCTCGACACGACGTCGGCCCTCCGCTTTCATTTTGGAGAAGTTGTTTTGTCGTCGTTTGTGCGAGCAGCGGTGATTGTGGTTTTGGGACTTCCACTTGCATCGGTGATTATATTCGAGGTTTTGGTATTGGTATCAGCGATTTTTCACCACTCAAATTTGAAACTGCCAGCCAATATTGAAAAGGCTTTGAGCTGGTTCATCGTGACGCCATCCATCCATTGGGTGCACCACCACGCAAACCAACAGGACACAGATTCGAATTACGCCACAGTGCTTTCGATATGGGACCTTCTGTTCTCCAGCAGAAGCTTGTTTGTCCGCAGCACCATGATGAAAATTGGAGTTGAAAAACGGAGCGAAAAAAACCTCGCTGGACTCATATCGAAGCCGTTTCAACGTTAACCAGATTGGCGTTGTTCCTGCACCTCTAGGTGCGGGAGAGTGTTTCCCGCCGATGCCGTGCCACTTTGGCACGGATTGGATAAGGACCCATTGGAAAGTTCTCGATTTGAGTGCTGTATTTGCCACTACGCCGGAATCGCTGCGCAATGCGCGTAATGTTGAGGCTGTGCATTTGGACGCGGCGCTGAAAGTTAATGGTGCCAAGGCTTTGCGCTTGTTGAATCTGGTTGAATTGCTCCGCCAGTCTGGTGCTGAGGAAGTAGAACTCAAAGCCAATGTTGGCGAAGACCCTTACATCTGGCTGGATCTGTCGCATCGTATTGTCATGGAACCCGATGCGAAGACCTATCGTCTGTCAGCGCTATCCACGGACAAAATCGATGTGTTGCTGGAGAGTGAAAACGTTGAAATGTTGATGGCTGCGGCCCACCGTGTGTTGACACACGGTAAACTGCGGCAGGCCTGGAGCGCGGGGGAATCAAGCCGTTTGGGTCCGGTCTGGAGCTTGACCACTCTGGTTTATGTCTGGGCGACAGGTTTTGTGGCAGGTGCCGCTGGTCTGGCATTGCTCTCTATCTACATGAAAAAATTGCCGTTTTAACCCTGTTTCCACAGTAACATTTGGTAACACCAATTGATTTCAGTTCACGGCTCGGGGTTGATAGCTGTGCTTGAATGTTGAATGCACAAAGCAACCCTGCCGTCTTGTCGCCGCTTCCGCGTGGCGATGGGGCTTTGCCTCAGCGTTTGGGCGGTTTTGCAACGATCACTGAAGCTTTGGACTATGCAGCGCAAGGCAAGACCGGGTTTAACTTTTATGGTGGCAAAGGCCAGTTGGCCCATGTGTTGTCATATGAGCAGTTGCGCCACCGCGCGATTTCAACCGCTCGCAAATTGTTGGGTGCGGGTTTGAAGCGCGGTCAACGAGTGGCTGTTGTGGCTGAGACAGGTCCTGATTTTATGGCCGTTTTCTTTGGTTGCCAATATGCGGGATTGGTTCCCGCACCGGTGCCTTACAGCATGTACATCGGCGGCAAGAATGCTTACATTGAAAAAGTTGCGGGCATGTTCCGCGCCGCTGACGTTGCAGCGGTCATTACGTCTGAAGATTTAAAAGAACATATCACGGCAGGAGCCGCCGATGCGCGGGTGCCACTGGTATTGACCCATGCTGAACTTGCGGCGCAGCCTGATGCAATGGTGCGCCTTGAAAGTTTTGCGCCTGATGATGTGGCTTATGTGCAGTATTCGTCCGGGTCCACGTCTGCACCCAAGGGTGTGCTGATCATGCAAAGTGCCATCATGGCCAATACAAACGGTTTGGTGCGCCACGGCTTGAGGGCGAGGCCTGATGACCGCGCGTTCTCGTGGTTGCCTTTGTATCACGATATGGGGTTGGTCGGGTTTTGTCTGGCCCCATTGGTGGCACAGGTCACGGTGGATTATCTGGCCACAACTTCTTTTGCAAGGCGTCCGGCCTTGTGGTTGAGGTTGATGAGCGAGAACCGCTGCACCATCGCATCTTCTCCGACATTTGGTTACGACCTTGCATCCAAGCGCATCGCAGGTGATGCCATAACTTTAGACCTTTCAGCATGGCGCGCCGCAGGCATTGGCGGGGACATGGTACGCGCTGATGTTTTGACGCGCTTTGCTGAAACGCTTGCTGTGGCTGGCTTTAACGCTCGCGCGTTTTTGCCCAGCTACGGCATGGCGGAAGCCACACTTGCAGTATCAATCAGCGATGTGGATCACCCCATCAAAATTGATACGGTGGATTTGGCGGCGCTCAAGACCAGGCAAAAGGCTGTGCCCGCAAAGAAATCATCTGGTGACGCTTTGACTCGCAGTTTTGTGGTGTGTGGGCCGGTGCTGCCGGATCACCAATTGCAAGTGCGCAACGATGCGGGACAGGTTTTGAGTGAGCGCATGGTGGGCCGTCTGCACGTGAAAGGCCCCAGCCTGATGGCGGGTTATTTCAATGCGCCTGAAGCAACGGCACAAACCATTGGTAGTGACGGTTTTCTGGATACGGGAGATATGGGCTATCTGCTCAACGGCGAAGTCGTCATTACTGGTCGCGTGAAAGACTTGATTTTGCACAATGGTCGCAACATTTGGCCCCAAGATTTGGAATGGGCGGCTGAAAATAACCCACCTCTGAGATCGGGCGAAGCTGCCGCTTTTGCTGTTGAAGACGAAGATGGCAATGATGACGTTGTTGTTTTGATTGAGTGCAAAGTGAGCGACCCTGAAGCCCAGGAAGCGTTACGCCGCGCCGTGCATACTTCGGTTCATCAAGTTGCAGGCGTTGATTGCAAGATTATTCTCGTGCCGCCACGCTGCTTGCCCTTTACATCGTCTGGCAAGCTGTCCCGCGCGGCCGCCCGTGACGCCTACTTGTCAGGCGATATTTATGAAGTTGGAACGCCGCCGGTGAAGGCCGTTCACTGATTTCTATGACCAAGCGAATTGCGATCACTGGCGCCACAGGGTTCGTTGGCCGCGTTGTTGTTGACCACCTTTTGGCGCAAGGGCACTCTCTTGCAGCACTTGTTCGCAACGCCGCAACAGCCAATCTCCATCCGGATGTGAAGACGGTCGTGGGGGACTTGAAAACCCCGAGCGCACTGCTTGAACTTGCGAAAAATGTCGATGTCGTATT
>JANOPL010000027.1:0-12103 GCA_031421835.1 Hyphomicrobiales bacterium | reverse complement strand
CGAGAAGCAGGATGACGGGGCATGAGTCATGACGATCGTAAGCGCGCGATCGGCAAGGTGGTCTCGGTCGGGGCCGACCGCTTTGTCGTCGAGATGCACGTCGGCACCGACAATTTCACTGTAGTCGGCTTCGACGGCGTGCATTATGTGGCTCGGCTAGGTTCATTTTTGATGATCCCGTCACAGTCGGAATATGTCGTGGTCGAGGTCGTCGGCCTGCGTGAACGCGATGCGAGCATGCCGTCAGAGCGGGGTGATTTCGACCGGGCCAGCTCTTCCAAATATCTGGATGTGGTGCCAGTTGGCATGCTGCCGATGCGCGGCGGCGCGTTCCGCTTCGGCGTGTCCGTTTTCCCGTCCCTATATGCCGATGCGCTTTATGCGCTGGACGGCGAGCTAGACCGCATTTTCGAGACTGACGCTGCCGTCGAACCGTCAGTTGGCCCGAATGGCGGTGCCTGCTTACCAGAAGGGGCCACGCGCTACCGGGTTCTGCCGATCGGCAAATCGGTAGTGTTCGAGGACTACGACGTTAAAGTGCGGCTGAATGATTTTTTCGGGGGTCATATCGCCGTCCTGGGCAACACCGGCAGCGGCAAGTCCTGCACGGTCGCATCGGTTGTGCAGTCCCTTTTCAGCAAGCCGGAGGAACATCACGCCCGCGGTGCGACGTTCATCGTCTTCGATGTCAACGGCGAGTACCACGCCGCCCTCAACGCTTCCGCGAAAGAGGGGACCATCGGGGTCGAGCGCGTCGTGCTTGACGGCACGGCCGCCGGCTTCCGCTTGCCGCATTGGTTCTTGGAACTGGCAGAATGGGAGCTGCTGCTGCAAGCCAGCGAGCGAACCCAATTGCCGATCCTGCGCATGGCGCTCGGTCTGTCCACCTTGTTTTCAAATGCGGGGACCGCAGAACTGAACAGCGTCCGTAATCATATCCTCGCCAAGTGCATCACCCAAATCATGCGTGACGACTCTTCTAGTCCGTCTAAGCATGATCGGATCGTCGGCATCCTCCAACGCTTCAGCACGAACGAGATCAATGCCGCAAGAATCCGGCCATTCATCGCGATCAGTTTTGGCCAAATGGCCGACACCGCAGGTCTGGACACTTACCTGGTTGGCCCGAATGGCTTCGAGCTGGAGGATCTGAAACTCCCCAACTATCAGAACCTACCTTTTGATTTTTCCGCTCTCGGAGATGCGATAGACCTCGCCATCCTGTATGCGGAAGCGCACGGCAATCGGCAAATCCGCGACTATTGTTCCCAGATGGTGACACGCTTCCAGTCGCTGGAAGATCGTCGGGAGTATGAATTTCTCCGCCATGAGGCGGTCGGTGCTGCCGCCAACAATGGAGAGCCGGAGTTCCTGACCCAGCTGGTCGGGCTGGTTGGCAAGGGAGCCGATCACACCAAGGCCAATCAGATCATCATTATCGACATGAATGATGTCGAAGACGAGGTGGTCGAACTGGTTAGCGCGGTAATTGCGCGGATGCTGTTTCGACTGCTCCGGCGAGCCGATCCGCGTAATCGCTTCCCGATCCACCTCCTTCTGGAAGAGGCTCACCGCTACATCTCGGCGACGCCATCTCGCTATGCCGTAGACGCGACCAAGATATTCGAGCGCATCGCCAAGGAAGGACGCAAATACGGTATGTTCGTGATCTTGGCGTCTCAGCGCCCGAGCGAGCTGTCTAAGACGGTTCTCAGCCAATGCTCCAACTTCTTGGTTCACCGCATCCAGAACCCCGACGATCTTTCTCAGATTCGTCAGATGACGCCGTTCATTTCGGATTCGGTCCTGAAGCGGTTGCCGTCATTGCCCCGGCAGCACGCGCTTGTGTTCGGAACCTCCGTCAATCTCCCGACAACGTTCAAGGTGCGGGAAGCATCGCCTCGGCCGCGCAGCGACGATACTGCCATCGTTGACCTATGGTTTCATGAAAAAGGTAGATCCACTGACATCCGCTTGGACGCAAGGCAAGTCAATGGTGGTTCTGCCATCGCGGTAGAAGTACCGGAATAGGGCGAAATGTGATATTTAAGAGGGCGACTTGAGTTTGAAACCATTCACATGCAGCCACTCAAAAGGTTGCAATTGGTTACGCATTTGAAGGCGAGAAAATTACATTCGATCAGGGTGGGGGCTCGGAATGAACACATTTCTGCAAATCTTGCCAATCAGTGTTTTCAGCAAGTGCCTTGTTGATAACCTCGCGTAAGAAAACTGTGTCGGTGGATTCGACCTGTTCCCAGTCTATGTTTTCATATTGCTCTGTTGTCATGTCGGGATCTGTCGTGGCTTCGACCTCCTTGATCCACCAGCGCACGATTTTCACATAAACGCCAAATGTAATTAGAACGTCGCTGAGTAAAACAGGTTGCTTTGCATCGTCGGCAATTATCTGGAAAAGCTGATGCCCAATCTCATTGCGCAAGGTATATATCCGTTCTATTGCATCGCGCTCAGTTTTGTCGATCGCGCCGAGATCGAAAAACCAGTGTAGGGCGGCTCGGAAAACGCGGTTATCGTGTTGGCCTGGGTCTCCGACACCTCTTTCTTTAACAATTCTCTTGAACTCCGCACTTCGCGTAAATGTTAACTTGCCATCGCGAATTTCGGAGCGGTCTGAGAAGAATCCGTCGACTTGATTGATCACATATTCCTTAAACCGCTCGAAGACTGTTAAGATCAATCCAGCCAAAATGAATTGCTCACGAATCTGTTGGCCGTCTCCATCAAGTATCGAGCGCAATCGTTTGAAGTCAGTCGACGAGTTCAGATTTTTGTCGGTATCCATGTTACTGCACGTAGAGTTTGCGCCAATTGACGTGTTATTTGGTTATGCCGAAGCAGCAGATTTCTGTGGTTCCGATCATAGTTCGTGCTGTAGGTAACTGGCTATTCCTTTCTGTAGTATAAAGCGCAAATGAGCTAAATTTCGAAAGCGACGCTTCGTTCACTATCAATTTGCAGAAAGGGAAAGGGACGCTACAGGTTGCGAATTGTACTGCGAAGACCATTCTAAACGATTCATAGATTGAAGTATTCGTCTAGCTGGGATTACACCACGAAGCCTCTTTCCTTGAATTGTGGATATCCCGCAAATTCTTTTTCACTTGTAACCCAGGTGTAACCCAGAGCCACTTTCAGTGCCGAAGCCCGAAAAAGGAAAACCCGCTATCTCATTGAGACAGCGGGCTTTATTTTGGTTGCGGGAGCCAGATTTGAACTGACGACCTTCAGGTTATGAGCCTGACGAGCCATATCCTCTCGGCTCATGATAACACAAAAACGCGACTCATTCGATTGGGAAACCCGTGAAATCGCAGGACATACTCTGGAGGTAGCATGCAATGATCTGAAGTCGAGTTGACGTAGATTAACCGAGTGTGGTTGCGGTATAATCCCGCGACCACTATCACCTCGTAGTTCAGACGTTGAAAATACCTCGCGCGCTTCGGACCAGCGTTGCAACGCTTTTGCGTAGTTAAAGATGCAACCGCCGTATTTGCGGAATGCAGGGTCTGTCTTCATCCAGCACATGTTGTCGAATGTTCGCTTGCGAAGTCTCAGATAATCTTCTGTCTCTTGCACAGTGGGAAACGGTGTTGTGGTGAGGCCATCATTTTGACCTCCACTGAATGCGCAAAGCCGTAATGACTCGCGTCGCCTTCAAGTGAGATGTTTGGAGCCCCTAACCGGAGCACTGGCAGCATGTGTTGCAAGAAGTGCACACAAGTTCATTTTGTTTTTGCTACCTAGCTGCTACCTAGCCGCTTTTGTGCGCAGAACAGAAAATTGCTCATGCTGTGTAACGGTTTGAAATTCCTGGAGAAAAATGGTGCCCAGAGCCGGAATTGAACCAGCGACACGCGGATTTTCAATCCGCTGCTCTACCAACTGAGCTATCTGGGCACTTAGGCCGCGTCTATAGGCAAGGCTTTGGCGCTTGTCCAGCCTTTCGCGCTGGCTTGTTTTGAAATCTTTTCTGCCCCCACGTCTACCCAACACGGCAGTTTCCGTGCCTTGTCCCAATGAGTCCAAAGTCGCATTAGGGCTGATCTCGGCACATGCTAAACCGTTTTCAGCGCCTGTCCGTTCGGTGGGGCGATAAGACAAGCGGGGATAACGCCGCAAGAAAAGTGGGAGAAAACGAGATATGGCAAGTTCAGAAACGCTCGGCACGGTGGGCTCGCGTTCGCGGCCCATGACGGCTGAAGAAAAAAAGGTGATTCTCGCGTCATCTGCAGGGACCATCTTTGAATGGTATGATTTTTATCTTTATGGGTCGCTCGCAGCGATTATTGGTGCCCAGTTCTTTACGTCATTCCCTGAAGCCACGCGGAACGTGTTCGCACTTCTGGCATTCGCAGCGGGCTTTCTCGTCCGTCCGTTTGGCGCACTCGTTTTTGGTGCCTTGGGTGACATCGTCGGCCGTAAATACACCTTCCTCATGACCATCATGATCATGGGTCTGTCGACGTTTCTGGTCGGCTTGCTCCCAAGTTATAATACCTGGGGCGTGGCAGCGCCAATCATCCTGATCGGCTTGCGCATGTTGCAGGGATTGGCACTGGGTGGTGAATATGGTGGTGCGGCCATCTATGTGGCCGAACATGCGCCAGCAAACCGCCGGGGTTATTACACGTCTTTCATTCAAACCACCGCAACCTTGGGCCTGTTGCTTTCGCTGATCGTCATTCTGATGGTGCAAGGCTACGTCAATGGCAATTATCCTGACACGCCAGTGCTGGATGCAGCAGGTGCGGCAGTAATGGGTGCTGATGGCAAGCCCTCCATGCTCAAGGCCTTCAACGCTTGGGGTTGGCGCATTCCGTTTTTGATGTCGATCTTCTTGCTGGCGATCTCGCTTTACATTCGTCTGCAAATGGCCGAGTCGCCCGCCTTCAAAAAAATGAAAGAAGAAGGTCAGGCCTCGAAGGCACCGTTGCGTGAAGCCTTCGGCCCTGGCCGTAATGCGCTGGTTCTGTTGATCGCACCGATCGCATTTGTGATCGCCGTCTTTTCCGGCGCGTTGACGGGTACCATTGCTTCAATCATCGGTATCGCGTTTGTGGCAATTGCATTGTTCTGGGGTTGGAAAAACGCCAAGCTTGCTGTGATTGCTCTGGTGGGTCTGACCGCCGGACAAGCGGTGGTCTGGTACTCCGGACAGTTCTACGCGCTCTTCTTTCTGCAGAATGTGATCAAGCTCGACAGCTTCACGGCCAACGTGATGGTGGCCTGGTCGCTGATTCTGGGAACCGCCGGTTTCATATTCTTTGGGTCACTGTCAGACAGGATAGGCCGCAAGCCCATCATTCTGGCAGGTTGCCTGATTGCAGCAATCACCTACTTCCCGGTGTTCAGCATGCTGACCAAGCTCGCCAATCCGGCGCTGCATACGGCCCACCAGACCAAGGTGACGGTCACAGCTGATCCTGCTGATTGTTCGTTCCAGTTCAACCCAACAGGCACATTGAAATTCACCAAGTCCTGCGACGTGGCCAAGGCTCAACTTGCGCGCACGTCCGTAAATTACGAAACCGTTGATGGTCCTGTTGGCGGCATGGCTGAAGTGAAGATTGGCGAAACCGTTGTGAAATCTTATGACGCAGCTGCCAATGCTGCGGCCATCAAAACCGCGACGGACGCTTTTGACAAAGCCAAAGCTGGCACTGACCAAGCCGCGACCGATGCTGCAAAAGCCGCACTGGATGCAGAAAAGGGTGCCAAGGGCGCTTTTGAAAAAGCGCTCAATGATGGCCTGAAAGCCGCTGGCTATCCCATGGTGGCGGCTGACAACACCACCGTTGCAAAGTCGGCACACTTCTTCGACATTTTCACCGGTCAAAAGCTTGGCATCATTGCGATCCTAACCTATCTGATCGTGTTGGTGACGATGGTTTACGGACCAATTGCAGCAGCCCTTGTTGAACTCTATCCAACGCGTATCCGCTACTCTGGCCTGTCTCTGCCTTACCACATTGGTAACGGCTGGTTCGGTGGTCTGATGCCCGCAACGGCATTTGCGATCTCCGCCCAAACCGGCAATATTTATGGCGGTTTGTGGTACCCGATCATCATCGCCATGATCACCGTGGTGGTTGGCGCATTGCTGGTCCCGGGTAATACGCACAAGAAAGACATCTTCGCTGACGACAGAAAGCGTTAAGACGAGGTCCTAGAACAATGCCAAACGGGCCGGAAACTTTCCGGCCCGTTTCTTTATTGCCGTGATTTGAAGGCGGACCAGGCGAACCACATGATGGCGACGATGACCGCATTGGAAACGAGACCAACTCCAACAGCACTTGCAATATCAACATTTGACTTGGTGATTGTTGATGGAATGATGACCGCCACAAAGGCAATGCCTGCGAGCAGTGGCAGCACAATTCCGGTTTGCGGACGCGTCCGCTCGGTGGTGTAAATCAAACCTGCGAGCAATCCGAGTCTGAAAATATCGGTAATTTGAGATGTGAAGAGAGATACGTAATCCATGTGTTGCTGCCTGTCAGATGATGACAAAGTCTACCAGCTGCAACTCTAAACACAACGCATTCCGGTCTTTCCCCAAGCCTAAAAGTCATGCGATAAGTGACCGATGTATTCGCTGCTGTTTGCAACTGTGTTTCAGGGTTTAGCTGTTCTGGCTGCGGTTTGCGTGGTCGTTGGCATTTTGAAGCTGATACCGATTATTCCGGCCTCGATTTATCAGGTTCTGCAGAAACTTGTTTCCCCGGTATGTTTTGTGGTTGCGATCATCACACCAACAGCCGTGCCGCAAGCGCTCCACTTGGGCATTGCTGCCTTCTGGCTTTTGGTGCTGCGCGTCGGGTTATATATGGGGGCAGGGGCTTATGGGCTGCTGCCACTGGCCGCGCCATGATGAAACATGTTTTGAACTACGGCCTTGTTGTTGCACTTGCCATTTTCAACGGAATTTTTTCACCCCAAACTTTCACGGTCTTTGCGTTACAAGGTATTTGGTATCCCTCATTCTGGCCTGCGCCACTGACTGTGATGTTCGTATTGAGCGGCGGGATTTCCGTACTTCTACATGTCTTGGGATCTGGCATACCCGCAGCCGTTCTTGAAAAATATTTTGTGCTATCGCGGTTAGTTACAGGATTGATTTGGTTGGCTGTGATGCTGGTGCCAACTTATCAAACCCTGCGCCACCTGGGGTGGGTTTAAGCTTCACCGCCGCTGTCATCAGGACGATCGTCATCGTCGGCGACAGGCACTGCATAGCTGCCTGTAAGCCAGCGGCCCAAGTCCACTTGGGCGCAGCGGTTCGAACAGAACGGATGGAACTTCACTTGCGATGGTTTTTTGCAGATGGGGCAAGGCCGCCTCGACTTAAAGGCAACGGGGTCCACCATCAGAACAGGGCCACCGGCGCCAGCGCCCAGACCTTGTGCACGGGATAACCTGCACCCTCGAGCAACAACAAGCTTTCATGCAAGGGCAGGCCCACGACAGCCGAATGACTTCCAGCCATATAGCGAACGAAGGCAGCGGCGCGACCTTGAATGGCATAACCGCCAGCCTTGCCGCGCCATTCCTCGGACTTAACGTAACTGTCCATGTCCTCGCGCGACAGGCGCTTGAACCGCACTTTGGTTTCACAGCACCGTGTTGAAACGCTGCCCGATGGCGACACAACGGCGACCGATGAATAAACCCAATGGGACCGACCTGACAGTAAGCGCAGGCAATCCAGCGCATCTTCTGGCGTTTCGACTTTTGGCAAAATTCGCCGCCCCAGCCCCACGACAGTGTCAGCCGCAAGCACAATGGTCTGTGGCCCCAGAGCGCGCACGAGCGGTGCTGTCAAAGCTGCCCTCGCCTTTTCTTCGGCCAGCCGCAACGACAATCGCCGCGGCGTTTCGCGCTTCAACGGTGTTTCATCTATGTCAGTGGGGTTTAACAGATCAGGTTGAAGCCCCACCTGGTCCAATAGCTGAAGCCTGCGCGGCGAAGCGCTGGCCAACACAAGCTTGGGAGTCGGAGTTTCAGCCATCAGGATTATTTAAAGCGATAATTGATGCGGCCCTTGGACAGATCATAGGGCGTCATTTCGACCATTACCTTGTCGCCAGCCAGCACGCGAATACGGTTCTTGCGCATTTTGCCGGAGGTGTGGGCGATGATTTCGTGGGCATTGTGTTCGAGTTTCACGCGGAACATGGCGTTGGGCAACAGCTCCGACACATAACCTTCAAATTCAAGCAATTCTTCTTTAGCCATTGAGTCTCCTGGGGATTGGTCGGGGAGCAATGGACCTTTTGCTGATGGAATTCAAGGGTACGCGCCAGTCAAAATGTCGGTCTTGTGAGGTATCTTGCCTTTTTCGGAATCTCATACTAGATTTTGTCATCGTGTTTTCGGCCGATCGGGCTCGGCTCCACACTTTCAAGACTGCAAGTGTTAAAGCCTACTCACTACCAGAACAACGATAGGAGGCCCATCTGCGCCCGGTTCTGGATGCAAGTGGGTCAAGGCAATTGCATCTTGAAAGGATACGAAGGATGCCCTCAGGTACAGTAAAATGGTTCAACGGTCAAAAAGGCTTTGGTTTCATTCAGCCAGCGGCAGGTGGCCCCGATGTGTTTGTGCACGTCAGCGCAGTTGAACGTGCCGGCATGAACGGCCTCAACGAAGGACAGAAAGTGTCCTACGAACTCGTGCAGGATAAACGCACGGGCAAGTCGTCAGCCGGAAACCTCAAAGCCGAATAAACTTTGGGAAACTGGGGACTGCTTCGGCAGTTTGATAAGCCGCGATCTCCACGGGTCGCGGTTTTTTGTTGGGGATGGGGCCTTCTGGTGGTCCTACCCAAACCGCGCATCAATCTTCTTCTTCAAGCCATCACGCACGTCACGATAGGAGTCGAGAATCTGTTCGCGGCTGCCTTGCGTCACCGATGGATCGGGGGTTGGCCAGTGTTCCACATCGATGGCCATCGTCTTCGTCATTTCTTGCGCATGGGCCTTTGCTTCCGGTGACAGCGTGATCACCAGATCAAAAGCTGAATCTGCAAGATCATCCAGCGAGTGTGGGCGGTGGCGGGTGAGATCGAGATTGATCTCATCCATGATCATGCCGACAAATGGGTCAGGGTCGCCAGCGCGTATACCAGCTGATGCGACATAGATTTTGTGCCCAGCCAATTGATGCATCAACGCTGCAGCCATGGGAGAACGAATAGCATTCTGTGTACAGATGAATAAAACGGCTGATGGCAATTTAGGTTTACTCATGACAGCAATGCGCACACCAGTGTGAACAAGCGGCGCGCGGTGTCCAGATCCATTTCGGCTTTGCCTTTGAGGCGTTCACGCAAAATCTCGCTGCCTTCATTGTGAAGGCCGCGCCGCGCCATATCGATGGTTTCAATCTGCGCCGGGTTCGCGGTGCGAATGGCATCATAGTAACTGCCGCAGATCTCGAAATAGTCTTTGACGATGCGGCGGAATGGCGTCATCGACAGGCCAAAGGCGACGATGTTTTGCTGCGCCTCATTGCGCACATCAAACACCAACCGGTTTTCCAGATTGGCGAGAATCAGGTGATAGGGACCCGCTACGCCATTGGCGAGGGTGAAGCTGTTGTCTTCCAGCAAATCATAGATTGCCGCCTTGCGATCATGTTCGGCTTCGGGCGAAGCGCTCCGGCCGATGCTCTCGTCAATCTCGACAGCAATGAGACGGTCAGTCATGGGTCGGCTCAAGGCTGGTGCCCCAAGCAGGACCCAGATCATCCATTTGGATGTCAACGGAGTCGACATCAAACGCCAAAGCATGGCCGCCGGAAAACTGCAGGGTCAAAGTGCCTGACACTTCATCCTTGGCGACAAAGTTGATTGCCAGCAATGATAGAATAGTTGCAGCATTGACCGGTTGCGGGTGCAAGCGCCGCGCCGCCAACACATGGTTGATGCGAAGCCCGCAACGCCTGCGCGTTTTGGCAGGCATTGCATCCCAGGCAAAACGATTGGCGACACAGGCAAAGGTTTTGCGTTTGTTGTCAAACTGCATGTCACCCACTTTCACGACGGCATCCTGCATCTGCGCTGAAAGCACAGGCAAATCATCCGCATCAAAAGCCATTAAATGCAGCACAGGCCCCTCAACCGGAAATACGCGTGACGTCAGCACCACAGGCTTGCAGCTTTTCTTCCAAAGCTTCAAACCCGCGATCGAGATGATACACCCGGTGCAACATGGTTTCACCTTCCGCCACGAGGCCAGCAATGACAAGCGTGGCAGATGCACGCAAGTCTGTGGCCATTACATCAGCGCCTGTCAGCTTCTTCACACCGCGCACTTCCGCCATGTCACCATGCAAGTGAATATCAGCACCCAGACGCGCCAGTTCCTGCACATGCATGAAGCGGTTTTCAAATATGGTTTCACGAATGTGCGATGTACCCTTTGCCACTGTCATCAGCCCCATGAATTGCGCCTGCAAATCGGTCGGAAAGCCGGGATAGGGGTCGGTTGTCACATCCACTGGCAAAATCGCATTGCCGTTGCGCTTGACGCGAATGCCGTCATTGGTGGGCTCAACTGTAATACCTGCGCGTTCCATCGAAAGAATGGCGTGGGCAAAGGTTTCAGGCCGCGCCCCGCGCAGCAACACATCACCACCTGCCATCCCGGCAGCCATGGCATAGGTGCCAGCCTCAATGCGATCCGCAATGACTGTGTGCTCAGCGCCATGCAAAGACGTAACACCGGTGATCTTCAAGGTCTTGGTGTGAATACCTTCGATCTTGGCCCCCATCTTGACGAGGCACTCGGCCACATCACCAATCTCAGGCTCAGTGGCAGCGTTCTCGATGATGGTATCACCCTTGGCCAACACCGCCGCCATCAAGGCCGCATGAGTGGCACCAACCGAAACCTTGGCAAAAGAAATATGTCCACCCGTCAGGCCTTTCTTGGCCTTGGCAATCACATAACCATTTTCAATCTCGCAATGCGCGCCCAGTTTTTCCATGGCTTGCAAATGCATGTCAACAGGCCGCGTGCCAATGGCGCAACCACCGGGCAGCGACACCTTGGCTTCACCCATGCGGGCAATCAGGGGCCCAAGCACCCAGAAGGATGCGCGCATCTTCGACACCAGATCATAAGGGGCCGTTGTATCGACAATGGTTTTGGCGGAAATCTTCAACGTC
This sequence comes from Hyphomicrobiales bacterium, assembly GCA_031421835.1. Taxonomy (GTDB): domain Bacteria; phylum Pseudomonadota; class Alphaproteobacteria; order Rhizobiales; family Aestuariivirgaceae; genus Aestuariivirga. The sequence goes on along the minus strand of JANOPL010000027.1, from coordinate 903 downwards.
TCGCCCGCCATGCTGGTTTGGCCCACACGCTTGCCCGCCGTGGTGATGTCAACCCCATGGTTGTTCAGAATTTTCTGCAGGCGCAACACGTCAGCCAAACGCGGCACATTGTGCAGCGTCACGGTGTCCGGCGTCAGCAGCGGAATGATCATCAACGGCAGGGCCGCATTCTTGGCCCCCGAAATATCAATGGTACCGTTGAGTTTGTTACCACCGCGAATGCGGATGCGATCCATATCAAAAATCCCCGAAAAGGGCCCTGAGTCGAAATTGCTGCAGTGCCGAAGCGTCCTTGACAGACTGCTTACAAGCATATGTGGCGGCTTTGGGGCAAGTTTTATTCATTTGGTAAATTGAAGGGGCTTATGAAGCGTTTTCGTCCGGGTCGTCGCTTTTCTCAGTCGGAGGTGCCGGTTTTCGCCGTTTCAAGTTGGCTTTCAAGGCCGCCGCCTGCCGTTTCCGGCGGTCTGCTTCCCGTCGGGGGCGGGTTTCCACTGATTCCTTTTCTGTCATTTTAACAGTCTGCCAAGGGAGTTGCAGTATGACCAGACCTGTGGCAAGGAAAGCGCCATTCGAAGCAGATGCTGCCGTAGCTCAGTGGTAGAGCACTCCCTTGGTAAGGGAGAGGTCGAGAGTCCGATTCTCTCTGGCAGCACCATTTTTCCACAATAGGAAATTAACGCTTGACACCGCGCGGTGAATGAGCTAGATCTGGCCACACTCCAGAACTGGGTCACCCCGTCGGAGCACCTCCCTCAACAACAGTTTTGAGCCCATCACGAAAACGACGTTGGGGTGAATTGACCCGAGAGTTATTTAGAAGAAAATTGAATGCACTGTCACCGTGGTTCTTGCTGGTATCGTCGGAAAGCGCCTGACTTATCGAACGATTAATCGAGCCAT
>JANOPL010000026.1:0-33846 GCA_031421835.1 Hyphomicrobiales bacterium | reverse complement strand
CCCCAATGATTGTTGAATGAAGCAGCCGAAGCATGCGTTTCGGCACTGGCTGAAAGCGCCACACGCAACATTTCTTTCGTGCTGGTTTTGCCAACACTTCCAGTGACAGCGATAATTTTACCGTGGCTGCGTTTTCGCGCTGCCCCACCAAGGCGCTCCAGCGCGGCCAGCGGATCATCTTTCACGACGATCAAGGGCAGGTTCGTGGACCAATCAGAATTCAGGCGTGAAACAATTGCAATGCCTGCACCGTTGGCAATAGCGACCGGCACAAAATCATGGCCGTCCAACGTGTCACCTTTGATCGCAACAAAAACATCGTCTTTTGACACGCTGCGGGAATCAATCGAAACGCCGCCGAAACTTTGAGGCGGGCTCCCGCTTACGTCGCCCTGGCAAGCGTCCGCCAATGCTGCGAGGGTCCATAGATTATTTGGCATGGTAAATCTTTCCGGCAAGAGCAGCAGAAACAGCATCCTGGTCGCTGAAAGGCTTTGTTATAGTGCCTACAATTTGGCCCTGCTCATGGCCTTTGCCCGCAACCAACAAGACATCGCCCTGCAATAGCTTTTTAACGGCATGCGCAATTGCCTCGGCGCGGTCGGCAATTTCGATGGCTTGTGGAGATCCGATCATAGCCTCTCGGCGGATCGTCGCTGCTTCTTCCGTACGCGGATTATCATCCGTGACATAAACCACATCTGCGAATGCAGCTGCTGCCTTGGCCATCAAAGGGCGTTTGCTTTTGTCGCGGTCACCACCGCATCCAAACACAACATGAAGCTTGCCCGATACTGAAGGGCGCAATGCTGTGAGAGCAGTTTCTATCGCATCTGGCGTGTGTGCGTAATCAACATAAACCCGCGCACCAGCAGAAGAAGTCCCAACCAATTCCAATCGGCCCGTGGCACCCTTGAGCGAGGCCAAGGCGTGCCGCACCAGTGATGGCTCGCCGCCAGTTGCCAATACCAATCCAGCCGCAACTACGGCATTCGAAGCCTGAAAATTCCCAACCAAAGGCAACGGCACGTCATACTCACCATCGACCATGGCGAGCCGCAACATTTGCCCAACCTCGTTTTGAACAGCGGCGATAATACGCAAGTCAGCACCTTTATGACCCACCGTATAAGCCAGCAAACCTCGCGCATGAACTCTGCTCAGAATGGCTTGCGCCTCAGGCATGTCAGCGTTGATGACAGCAACAGAGCCAGGCTGAAGCAATTCTTCAAACAAGCGCATTTTTGCTTTGAAGTATGCTTCAAAGGTTGCGTGATAATCCAAATGGTCTTGCGTGAAGTTTGTAAAAGCTCCAGCAGCAATCCGCATTCCATCGAGCCTGTACTGATCAAGCCCATGGCTCGAGGCTTCGACAGCCAAATGCTCAACGCCGTCATTCACCAACTGCGCAAGTGCTGCGTGAAGCACCACAGGATCTGGTGTCGTGTGTGCAAGGTTCATTGTTCCATTTGGACCCACGATGCCGATGGTCCCGAGACTGGCCGCGCGAAAACCCATCTCTGTCCATATTTGTCGAACAAAAACAGAAACCGAAGTTTTCCCGTTTGTACCCGTGACAGCGACAACCGTATCGGGTTGCGCTCCATAAAATCTGGCTGCAGCCAGCGCCAGCATGCGCCTTGGATTAGAAGAACGCAGCAAATGCAAGCCTTCAATATCAATTGCATCATCTGAGACAATCGCCGCGACAGCACCTTTGTTTTTGGCGTCTATCAAATATTTTGAACCATCCACCTTTGATCCAGGCAAGGCAGCAAATAGAAAGCCCTGTTTAACGGTACGGCTGTCTGCCGTCAGACCCTCGACGACAATGTCGCTCCATTCCGTTCGTAACCCCTCATCAGCAGTAAACAATTTTCCGAGCACCTGCGCCATGTTTCAGCCCTTTTTGGCCTTGGCCCGCTTTGCCAGTGCTTCGCGATCTTTCTCCGTGAACACTGGCGTAACTCCGAGCATTGGCGCGATCCGCTCAATGATCAATCCAGCCGTTGGCACCGCATTCCAACCCGAAGTGGCAAAACCATAAGTCTCAGGAGTTGGCTTTGGCTCATCCAACATCACAAGCAGTGCATAGCGTGGCTTGTCCATCGGAAACGCGCCAATGAACGACGCCAGACGATGATCTTTCGAATAGCGCCGGTTGACAACTTTTTCCGCTGTACCGGTTTTGCCCCCCACCCGATAACCCGGCACATTGGCCTTTCCGGCTGAACCGTCGGTGGCGTTCAAGCGGAACAACTCGCGCATGTTGGCAGCCACTGTTGGCTTTACGATTTGCTTACCCAACACATCAGCTTCCTCTTTCGAACGACGCATAAAAGTTGGTGGCACCATTTTGCCTTCATTCAATATCCCTGCAACGACCGATAATCCTTGCAGTGGTTGCACGGCAAAACCATGGCCAAATGCCGCCGTTGCTGAGACAAGCTTGCCCCATTTTTTAGGTAAAATCGGCTTGGCAGATTCCGGAACTTCAGTCAGCAAACGGTCCAACAGACCCACGCGACCCAAAAACTCTTGGTGGTTTTCAATGCCCACATCGAGCGCCATCTTCGCAGTGCCAATGTTGGAAGAATTTGTAAAAATCTCAGGCACCGTCAAAACCCGCCGTTGAGCGTGGAAATCGTTAATGCGCGCATTTCCGATCACGAGGGGAAATCGCGCATCGTATTTTGAGTTCATGTTGATGACGCCATAGTCAAACGCCATGGCAAAGGTCACGGCCTTGATCACCGACCCCAATTCGTAAACACCACTTAACATGCGGTTCTGCTGGTCTTTGGTGATCAACTTTGATTCCGCATTGGGATTGAAGTCGGGCAGCGAAACCAAGGCAATGATTTCACCGGTCTCAATGTCCATCACAATGCCACCACCCGCAATGGCTTTGAACTTTACGATGGCCTTCGAAATCTCATCGACCAGCGCATGCTGCACCCTCACATCCATGGCCAATTGCGCAGGTGCTGATAAGGGTTTGCCGGGATCTGCAAGTGAGGCAGTGTAGATCGCACCCTCGGCATCAAGGAATTTTTCGATGCCGGCAATACCTTTGGTGTCAACATCAACATAACCGACTGTGTGCGCCGCCAGGCGCCCTTGTGGGTAAACGCGCTTGCGCTCATTCACATAGCCAACACCCGGAATGCCGAGATTGTAAACAACGTCACGCTCTTCCGGACTGACCTGTCGTTTGATCCATACGAATGCCCGGCCCGGCTGCGTCGATTTTTTGTACAGGTCCTTCGCATCCACATCCGGAAGCGAAGACGTGATCAGTTCGACTGCTTCTTCAATATCCAGAATTTTGCGCGGATCTGCAAACAACGACGCCACAGAAACATCGGTTGCCAAAACAGTTCCGTTGCGATCGGTGATGTCTGGCCTCGGTATTCTTTCGATGGAAGCTGCGATGCGTTTTGCTTCACCATCTTCCGGCTTCAAAACAGTAAGGCGCACCAATTGCAAACCGATAACCGCAAAGCCCAGTGTAAAGACAAGACCAAGCAGTCGGATGCGGTTTTGCCCTCGTAGCCCGCGTTTACGTTCAGTGATTGAGATGGTTGGAATGTCCATCATTGCATCTTCTTCAAAACATCATCGATCGGATTGACAGGTGCGGACGTCGATGATGTCGTCAGCGCGTCAAGCCGGGCTGCGAGCTCCGCTTCAGTTACAAACTGATCAGGCGAGATGGGTTGCATGCCCAATTGTGATTGTGCCAGAAACTGAATGCGCTCAGGCCGCGTGAGACTGCTCCATTCCGCTTTCAGAAGTTTGATGGCTTCTGCGGAATCAACAATGGCCGCCTTCTCACGTGCCAGTTCGCGCTCACTGCCGCGCGTTGCATGTTCATGCGAGTACAATACAGATGCCGTGCCAAGCGTGGCCAGCACCAACGTGAAATTGGCAATCTTCAACATCAATGAGCTCTCATGGATGCAATGGTTTTTACAAAATCACTTTTCTGCCCCCAGGCTGGAGCAGCAGTGCGAACAGCAGCGCGCAATTTTGCAGACCGCGCGCGCGGATTGACGGCAAGCTCCGCCGCGTCAGCGCCAATATGTCCTTTATGCAACAATGAAAAACTAGGCGGTCGCTGGTCCAGCGGCCCCGGCGTATGACGTGAACCCGAAGGAAGATTTCCACACCGTTCGGCAAGAAATTGTTTGACGATACGATCTTCCAACGAATGAAACGTGACCACCACCAACCGTCCACCCGGCTTCAACACCCGCTCGGCGGCGAGCAAGGCGTCGACCAGTTGCCCCAACTCGTCGTTCACGTAAATGCGCAAGGCTTGAAAGGTCTTGGTCGCGGGGTGTGTCCGCAAATGGGGGCGGTGCGGACCTGTTGCCCGCTCAATAGCCGCAACCAATTGCCGCGTTGTTGCAATAGGAGCCTCAGCACGTGCCTTCACGATGGCGCGACCAATAGCGCGGGATTTCGGTTCCTCGCCAAACACGTAAATGATGTCGGCCAACTTCTCAGCGCTGTACTGAGCGACAACATCGGCAGCACTGAACCCCGACTGTGCCATACGCATATCAAGGGGGCCGTCTTTCATGAACGAGAAGCCACGCTCGGCCTGGTCAAGCTGCATCGAAGACACGCCAATATCCATGACCACGCCATCGAGTACAATGTCATCAATCGCGTCTGCAAAATCACCAAACGCAGTTTCGACCAAACGAAGCCGTCCTGCTGCTGCTTCCACCACGCGTTGGCCCGCTGCAATTGCATCCGGGTCCCGGTCAAAGCCGATCACCTCACAAGCTGCGGCCTTCAAAAACGCCTGCGAATATCCGCCTGCCCCAAATGTCAAATCGGCATAAACCTCGCCATCGGCAGGTTTTAGTGCGGTTAACACCGCGTCCAGTAGCACAGGCACATGGCCCGTATCCGCCCCGGCAGGCTTTAAAGGAGGTTGAAGCATTGCAAATAATCAGCGTGAACAGAAGGTTAACCCAACCCCGACAATGCGCAGCGCAATCTTAACAAATAGTTTCGAATCCGATTCAAGACAGCACATTTCAACAGGGGAAAATGCCAGTTGGCCTGTAAGCCGGGTTTTGTAATCCCAAGCTTTGCAGCCTGAAAATGATGACCATTCATCTGGAACACTTGTTGCCAAGTGCTTCACGCAACCAACCCGGGTGGCAGAGCCGGAAACGCCTGATTTTCTTGCGAAAATCACGCCACCCCTATTCGGTCTTGCTCCCGGTGGGGTTTGCCATGCCGCCCCCGTTGCCGGGCGCGCGGTGCGCTCTTACCGCACCTTTTCACCCTTACCCCCCGACGACCGAAGGCGAAGGCGGGCGGTTCGTTCTCTGTGGCACTTTCCCTGGGGTCGCCCCCGCCGGACGTTATCCGGCACCGTTTTTCCGTGGAGCCCGGACTTTCCTCCACCGCACCCTTTCGGGCCTAGCGGCAGCGGTCACCCAGCCAACTGACAAGCGCGGAGTTAGGCATTCGAGAGGGGCGCGTCAACAAAACCTTGCAATGCAGACAATCAGGGCCATGTCTCGCAGCGAAGCAAGGGGACAAGCGACATGGCACTTTCAGATATCGAACGGTTGAAAACCATCAAACGCTTGGAGCGCTTTGCAAGGCTGATGGACACGGCCTGGGGTATTCCATTTACGAAGTGGCGCTTCGGCCTCGACAGCGTCTTTGGTCTGATACCGGGTGCTGGCGATGGGGTAAATTTGCTTCTGTCGGTTTACACTTTGTACTTGGCCCGAAAAGTTGGTGCACCCAACAGCCTGATGTTGAAAATGGCAACCAATGCCGGCATCGATTTCGGCTTGGGCAGCGTGCCTGTGTTGGGCGATATTTTTGACATGTTTTTCAAATCCAATACCCGCAACCTCAAACTTTTGACGGACTATCTGGCAACGCATAAATGAAAAGTGTAAGGCGTAAAGCTGGATGGGGGAGATTTATGCGACGATATTCACAAGTAGTCTTTGCATCCATTTGTTTTGCAGTTCTCTTGCCACTTCATGCGGCCGCACAAGAACGCGAATGGCAACTTGATGCCCAGGATGAGGACGCATACCTCGTGTTCGGCGTTCCCAACACCGCGGATATCGGAATCAGCTTGTGGTGCAAGATTGGGCAAAAAACCATCAGCGTCTTCGCCCCCGTGCCTTCCAATATAAAATCGAAGGATGCAAAAGTGGCGTTGCAAATTAGAGATCGTGAGTACGCTCTGAAGCCGAAATTCAACACCGCTTTAAACAGCACCACTGTGGAAGCGGAGCTTCATCCGAGTGCGGAAATATTATCGGCCATTGCAGCTGCTGAACGTATTGGATTTCAAATCGCAGGTCACAAATCAATATTTCCAACTGAGGGTGCCAATTTTCTCGACTTCAAAAAACTTTGCACAACTGCACCGGTAAGCAACTAGGCAACAGGCGTCACCGCAAGCAATCTTCGCAAGATCCCAAGTGTTTCAGCATCGCCAAGACCGTCGATACGCGCTCGCCTGAATCGCCGTTGAAACGCTTCCACAACAATGCGCGTGCGATGATCAAACTGTCCATTCTGGTCAATGGCATACCCATACTTCGCCAAATCACGCTGCAACGCTGTCACAGCTTGACCTTCATCACCTTTTTGAAGCGTTGCTCCCACACTGTTGGCCGCAACGGCATACTGTCCAATGCCCTGCCCATGCAACCACTCCCAATCAAAAGCTTCGCCGGGGTCTACTTTACGTCCCGGTGCGATGTCAGAATGAGCAACAATCTGATCATAGGCAAAACCATGGCGCCTCATGACGTCAATACATAATGCCGCCACGCGTTGCATTTGAATCAGTGGAAATATCGGGCAACCAGCCGTATGTCCCCGGTTCTGAATTTCGATGCCGATTGATGTGGAATTGATATCAATTTCACCCCGCCACGAAGATACGCCCGCGTGCCATGCCCGATGGCTTTCATCGACCATTTGAACAATCGTACCGTCTTCATCAACAAGATAATGACACGACACTTTTGAATCAGGGTTACACAACCAGTCAACAGCCGCACGCCCCGACGCCATGCCAGTATAATGCAATACAATTAATCGCGGCGCTGCTCCGTGAAACCTCGCCTCAACATTCGGCGAAGGTTGAATGCGGTCAACAAGGCCGGAACCAATCAAGCCGCGTGTTCTTTTTTGATGCGGTCGAACGCTTCGTTGATCCGCGCCAGACGTTCATTGGTGATTTTGACCAGCTCTTTTGGCATGCCGCTGGCCATATGTTTATCAGGGTGCAACTCGCGCACCAGATTGCGGTGGATTTTCTTGATTTCGGCAAACGGCAAGTCACGTTCAATCCCAATCACATCATAAGGATCATCCGCCAACAGCACGTGCCGTGCACGTATGCGGTGAAAGGCTTTTTCGTCAAACCCAAAGAGCTCGGCCACCTTTCCAAGAAACACCAACTCATCCTCATGAACAGCACCGTCTGCCTTGGCGATGTGGAACAGGCCATCCAGTACATTTTCCAACATGTGCGAGCCGGATGCAAACAGCTTGGCAACTTGTGTCGCATAGCTTTCAAAACCCGCAATATCCTGCTTGGCGAGATCAAACACCCGCTGCACTGCGGCCTTGTCCGCTTCTGGCACTTCAAACACCTGACCAAACGCCATCACTTCATCGCGAGTGACCGCCCCATCGGCCTTGGCCATTTTCGCGCCAAGTGCAATCATTCCGATGGTGAAGGCGACAGTCTTTTCAGGCGGCTTCTCGCCACCAAACAGCCCTCCAACCGAACCGCCCACATCTTGCATCGCCCCGGCAATGCGCTGCCAAATTGACATTGAACTCTTCCGTCCTCAACGCTTCACCGAGCGTTCCTAAAGTAATGCAACACGTTAAAGACGGGCGCATCAACATCTTGCCCGGCAGCCAAGCGGCGCTCCAAATGCCACGCCCGGCCCGCAGTCCAAATTGAAAGTCCTAACACGGGGATCATGATAACGCCGGCCATGATGTTAATCAGTTCGGGACCTGCGTCAAACAAGCGCCCCACAGCCCAGACTGAGGTTACGGCCGCTGCACCCACGAGGCATAGCGTCATCAACGTCACGCCTATTGCGGCCAAAGCACAGTTCAAAGAACTGGACCTGCGGTCATGCTGGCGTGGCACATAGTCTGGTCGTCGAATTTCCTGTTCCATGCGAAACCATATGCGCCTGACGATGGAATTTTGCAATGCACTCAGCGATTTTCACCTGAATGTGTTGACTCAAGACTTCACAAACATTCCGCAACCGCATGAAATCAAACATTATCTACAGTACGAACCACCGCTGCGATGTCGTTGCATATCAAGATGCAGATGATCGCGATGATGTGCATCAGATCCTGGTCCCAAAACCGTTTTGAAAGGACCGCAGGCTTCCGCCCGCACTTGCCGCAGAAATTTCCCCGAATCGGACCAACGACCCCAATCATCCAACACAGTGACCTTGCGCCCGCTTTCGAGCACAAATCCAGAGACATCGATGGCATTGCCCATGCCATGCTCACTCAATTTTCCGCCACGTTGATTGTTGCGGGGACGACAGGCAAAAGCTGATGGTACGTCGATGGCCACGACTTTTTCACCAAATGCGTCCTGCGCGGCGGGCTGCACAGTCGATTCCAGCCAACGCGCAGTCTCATTGGCAACGCCACAATTCATCTTTGCACTTTTGTTGAATGAAACACCTGCCAAGCTTCGCACATCGTAGGCGCTGTGGACGAAACAGCCGTTACCCAAATCAATATCGCGAATGCGCTGGACGTCGCCAAATTTCTCCGGGTTTGCGGCACACGTAACCGAAGGCGAAATCAATCCATTGGTACTGAAATCTTTGCGCATGGGCGAGTCGTCCGAACACCCAACGATCATCACACACACAGCAGCCAACACACCGACACAACGCACCACGAAACTTTACTCCACCCAAAGAAGCGGCAGTATCGTCCATGACAGTTAATGTTTTGTTTGCTAACCGTTCAGCGCAACAATCAGCTTGTTGATATCGCCGTTGCGCTTGTCGAGGTAAGCTGTGAAGTCACTGCGCTGGAAATTCGATAACCAAAAGCCCAAGACCTTGGCATCTCGCACTTTATATTTGCCCCCGCGCCACACCAGGCGCCAGCCGACATTGTAAACTTGGCCGGTGAGCAGATATACCTTGGATTCAACCAGAACATCTTTGTTGGCGTCAACCGTCGCTTCACCGACGACATACTTTGCCACCGTATAATCCCGTGATTGCAATGCGAAATAACGCGCAAGATACGTTGCAACGCCGCGTTGATAGCGCGTGCGCTGGCCCGACTGCAATTTGCCTAAATATTTTCCAAGCGCATGTGAAGAAATTTCAGGCACATCGGCGTATCGCTGAACGACGCGCAGGAAAGATGGCACAGTGCCCTGCCGGTGCGCTGCCAACAAATCTTTGCCGACCTGCTTCATGAAGGTCACAGACGGATGATCGCCAGCCGCAACAACGGGCGTCGCGGCAATACCAAATAATCCAGCAATCAATGTACGGCGTGTCAGCATGATTCTATTGTATCCACAGCTCTTAATCGGGGTCCCATGGTTAATGAACCTTTAAGGCGCGTTTATGCCCTTACCAGGTTTCGGCTTCTGCGAGGAACGCATACAAACTGTTGAAGTTGCCCTTCGACCTTTTCAACTCACGTGAAAACGCGTCCCGCATGGCCACCGACAAGCGCACACCCAAAATACTCAAGTCAACAACCTGAAAGCCGTTCCCCTTTGGCGACAAGTACCAAACGATGGGTTCACTACTGATTTTGGATTTGGCAATCTTGCTTTTGACAATTGTGAAATTGCCCTGCTGCACGACCGAGTCTACGACAAACTCAGCCCCTTTGAATTTATCGATATACCAGACGAAAAGTGCTGCGGCATAGGTCGTCACCAGCGCATTGAACTTTTCTTTGTCTGCGGCAGGCAATTTGCTGCGATAGGTCCCCAAGGCGGATCCTGCGATTGTCCGCAAGTTCACGTGCCGCCCCAACAACCCCGTGAATTTCGTCCGCAACGGCTTGCCCCGCACCGAACCGTTGGCCAAGGCCAAAACGTCTTTGCCAATGGATTGGACATATTGCTCAGCTCCCCCTGCGGCCTGCGCCAGAGGCGTCATGAAAAAAGCGGAGGAAAAAGTCAGAAGCAGCGCGCGCCTGTTGATCACTGTGTCACCTATTCTATTCAAAACCTGAATGCCCCGCGCCTCGAAAACCAGTATACCGCAGATACCACCCCGCCTGACAAGAGATTTCGCTTCACATAAAAGTCAAATACGACACAATTAAATCAGCGAACGAATTTCTTGCAAGCTATATAAAGATATGTTTATATAGATTTATGGAAGAGCTCCTCGCAGGCCTCAAAGCCGTCGCTGAAACGACACGGATACGGATTTTGTTCGCCTTGTCTCACGGCGAATTGAACGTATCGGAGCTTACTTTTGTTCTCGGCCAGAGCCAGCCCCGGGTCAGTCGGCATTTGAAGCTCATGGCGGACGCTGGTTTGCTGGCCCGTCACAAGGAGGGCAATTGGGTGTTGTTTCGCCTCCGTCAGGAAGGATTAGGGGGTGCTCTTGCCCGCGCTTTGGTGGACATGTTGCCGGGAAAAGACGCTAACTTGTCGGGAGACTTGGCAAGACTCGAAGCAGTCAAACGCCAACGCGAAGAAGCAGCTGCTGCTTATTTCAGCGCCAACGCCGCCTCTTGGTCAGAGCTGCGGTCGCTTCATGTGGATGAAATCAACGTCGAAGCCGCTATACAAGCCATGGTTGGTCCCGCACAGATTGGCACCGTTGTGGACTTGGGCACCGGCACTGGTCGCGTGTTGGAGCTTTTTGCCAATCAGGCAACTCAACTCCATGGCATTGATTCCAGCCGCGACATGCTGGCCATTGCCCGCGCCAATCTTGAACGCTTGAACTTGCGCCATGCCCAACTCCGACAAGCTGATATTTTCGCCTTGCCTTTAGGCGATGCCATGGCCGATGTGGTCACCATCCATCAGGTTTTGCACTTTCTCGACGAGCCACAAAAAGCCCTGGGCGAGGCACGCCGAATTTTGAAGCCTGACGGAAAATTGCTGATCGTTGATTTTGCACCCCACGATTTGGAGGAACTGCGTGAGAATCACGCCCACCGCCGCTTGGGCATTTCTGCCGAACAAATGACGGCATGGCTCAATCGCGCCAACTTGGTTCTGGACCGCCATGACGTGCTGGATCCGCCATGGCTCAAGTCCCGCAAGGGTTTAACGGTTTCACTGTGGCTGGCGCGCGCAGGCCAGCCCACCACCACACTCACATTCAAATCCAAGGTTTTGCAATGACCAACCCGTTACGCGTCTCCTACGAATTCTTTCCGCCAAAGCCCGGAGAAGGTGAGGCAACGTTTTGGACAACGGTTCAAAAACTTCAAGAAATCAATCCGGATTTTGTCTCTGTCACCTACGGCGCAGGTGGCACAACACAAGACCGCACGCTTGCAACACTCAAAAAAATCACCAGCGAAACCGGCTTGAAGGCTGCGGGTCACCTGACTTGCGTTGGCGCAACCAAAGCACAAGTTGACGAGGTCATACGGGCCTATGCAGCAGCAGGCGTCAATCATATCGTCGCCTTGCGTGGCGACCCGCCTGCTGGTGTCGGCACCAAATTCGCACCCCACCCCGAAGGCTATCGCAATGCAGCAGACTTGGTGCGCGGCATCCGCGAAATCGGCAACTTCGAAGTCTCGGTTTCAGCTTACCCCGAGCGCCACCCCGACAGCGTCTCAATCGAAGAAGATCTGGCCTTCATGGCCGACAAGGCCGAACACGGTGCCACCCGCGCATTGTCACAATTTTTCTTCCACAATGCTTTTTTCCTGAGACTGCGTGACCGGATTGCCGCTCGTGGCATCAACATCACATTGGTGCCCGGCATTTTGCCGATCACCAACTTTGCACGCGTTTGCGAGTTTGCCAGTAAGTGCGGCGCACATATTCCCCCGCAGCTGGAACGCCGATTCGCAGGCCTCGACAAAGACCCTGAAACCCGGAACTTGGTGGCCGCAATGGTGGCCGCTGAACAGGTCCACGCGTTGCAACGGGAAGGCGTTGAAGACGTCCATTTCTACACACTCAACCGCAGTGAGCTGGTGTATTCAATTTGTCGTGTTTTAGATTTAGGAAGTCCCACTGAGAACACCAAGGCAGCATGAAAGTTTGACCTGCTTGCGATTTTTCAAGAGTGGGTGCAAAATAGCGCTTGGGGCAGTGGGAGTTTTGGATGAAAACTACAATTTTGGTTATCGCTGCGGCGTTAGTCATCAGCACCGCTTCGCTTGCTTCGGCCTGTCCGTCAGAAGATTTGGTCATGGGGGCCGGCAAGGCCTTTACGTCAGCGTCAAAATCTGGCTCAGCGTCAGCTTTTCTGAACGCCGCAGCTCGCTATGCTGATACGCGCAGCATCGCCATGTCGGCGTTGGGTCCACACCGCAAGAAACTGACCAAGGCCCAGGAAGGCGAATATATTCGCTTGGCCCAGGGTTTCATGGGCAGTTTCATGGCAAAATATTCAAGTCGCTTCAATGCATCCGGCATGAAGGTCACGACCTGCAAAGGCAATATCGTCACGGTAACGGCAAATGGTGGTCGCAAAATCATTTTCCGCGTCGGTGGTGGCCGTGTGCAGGATGTGAATGTGTCATCGATCTGGCTTGCCGGCCAAATGCGTTCGACCTTCGTTGGTGTGTTAAATCGCAACAACGGCGATATTTCAGCCCTGCTCAAATACTTGCGCGGCTGACCCACCGCAAGTGCTGAGTGCCATATTTGTCACGCTTCTCTAATTCAAGGCCAACCTGTTGAGGTTTGGTTAACCAATTTCGTTAACCGCACTTGACTCATGGTCGCTGATGCTCGAAACTCACACGCACGGACGGCAGGTAATTTGTAGTGAGGTTATTCCATGAGAATAGCGTTATCCCTGTCCTGCGCTGCAGCGTTTGCGTGTTTATCGGTGCCTGCAGTATCAGCTGAAAATTCATTTGAGTTAACTGAGGTGTCGGGAAAAGTCCTTTTGACGACAGAGGATGGTGCTTTGCTTGCTGCTTTGGGCCAGCAACTGCCAGAAGGAACGCGCATTTTTGTTGGTGATGATGCCATTGCCCGCGTTGCATCCGCCGACGGGAGCTGCAGCTTTACGCTGCCAACCCAAAAAGTGACCATTGTGGATTACAAAAAACTCTGTGGTGTCCAAATTACGCCGACAGCGTCTAATTATGCGCCGGGCGGCTTGCCTCCACCCGTTGTAGGTCTGATGTTCTTTGGCGGTGCCGCAACTGTTGTAGCCATCTCAATAGCCACAAACGACAAAGACGATCCCGTTCCCGTCAGCGCTCCATGAGCGCTTGAATTCAAGACCGTGATATGTGAACCCTGAAACACATTTCCGTTTTGGGGTTTTTCATTGTCCGCGAACACGATCAAACTGCATGAGTCATGGTTGCGGAAGTTGCAGCCGGAATTCGATGCGCCCTACATGGCCCGGCTGAAAAGCTTTTTGAGCGCCGAACGCGAACTGGGAAAAACCATCTATCCCAAGCCTTCGGAATGGTTCGCAGCTTTGAACATGACCACTTTAGACCAAGTCCGCGTTGTCATTCTTGGTCAGGATCCTTACCACGGTGCAGGCCAAGCCCATGGACTTTGTTTTTCGGTGCGCGAAGGCGTGACACCACCACCGTCATTGCTGAACATCTACAAGGAAATAAAAACCGATCTTGGACGAGAGCCGCCGCGAAGCGGGAATTTGGAACACTGGGCCCAACAAGGTTTATTGCTATTGAACAGCGTGTTGACGGTTGAGGCCAATCAGGCTGCCTCACATGCTGGCAAGGGTTGGGAACAATTCACTGACGCTGTTGTTCGTGAAGTAAACGCCCTGCCCTATCCTGTCGTGTTCATGCTGTGGGGCAACTACGCTCAGAAAAAAGCATCCGTCGTCGACGCCCAAAAACACCACATCATAAAATCTGCCCACCCCTCGCCATTGTCCGCGCACAATGGATTTTTCGGATCGCGACCTTTCTCACGTACAAATGATTTTTTGGTCGGGCATGGAAAACCCGCAATTGAATGGGTTGCAGGATCCTGACCATTGCCAGACGCGAGACTACTGCATTTCAACAGTTGACATGAACTTGAGAATTGCTGGCTGGCACTCTGCAAAAAAACTTTCGGAACACCAAAACACCGATTGTACCAAGCCCTTGTCACCCAGTGATGCGTAGTAATTTGCAAATCGGAAGTTCGCACCGCTGAAAGTGACTTTGTATTCAATATAGCTCCATTCGTGTGAGCCAAACTTGGACTTTGACTCCGTTGATATTTCAATGTCCTCTTCACGAACGCCTGTGGCTTGTGCAGCATTGTAAAGGATTGCCTTGCGCAAGCCAGCTAAGGGAATTGGCGTACGTTCCGTCACCAAACCAAAATAAAGATCAATGTCTTTGTTGATAGCCTGCATCTCCATTGATTCCGGCGGCGAGGAATCCAATCGCCATGGCGGAGCGATACAGAGTGACATTTTGATTTTCTTGCTCTGGATTTTTCTGCCTTCGCTACAATCTACAGCCTGCGCCGCTGCACCGTCTGGTACGTTCTCGTAAGCCCAAGTACCTGCCCCATCAATAATGACCGTTCGGCCATTAATTGTGGCGCGGCCTATCTCTTCGGCATAACCGCCCGTTGCGACAAGAAAAAGAATGACCAGCGACAGGAAAAGTTTTTGCAACATGCGAAACACCTCAAAAAACGGGAGCCAATCACTGTTACGCTAGTTCTTTATGCCAGATCCTGGCAACCCATTTTTAGAGTTATTTTGCTGCATCTTTTTTGCCTTCAACGCGCGCTTCACGATGAATGAGTACCTGCAAAGCCTTTGGCCTGATTTCAATATGCACGGGGTTTTTCAGCAAAACCACTTCACCGTCAATTGAACTCAACAGTGCTTTCCGCTTCTTCTTCACTTGAGAAAACCGTCTTGGTCTGCGCTTGATCGTGAGAGCAGAACCTGAGTGCTGTTCAATCGCAGTCTCCGGCACCCGGCGGCGTAGCAAATAAGCCCGGGCCAATCGCATCAAGGTGCGCAGGGACGTGTCATTCAAAACATAAATTCCAAGAATGCCTTCATCCAGCTTTTCCGGCAGCGATGCGTCGTGTTCAGCACCGAGCATGTTGTTGCTCACAACAACCATCGGCGACGTTACCTTCACGTGCCGATTACCCACCAACACGTTGACCCGCACAGGGCGGGGCGACATCGCCAGGGTCATCAAAGCCCGTGCACCCGACAACATTTTTGTGAGGCGATTTCGATAACCCATGCGTTCCCTCAAACGCGCCAGTCGCGGCTGCACGCCAAACGAGACTTGATGCAGAAACAGTTTGTCATTGACGATACCCACATCAACCGTCTGCACCTGCGCCTGCTTGAGTTGTCTCAAAGCCTCTTCCAACACCGGGCTGAAACCAAGGGCACGCACAAACAGGTTCATCGTACCCAGCGGAAGGGCGCCCAATATGACGCCATGTTTCAAAACCAATTCCGCCGCCGAGGAAATCGTTCCATCTCCCCCTCCCGCTATCACCACATCGACGGACCCTGCGTTCAATGCCTTTCCGATGTGGGGCAACACATTGCCATCTGCCAGCGTGATGGTCAATGGTTGGAATAATCCCTTGAGTTCTGCCTCAACCAAATCCCGGACAACCTCTGCCCCGCGCGAGCGCACAGTGCCGGATCGACGATTGATAACGACGAGGCAGGAAAGTGATTTGCGTGATGGTGGGCGTTTCGACATGATCAGGTTACACAGATATGGAGTTGCCCAAACATCCGTTCAACGCTCAATTTCGCTTATTGCGGCTTGGACTAAAAATGCAATCTGAAAATATCCCATTACCCAGCTCGCTTTGTGGCTTTGCCATAAACTTCGTCGTCTCTTCGCATGCCGACAGCAATGATAAGTATTTCAATTTTACGCATCTCTACACGGTAGACAATCCGGGTGACCCCCGTTCTTAAGCGCCGATAGCCTGCCAGCGCTCCATGCAGTGGTTTTCCTACTTTATCGGGCTCACCATCCACAAGGCGTTGATGAATGACGCCTTGGATGTTTCTCGCTTCAACCCGACCCAGGTGTCTGAAATCATTTTTTACATCAGGGTGGTAAACAACAGTCCAGACCATATCAAAGGCTGTCCACGAATGCGTCCATATCCTTACTTGCCACATAGTCCTTGCGCGACGTCTCCATTCGCGCACGAGCAACAGCTTCGATGCGAAGATCTGCCAATTCGTCCATCATGGCCTCATAGCGTTCCGTCCCCATCATCACAGCTGTCGGGCGATTATCACGCATGACAACGAGATGATGGTCAGCACCCGTTGAAATGCGGTCCAGCAATTCCTTCGTCTTCTTTTGCAAGTCGGTTGCCGAGACGGCCTGATTTGAACGATTGAGCAGCATAACGAAACCTCTTGAAAAAGATTATAATCCGTTTCTACTCAGATTTCAATCCTTAATCTCACCGCTCGAACTTCTTATACTTGATACGGTGTGGGTTCACGGCGTCTTCGCCCAATCTGCGCTTTTTGTCTTCCTCATAATCCTGGAAGTTACCTTCAAACCACTCCACATGAGAGTCGCCCTCAAACGCCAGAATATGCGTGGCCAAACGGTCAAGGAACATGCGGTCATGTGAAATCACAACGGCGCAACCAGCAAAATCTTCCAAAGCTTCTTCCAAAGCAGCCAGCGTTTCTGTGTCGAGGTCGTTGGTTGGTTCGTCGAGGAGAAGCACATTCGCCCCGCTCTTCAACATTTTCGCGAGATGCACGCGATTGCGCTGCCCGCCTGAGAGTGTGCCCACTTTCTGTTGCTGGTCACCCCCTTTGAAGTTGAACGCGCCAACATAAGCGCGCGAATTCATTTCGCGTTTGCCCAGTGTGACCAAATCATTGCCGCCGGAAATTTCGTGCCAGACCGTCGCGTTGGGATCGAGGTCATCGCGCGACTGGTCGACATAACCCAGCTTCACTGATGGCCCGATCACAATAGAACCACTGTCTGGCTTCTCCTGCCCCGTGATCATCCGGAACAACGTGGATTTACCTGCACCATTCGGCCCGATGATACCGACAATGCCGCCGGGTGGCAGTTTGAATTCCAGATTGTCGATTAGCAACCTGTCGCCATAGCCCTTCGACAACCCCTCAGCATTGATCACTGTATCACCCAAGCGCTCACCCGGCGGAATGATGATTTGTGCCGAATGAGATTGCGTGCGCTCTTCGTTGATCTTGAGCAACTCATCATAGGCCTTGATACGGGCCTTGCTCTTGGCCTGGCGGGCGGTTGGCGATTTTCCAATCCACTCAGCTTCACGCTCCAGCACTTTAACGCGCGCCGCGTCTTCCCTGCCCTCTTGCGCAAAGCGCTTCGCCTTTTGTGCAAGGTAAGCCGAATAATTACCCTCATAAGGAATCGAGCGGCCGCGATCCAATTCCAAAATCCAGCCCGTCACATTGTCGAGGAAGTAACGGTCGTGGGTGACGATCAGAATGGCACCCGGATAATCGCTCAAATGATGTTCAAGCCAATTCACTGATTCTGCGTCAAGATGGTTCGTCGGTTCGTCGAGCAATATCAAATCAGGCTTCGCCAACAACAAACGCGTCAAAGCGATGCGGCGTTTTTCACCGCCTGAGAGCTTATGAATGTCGGCATCTCCGGGCGGGCATCGCAGTGCATCCATCGCCTGCTCGACTTGCGCTTCCAAGTCCCAAAGGTTTTGCGCGTCGATGATGTCTTGAATCTTGCCCGCCTTTTCGGCGTTCTCGTCGTTATAGTCCGCCATCAAGGCGTTGTACTGATCAAGGATAGCCTTCTTCGCAGCCACCCCTTCCATGACGTTTTCAAGCACTGACTTTGAAGGATTAAGCTGCGGTTCCTGTTCGAGATAACCACACGTCGCACCGTCGGCAAGCCACGCCTCGCCGTTCCATTCCTTGTCCAGCCCCGCCATGATTTTAAGCAGCGTCGATTTACCCGAGCCGTTGGGACCAAGCACACCAATCTTTGCATCGGGGTAAAATGACAAATGCACATTGTCCAAAACCTTTTTGCCACCGGCATAGGTTTTGGAAAGGCCTTGCATATGATAGATAAATTGACGAGCCATAGGACGATGGAATTCCTGCAAACGGGGTTGTTTGCATGGCTTCTAGTGGCTCACACGCTGGGTGTAAACGCCAATACGATCAGGATGGCAGGCAGGCCCCCGGGCACTGCACCGTCATCACGTCTGAGATTCCTTCACTCAAGTATCAAACGTGACGATAAGTGTCACATTTTGGTACTTCTGGAAGTTACTTATTCAATCCCGTTTTGACACATTCCCTGTCAAGACGCGCTTGCAACACTTGCCAAGTTTTCAGACGCTTCCTTGAGGATACGACTGATGTTGAACTGGGTTTCGCGCTGATTCAAAATGTTCGCGGTTTGAAACTTTTCAGTTGCCGATTCAATATCGAGGCGCAACTTGCTAGTTTCGGTGTCAACCATACTGATCGTGCGAACGCGTTGTGCTTCGAACTTTTCATCAGCAACGGCCTTGGCATCTTCAACCAATGACAAGGCTTCCTTACGCGCTGCAGCAATGTCGTCGCGAATAGACGAGAACGCCTTTTTGCTTTCAATGCTCATGGCATCTGTCAGGGCCTGAAATTCAGCTTTGAAAACGTTCAACTGGTCAAGGCTGCTTTGCTTTAAAGCCACTTCCAGCTCGGAATTCCGCTTTTGCACATCGCGCATAACAGCACGCAATTCTGCTTCGCGTTCCTCGAAAATCTTCATCAGTTCTTCAAGGCGGGCTTCGTTTAATTGCTGCGTGGGCCCGACGACCAATTCCCGCAACTTCATCAATGAAGCGTTAGCATCAGTATCCGCAGTGCTGAGAGCCATATCTACCGCAGTGCGGTTCGCGGGGCGGACGCGTGTAGAATCAGCATGGGTTTCACCAGTGCGAGCCGTTGGCACCGTCACGGCATTCTTAAGTGCGGGGTGACGGGTGTCCCGGAATTTACGCGGGGTGTGTTTCAACTGAACTTCACTATGGTCTAACATCGTCGTCATGTTTGTAACTCCTTTCATGCTCGATGAAACTATTACAGCAAGACAAAAGCCAATTCAGCCATTCTGAGTCTATAACCGGATATTAAGCCTAACGGTTCATGGTTAACCGCAAAAAGACAAATCGCCAGAAACCTGTCAATTCTCCACGTCAAACAGACTTAGGTTTCTTCACCGCGCGCATGATGGGTGAAATGACGTGGTTAACCACAGGGACAGTCAAAGCCCCCAACACCGCTCCTATAACGCCTGAACCGGCAGCCCCAAACATCCATGCAAAAAAGCCGGTGAAGAAAGGCAGAGCGCCAGCCACGGATTTCGCGGTGTCTTTGATCCAGTGCTCCGGCCCGTCAATGCCGTAGGTGGCAAGACCGTGCAAAATAATGTCGCCGCCCACCCACAGCATCGCCAGCGTGCCAACAACACTGAGAATCGAAAGAAACACAGGCATGCCTTTGACAAGCCCACGCCCCGCATGTGCAACACCCGGTGTGCCCGTCCGCGCCATCGCAGCCCCGACGTCATCAGCCTTCACAATCAACGCAACCACGCCGTAAACAGCAGCCGTGATCAATATGCCAACCGACCCCAGAACAATCGTGCGCATCACCAAGGGCAAGTCGGCAACCCCAGCAAGAGTGAGCGCCATGATTTCAGCCGACAAAATAAAATCAGTACGGATAGCACCGGAAACCTTTTCGTCTTCAAGTTCCTGCGCAGTTTGCACCCCAGCGCCCCCAGCAATTTCGTCATGATGGTCGTCATGCGGCACCACCAAGCTGTGCAGTTTTTCGTAACCTTCGAAACACAAAAACAGCCCGCCAAACATCAGCAGCGGCGTAATCGCCCAAGGCATCAACCACGACAAAAACAACGCACCCGGCAACAGCAACAACAACTTGTTCTTCAGCGAACCCAGTGCAATTTTCCAGATGATCGGGAGTTCTCGGTCCGACGCAAAACCAACAACATAGCGCGGCGTGACGGCTGTATCATCAATCACGATACCAGCAGCTTTCGATCCGGCCTTCATTGATTGCGCGGCAATATCATCCAACGAAGACGCAGCAACTTTCGCAATCGCCGCAATATCATCCAGCAGCGCAAATAATCCTGAGGCCAAGGTCAAACTCCAAAATACGAATGGCCGAAGTTATCAGCCCCCGCCCCTCTTAGCGGCAAATCCGATAGACGCAAAGCACCAACAAAATGCGTAACGCCGCCACCTCTTCAGGTGACGGCGCGAATTGATGTTGCGAAGGAGATCTATTGCCTCTCGAGCGCGTCCTTGATGATCTTCTGCAAATCCTCGCGGCGATAGGGCTTCATGATGATGAAGCCTTCCTTGAAGCGCGGCTCGTCCTGATGCACCATCGCACCCTTGGGATAACCCGATGTGTGGACCACTTTCAAGCCTGGCTTCATGCTCAAAGCGGCCTGAGCCAAATCAAAACCATTCATGCCACCAGGCATCACCACGTCAGAGAACATCAAGTCGATGTCATCGTGTTCCTGCAACTTTGACAGTGCTTCAAAACCATCACCTGCTTCGATAATTTCATAACCAAAGTCTTCAAGAAAGCCACAAGCGACAGCGCGCACGGCCTCTTGGTCTTCGACAACAAGAATCTTCGGACGCTTAACCGCAACAGGCGGCACTTCAACAAGTGCAGCAGCTGCAACAGCAGCAGCTACTGGAACGGAACCACCTTCAACGGCCACAGGAGCAACTGAAGCTTCAACCTCAACTTCGCCAGGGCGCATGCGGCGCGGCAAGTACATTTTAATGGATGAGCCGTGACCCACTTCTGAGTAGATTTGAATATGGCCACCGGACTGTTTGATGAAGCCATAAACCATCGATAATCCGAGACCCGAACCTTTGCCTTCGCCCTTGGTCGTGAAGAAAGGTTGGAATACTTTCTCGACAATCTCCGGCGCCATGCCCGTGCCTGAGTCCGAGACAGCCACCAACACATAGTGTCCAGGAACAACGTCAGGGTTTTTCTCGGCATAGAAGCGATCAAGATAAGCGGGCTGGGTTTCAATCGTCAGCTTGCCACCCATTTGCATGGCGTCGCGTGCGTTAATGGCGAGATTGAGAATGGCGCTTTCCAACTGTGCCGGATCAATGAGCGAACGCGGGTCACCCGCCATTGTTTCGACTTTCAGTTCAATGTGTTCACCAATCGTGCGGGACACGAGGCTTTCCATGCCACGTACCATGTCATTGATGGACGTATCACGCGGCTCAAGATCCTGCTTGCGGGCGAAAGCCAGCAGTTGACGTGTGAGGTCAGACCCCTTGGTTGCGGCCTGTTGAGCTTCAGCCAAACGCTTCGCCGACTTTTCATCGGTTGTGACTTTTCCATCAAGCAATTGCAAATTGCCGATGATGATGGTCAGCAGATTGTTGAAATCGTGCGCAAGACCACCTGTCAATTGGCCAACTGCTTCCATCTTCTGGGCTTTTTGCAGGCGCTCATTGATGGTTTTCCGGTCAGTCACATCAACGATCTGAATGACCAGTTGCTCCGTGCCGCCCTTGTCGTTTTTAACCAGCGCGACAGAGGTGGAACCATGCGCGACTTTGCCTTCATGATTGACAAAACGCAGCTCCAAATTGAAATGCGACGTTTCGCCTGACAACAGCTGCCGCAGACCGTTCAGGAATTGGCCCCGGTCATCCTTGTGCAACAGCTCGTCAAATCCGTAGGTCGCGGTTTCAACATCCCGCCGTTCCAGAAAATTCTTGAATGCATCATTGGCAAATTCAATCTGGCCGGTGGGCGAAATCACGGCCATGGCGTGCACCGACGCCGCGAATGCAGCGCGGAAACGCTGATCGCTGCGGCTCGAAGCCATAGCAGCGATCTTCTTCTCCGTCACGTCTTCTAGCAAGCAGATCGAGCGGTCCAAGCGTCCCTTGTCGCCACGGTAAGCCGTCATCGACAACAATACAGTTGCGAGCGAACCATCCCGACGGATCATCAAAATTTCTTCGGCCCTGCAGGCACTGGTGGTCAAATACCTTGGGTAGATCGTTGTCACCAGCTTCGAGCGACTTTCCGTCGGCAAAAATTCGCTGAACGAGCGGCCCAAAACATCATTGAGTGTGTAGCCAAACGCGTCACACCACTGTTGGTTCACTGAAATCAATCGGCCCGAGGCATCCATGCAATGAAGGGCAATCGGCAACGCCGAAAGCAGACGCTCATAAACGCCGCCATTTTGGTCGGGAAAGAAAGCTGCGGTTTGTGGTTTTGCGGCAGCGGGCTTTTCAATCCGCCATGTGCTGGCCTTGGCACCTGAATCTTCCCAACTCGTGAAACCCAATGCAGTCATGATCGCAAATCTCTCCGTAAAGTTAACGGAGTCTACCGCATCCAAAGTTAACGACAGCTTGCGAACATCCACGCAAATCGTTCATTCACTATAATATTCCGGGAAGGTTTTGTGCTTGGTTACTCAATTCTGAACGACCGGACGACCTATCGCTTCAGCGGTAACCAACGCTGTCAGCAAGCCGTCATCATCACGCGCTTCGGGCATCAGATTTTTCTCTACAGTCACATTGACGGCGGGCAGGAACGCCCCGCGCGACACCGCCTGCCCCATCGCCAAATCGCCTGCCAGTTCCACTGCCCGTTTCAGTGCCAGTTTACCTGACCCAAACACCTCACTCTGGCCGCCACCATAAACACGGTACGTGCCATTGCCATCACCCTCTACGCTGATAACAACCTTGTCCACCACCAGTGCTGAGGCCGCTCCAACAGCATTTGCCACATCGCAAAATGGTGCAAACACAACGCTGGTTCCCAAACGCCGCGCCACTTCATCATAATAGACCCGAACCGGACCGCCCACGGCCACAATCGGCATGGCCGGTGAAATCGAAACTTTGGTTCGGCCAACGCCAACCTTTCCTTCACACACCGCATCAAGCAGTGTGCTTCCATCCGTCATTGGTCCTAAAGCCGTTTCAATGATGATGCGCGCTGATTTTGTCACAGCCGCACTCCACACTTCGCGGCAAAAATCATCAAGGTTTTCGTTGTCCAGCACCTTCATGGTGCGAAACCGTGCCAGCAATTTTGCCCCCAGTACCGCCCCATCAGCCGACCAATTGTCTTGCAGCTTCAAAACATGCGCCGCATCCGACGGCGTGAAACCACAGAGTTGCACCAGACCTTTGCGTCGCAAAGCTTGTACGGCACGCTGTGCTGCTGTCGAAACGGCAACCCGCCGCAACGGCAATGGCACATCGCTGACCATCGCCAGGATTTCGGCTTCCCGCGCGTTCAACCCGTCCGGTGGCGGTCGGTCATCCTTGCCAAATGGCAGCACCAGGAACCGCCCATGCAGGGACGCACCCTCTGTGTCAGCCAAGTCGGCTTCCAGCAGCACCAACACCTCCGGCCGCCGTGTGGCCAGCAACGACAATGGCACAGACCGTTGTGGTCCCACTTCAATTTTACCATTGGTGCCGATGGCAATTTCGCTGTCGCCACCAAGGCCAATGGTTTTCACATCAATGGCTTTCACCATGGTGCGCCAGCCACCAACTTCAGCCCCTTGCGGGGCCACCAGCGGCCTGCCTTTTTCGAGAATACCAACGTCGGTCGTCGTGCCCCCCATGTCCGACATGATGAAGTCGTCAAGCCCAGACAGCCACTTTGCTCCAACGAGGCTTGCCGCAGGGCCTGAAAGAATGGTTTCAATCGGACGATTGACAACACTGTCAGCAGAAGCCAATGCCCCATCCCCCTTCATGATCATCAGCGGGCACGCAATGCCAAGCTCCGCCATGGCCCGCTTCACAGCAGCAATCAGCCGTGCAATGTGGCCGACAAGCCGCGCATTCAAAACCGCCGTCAAAGCACGGCGTGGCGCATCCAACGCGCTTGAAAGCTCCGAGGACAGCGTCACAGGCAAATCCAAAACATCGACGACCAGATCCCGCGCCGCCACTTCATGTGCGTTGTTGCGCACCGCAAAGCTGGCAGCAATCGCCACAGCGCTGGCTTTACCTTTCAATTTCACAAGTACTTCGCGCAGCCTCGCCACATCAAGCTTGTCAGCTGCATCGCCATTGTGATCATGCCCACCACCAATGCGGATCAACGGCATGTCCGGAAACGCCGCCGCAATGCCAGTGCGCTCAACCATTTTGTCATCAAAACCAATCAACACAACTGCAGCAGCCCCGCCATGACCTTCAACAACCGCGTTGGTTGCCAAAGTGGTAGAGATTGAAACCAGTTGAATGTCTTTGCCCGCAACATCGCCCTTCAGCGCTGCCACCGCCTCGCCCATGGCAAGACCAACGCCAACCGCAAGGTCACCCTTTGTCGTAATGGACTTCGCCGAAGCCAGAATGCGATGGGCGTCACGTTCAATGACAACGGCATCGGTATAAGTGCCGCCCGTATCAATGCCGATGATGTATGAAGGTTTTTTCACATCTGTTGCTTTGCCTGAAACTGATGTTCTGCTTCAAGCAGAATTTCTTCACCCGTCGAATAAAAAATCCTCAGGTCTTCAACCGCTTCAGGTTTGTGCGGATCTCGGCCAGTGACCCCTCAACGGCAGCCTTGTCCGACTTCAATTGCATCAACTTGATGCGGGCGTGAAAGGCCGTCCCCTGAAATTCAGGGTTATTCACGCCGTCGAGTGCCGTCAACAATTTACGGGTTTCTTCCACCGCACTGTCAATCTTGAGGCGCGATTCTTCCAAACCGGCAATTGCCCGCTCATGTGCCAGCCTTAGTATGTTGACCTGCCAAAGCGCCCCGCCCTCGTCGCCAATCGCCCGCAATTTGGCCTGCTTGGCACGCTCTTCATGTTCAAAGCGTTGCGGCAATACCGCGCCCAACTTGATGGACATGCTGACCTTGCCGCTGAACCCTTCGCTATCAATTGAAAAGTTATCGCGCGTCACGTCATCGCTCCAGCCTGTGGAAACCGACACGTCAATATTGTCAAATGTTCGCATGCGGCTGTTCAAATCTTCAAGGTCCGCTTCTGCCCGCACCATGGCGCGTCCCAGTAAACTGGCTTGGTCTTTCGTGCCCAGAAAATCTCCCGTGCGGCGGTCCGCTTGTGATTTCGCCGCGGCTCCCTCTGCGAGTAATTGGTCTACGAGCCCCATCAATACGGTGGCTTTCTCGCGGTCAACAAATCCGTCTGCCATGGCTTGTGACACTTTCTTACGAATGTGTTGCAGGTCTTTCTTGGATTTTTGGATAGAGTCATATTTGGCACGAAAGCCTGCACTGGTGAGCCCCTGGGGTGACAAGAACACCAACTTCTGCAAACCACTTTCCGCCATGTGACGGCGGCAACGCGCTTCGGCGGACTCTTCCATCAAATTGGCCTTGGCCAAATCTGTGAGGCTCATCCCCAGAGATACACTGGCCTTGCCGCTGTCACTGCCAGAGGCACTCAAACGCGGTGAACGCATGATTGTGGTCTGGGCGTAAGTGTCTTCAATCAAATAGTCACACCAAGCGGGGCGTTTTGCCGCCTGCGCCGACGCAGGGGTCACAATGACAGTTTTGCCATCCGGTGTCTTGTCCGCCACCACCGTAGGCCGCAAGGCGAGGTCAGTCTTTTGTTCCTTCGACGTCAGCACGACAATGTCTTTTGTGGCATCAAGCGTTCTCAGTCGCAAGCCTTCGGTCAATAGATCAGACTGCCCCGCACAGCCCGCCAGCGCGAAAAGACCCACGCCAAACAGCGCACTTTGCGACCTAGAAGAAAAGTGGTTTGCGTGTGCCATGAATGATCTCGCGCATCGCGGCGTCAGGGTTGCTGAGTTTCATCTCAACAAAACTGCCGCGAATGGGTTTTCCAAAAAACGGATGAACAGAACTGACTTCACCGGGCAATACCTGGCCGACAGTACCTGATAAAGTGCACCACAGAATTGTGAACCGGCAACTATAGAGCGCTTGGCCCTCAACAAAGCGGCTCTCATTGCCATAGGGGACGAACACAACGTCGATACGCTTGTAAAGCGCACGCGCCAACGCCGATGTCTCAAGCGCAGCAAGTTGAGTTTGTAATACATCAATACTTTTGGTCAGCACTTCCGAATTGTCGTCTGTGCTCTTGAGTTTCGACTGTACCAATGCCCGAGCTGACAACGCGTCAGACGATTGTTTGGCCAGCAACAACAAATCCGCTGCCGTGGCTGTTATCCCGTTGACGTTCTTGCCTTCATCCAAGGCTTTCTGCAACGACAGTAACATTTCTTGGCTGGCTTCAAACTCTTCAATTTGACCCTTGGCCTTATCGATCTCAATTTCCACGGCGGCCAAACGCTGACTTGCTTCAACAATGCTCATGGCACTGGCACTGTATGACGAGCGATCAATCAGCCGCTTCTTGTAAAGCCGCTCAAGATCAGCAGATGCACCATTGCCATCAACTTGCGCGGCCAACTGTCCCCGCACTTTAGTCAGACGTTTGATATTCTGATTGAGAACTTTGACCTGTCGTTGCCGCGACAACAGTTCTTTTTTGACGGTGCCTTTGGAATAGCTCACGAGGCCTTCTGCATCTTGCAATTCTTGCTGAGCAGTGGCCTTGGCCAAGACCGTGTCAGATAATCGCTGTTCAGTTTGATTGAGAGCCACTTTTACTTCGGTGATCTCACGTTCAACGCGGCTCACCATCTCATGGCCGCGCGTCAGTGTCAGCGGTGCCCCCCACTCTGAAGCTAGTAGGAAGTAGGCAATCAATACACCGTAAAACGCAAATGCGATAAAAAGCGAAAACAGCAACACAAACGCTGCGCGCTTATAAAGCGTCGAAACCAGGCTCATGAACCTGTCGGAGAGCATCTGCACAATGGTTTTCGGAGCTGCTGGTTTGTCGGCTTTAATTTTTGGTGCCTGGGGTGCCGCTGGTTCATCACGCACCGCGCGTCGTTCGAGTCCCAATATGCGCAGGAATTGCACTTCCTTCACGGGTGCTGCCAACACCCGTGCTACTCCTGGAATGGCCAAGTAGTGACTGATGTCACTCAAAGGACTGATCACCACCGGTTTCACCGGATAACCAATTGATTGCAGCACCGGCAAAATCAACCGTGTTGCCAGGTTCGCATCACGTTGATCAACCATGACCACGTCAAATTCACGGCGGCGCAACTGGGCGAGTGCGGGCTGCACTTCAGTTTCATAGGCGATATCGATGCGACCAATGTGATTGGAAATGATGGCGCAAATTTCATCTGCTGCCGGGCCAATATAAAGAACCCGCGGCACCGTTTTGGTGCGCAGCTGGGGTCCCTTGAATGGCACAACATGAGTCATGTCAGCGTCGGCACCTTTGGCTTTTTAGGTGCAGCAGTGCCCCGGGTTTCCCACGATGTTGTCCCCAAGGTGGCCAAGGCCAGCGGCGTCATGGTCAAATACATGACAGGAAAAATGAAGGCCATGGACAAGAACCATAGCCCCGATGTGCGTGCCATGGCCGGCAATTTGTGTTTGTTCAACTCGTAGGCCAAAGCAAAAATCGAAACGAGCAAAGCATGCTCAATCATCGGGATGACAAAGCCCAGCCGCGCCACTTGCGAGGCCAGCGTCAGCGGATAAAACAACAGCAGCAGCGCCATTGACGAATAATGTACAAGCACGAAAGGATGGAACTTGCCGAGGTGCGGTATCGCTGTGATGAAATCAATCAGGTTTGACCGACGCCAACGCAATTGTTGACTCAAGTAATTTGCAAATGTTGATGGTGCTTTCGTGAAGCAACGCGCCTGAAAGCACAGACGCGTCTTGTAACCCCGTTCCACCAATTTGCGCGTCAGAAATCGATCTTCACCGTACTTGACGTCGTCACCCAAAAACGTTCTTCGTTCAACGTCTTGGTCTACCGCCAACAGTGCCGCACGTTTGTAAAGCGTCAAGCAACCCGACAAGCACATGATATGGCTGAAGGCATTTTCAACGTTCTTGAGGAATTGATAGCCGATCCAATACTTGACGGCCTGCATGCGCGTCAGCCAATTTTCATCAGCATTTGAAACATAAACGCACCCGCCCGCGGCGTCACAACCGGATGCAAACATATGCTGCACCAGAATGCGGAGCGCTGAAACGTCGACGATCACGTCAGAGTCAACCGACATGATCAAGTCAGTATGCGTCACCTGAACAGCATTCTTGATGCCGATGCGTTTGCCGACATTCTTTGCATTCTGGATGACCTTCATCCAGGGATAGGTTTGGGCGATCGTTTGCAAATGCTGATAGGTATCATCCGTCGAGCGGTCATCGATGAAGACCACTTGCAGCTTGTCACGCGGGTAATCCAATGCCTGAAATGAATCTGCAGTTTTGAGAATATGGGCGCCTTCATTGTAGACAGGTACAACAATGGCAACTGTCGGCCACACCAACGGATCTTCACCAAAACTTTCAACTGTGCGCTTGTCGAGAATGCGCAAGGCAGAGCCCAGCACATACCGGTTGGTGAAAACCACCAAGACCAGTATTGCAAACAACCACTCCATCGCCACGAGTGATAACAACTCTTAAAACGCCCCCAAACGCACACACATGCCGCCTCCATACAAGAGGACAACTGCGTACGTTTTAGGGGGTAATGGTTGAATTGCAGTTAATGTGTCAAAACCCACGATATGTGGAAAACACTCAGACTCTTTTGATTAACCTTTCCACGCGTTAACCGCTTTTTTTAAATCTGTTTTGACGTGGTACCGCCATGAATGCGTCCCAGCGACAAATCCTTGGGGGACAAAAAGATCGTGAAGACGAATACGGCGATTGAAAACAACACGGTGCCAGCCATCCGCTTGGTAACCGAACAACCAGTAGCATTTCCTGATCCAGCAACCGCAAAAGTGGCCGTCATCGGCTTGGGCTATGTCGGCCTGCCGCTGGTTCTTGGCTTTTCGAAAGCCTCTCGCGCCATTGGTTTTGACATCTCTGAAAACAAAATCCAGGAACTGGGCCACGGCATTGACTTGACCGGTGAGGCCAATCCCGAAGATTTGCGCGGCTGCAATGTCGATTTTACCACATCACCTGAAATGTTGAACCAGGCCGATGTTATCATCGTTTGCGTGCCCACACCAGTCGACAGCCACAACAAGCCTGACTACAGCCCGTTGATTTCAGCGTCAAAATCCATCGGCAAACACATGAAGCGTGGTTCGGTTGTGGTGTTTGAAAGCACTGTGGACCCTGGCACAACGGAAGACCGCTGCTTGCCTGTGATCGAACATCACTCCGGCTTGAAAGAAGGCATTGACTTCTACCTCGGTTATTCGCCAGAGCGCATCAACCCGGCTGACCCGACACGCAAACTGCCTGACATCAAAAAGATCGTGGCCGGTTCAACCCCGGAAGGCACTGTCTTCCTTGAAAAATTATATTCACGCGTCATTGTGGCGGGCCTGTTTCCGGCAACATCCATCAGGGTGGCAGAAGCTGCCAAGATTCTGGAAAACACCCAGCGTGACGTTAACATCGCGTTGATGAACCAGATGATGATGCTCTTCGACAAGATGGGCATCCGTTCAACCGACGTGATTGCGGCAGCATCTTCGAAGTGGAACTTCCACCATTACCGTCCAGGTCTGGTTGGCGGTCATTGCATTGCCGTTGACCCCTACTTCCTCGTCGATGCCGGTCGTCGCCATGGCCTTGCCATGGAGCTTGTGGCGTCAGCCCGCGCCGTAAACGAACAAACGGCAAACTTCCTTGTCGAAAAAGTGGAACACCTGATGCCGCCGTCGCGTCATGGCTTGCAGGGCAAAAAAATATTGGTGCTGGGCCGCAGCTTCAAGGAAGACTGTCCTGACACACGCAACTCCAAGGCCTACCCGATGATGGACGCCCTGTGGATGCGTGGTGCCGACGTTTACAACTTCGACCCCGTCGCCCACGACGATCATTTCGAGGGCGGGCGTGGAGCAGTCACCATCCAAGACCCGGCTGAAGGCGGACCCTACGACGCCATCATCATCACCTTGGCCCACACCGTGTTCCGTCAACAATTTGACCCTGACTCTCTCAAGGTTTTGGCCAAGAAGCACGCACCATTGGTCGATATGCGCGGAAACTTTGAGTGCGACGGCACCAAAGACTGGTTCAACTATTGGCGTCCATGACACCAAACGTGTAAGAAATTAAAAAAAGCCCGCATTCTGTTGCGGGTTTTTTTAACAGCGAGTTGACAAGTTTGAGTGGCATCGCCCCCGAGAAATATTAGTCGATAAGCATCACATCCGCAGACGATCTTATGCCTTGCGGCACGGGAACCGCTGTCTCGTTGTAGTTTGTATTCAGCACCAGAGTCGGGCCTCCCTGCACGATGAGACGTCTGACAACAATTGCCGTGTAGGCAGAATCTTCACCGACAGTTGCCGCAGGATCAACCAGCAGATTGGCATTTGGCAAATAGATAGTACCGGTTAAATTACGGGCATTCGTTGCGCTGATGTTGTGAACTCTCAACAGGCTTTTGATGGAAGGGTCATCAAACAACAGCATGCCAGCCATAGGGCCAGTTTCACGACCGCTGAGATTGATCGTTGCATTTTTCATGAAATTTAACACGCCGAAAATCCCTGTGAAATAAATACCCACGTCTTCACCTTGGAGTGTTGCCTTGTCTGTCACAACAAGTGGCCCATCTTTGATGATATATTCACCGTTGGGCGACAATGTCACGACGGCATCGCCTGCGATCGTCAAACCTCCACAGTAAACACCAGGCTGAAGCTCATGCTTGCCAGTGAGGTAAATTAATTTGGTGAACTGACACGCTCCAACTTTTAGACCCGTGCGCGATTTCAATGGATCCGCCAAAGCCGGGCAGTCCGTCACAACTTTTCCGGCGTTTAAAGAGCCGTTGTCCGTCACACCGCCGACTGTGCACATGTGTTGTGCCTCTATGCTGGCAGAACCACCCATATAAACACTCGAGGCGTGGCTAGAGTTTGAATAAACGGTACAGCCTTGAGCATCTAGCGAGGACTGATCGATCATTGACACAGCGCCCGTACCCGTGGGTGAAAGTGCAAGAACACAAAGTTTGGACTCTCCGAATAATCCCGCTGTGGCCTCTGCTGAGATAGGGGTGACACCGGAATCGATAAAATGGGCAAAGAATGGCGTCCAAATTTCAGAGACGCCAACTTTCACTTTATTGTCTTCGTTCATGACCTCTGTTTTTACTTTGAGGTTCAGACTGTCATTATTGACGTAAGCACGCACAATAGTGGCAGCCGTGGCAGCAATGGTTTCGTTGTCTTGCCGCGCAAGTGACAATTCCCTTGCACCGGCAATGGCAGCTTGATCAGCCGCAGCCTGCAACGTGGTTTTTTTCATGCTGTAAAGACTGAAGTCGGTCGCCACGCCCACGCCACCCAACAGAACAGGTAGCGATAAAGCCAGCATAACAGCTGCCTGACCGCCCTGGCTTAAGCTGAAGTGGCGCATGTGTCGCCCGATTTGATTTAACAATAAGACTTTTTTGAAAGTATTGCGCATGGCTGCTCTCGAAGAATTGAATAAACCTTACGGGCTAAACCTTCTTATTAAGTCAAAATGAAACACTGAGTTTGATATCATAGGTTAAACTCCCGCTAACTGTCGTCTTGAAAACACGAGGCATCGCCCCGCGCGCATGCCCGTCTCACTGCCGGGGACATGATGAGGCAACCTCTTCACGGAATTGCGAACCGAATAGCCAACCTGTTGGCTGCAACAATACTTCTTGAATTGAAGGCGGCGGCGGCGACCGCGCCAAGGACCGGTTCAACCACTGTCGTCCATGACAAGTTCAAAAACAAAAAGCCCGCGTAAACCGCGCGGGCCGATTCATCATCAAGAGCAAAAAATTATTCTGCCAAAACAACTTGCGTGTCAATACGAATGCCTTCAGGTACAGGCACCTTCGTATCGCTGTAGTTGGTGTTCAGCACCAAGGTTGGCCCTTCATCAACTTCAACCTGGTAAGCAACAATCGCAGTAAAGGCTGAATCTTCAGCAACTGAATTGTTGGGGTCCACACGCAACTTTCCACGCGGCAGGTAAATCGTGCCAGTCAGCTCATCAGCGTTGGCACTGTTGATGCGATGCAGGCGACCAACCGAAACGCTGCGGTCTTCAAAAAATAGAAGTCCCGCCATGGCGCCGCTTTCAGAGCCGGACATGCGAAGCGTGCTGTTGCCCGTGAACTTCAAAACTGAAGCCTCGCCCTCAAGATAAAATGAAGTGTTTTTTGCATCTACAACTGCATCTTTCGAAATCTCAAACGCGCCACCTGAAATCGTGTAGTCACCATACATGAAGGTGACCTTCGCATTGCCAGAGATTTTGAGACCACCACAATAGCGCCCGGGTGAAAGAGCGTGTGTGCCCTTCGTAAAACTCAAGTTTGTTGCAATACAACTTTTATCAACGATGGGCTGCCGGGACAAAAGCGGGTCCTTGATGACCGTGCAATCTGTTGTCGGCGCAGGCGTAATGGCACTTGCTCCGGCTCTCACACCGCCGACAGAACATACGCCAGACGCCGAGACAGTGGCGGCATCGTGCAGACGAATGCCATCTTTGTGGGTTGAGTTCGAATAGACAGCGCATCCCTTGGCATCTAAGCGGGCTAACTTATCCATGCGCAAGGCCTGCTCGCCCGATGGGTCCAAAGTCAGAACACACAGGTTCATTTTACCTG
Source organism: Hyphomicrobiales bacterium (assembly GCA_031421835.1). GTDB lineage: Bacteria > Pseudomonadota > Alphaproteobacteria > Rhizobiales > Aestuariivirgaceae > Aestuariivirga. Next base: position 870 of record JANOPL010000026.1, on the reverse strand, counting down.
ACAACTGTGCAGTGGCATTCACCACAATCGGGGTCATATCCGCGTTCAAAAAATGAGCAAAGAATGGCGTCCATTCTTCCCTCAGAACAATATCAACCCTGCCGTTTTTTTCGTCGACTGATACATCGACCTTCAACGTTGAGTGATCTTCTTCAACCATGGAGTGCGCATAGCTGCTGGCCGCCGACTTGACTGTGACGTCTTTTGAATTTGCCAACGAGAGTTCTTTGACCGCAGAAATTGCGGTTTGATCTGCAACGTTTTGCAGATGGGTGCGCTTCATTTCAAGTATGCCATAGTCAGTCGCAATACCAGCGGCACCAAGAATGGCTGGCAAGGCAACTGCAAATGAAACGGCTGTGGAGCCATTCAAGTTTCGCCACAACGGTGATCTGAACCATTGACGGCAAATCGTTCTCTGCGGACGTACCTTCATAAATCTTGCACCGGGTTATCACTCGAAAAAGAGAGACTTCAACTTTTAGTGATTACAGGTGAGGCTTTAAGAAACTGCTGTCAAAACTTACTAAAATTTGAATGATACAGCTTTCATGAATTTATAAGTTCTTAACGTTGCTTGGAAGGCCCGCATTTAGATAATTCTGCTATCGCTCAGTTTCTTGGAAAGAGCGACGAAACACTGTGCAGACACTTCGACACACCATTGGTAAACGCATTGCAAGACTTGTTGCCATTGCCGTGTTTGCGTCAGTGCTCGCGGCAGCTACGCTGCATATATCTTTTCAAGTTTTTCGCGACATTGAATCCCGTAAGTCGTCGATGCAGGCAACGGCCTATGCCTTGGCATCGGCGGCAGGCGAAGCCACTGCCAACAATGATGCGAATGGTGCTGCCGCAGCACTGTCAGCG
>JANOPL010000025.1:0-8002 GCA_031421835.1 Hyphomicrobiales bacterium | reverse complement strand
GGGGGGACCATTGCGCAGCAATGGTGGGAGAGGTCCCTAAGGTGGCCCATGACAATAAAATGGAGGGGATGTTTTGGTCCTTGCTTCAAGCCAGCATGCGGTAGATTTAAGAAGATAGTGGGTTCGGCTTAAAGCCTCTTCACAAAACGCAGCGATTTGTGCCGAAATTTGGGGATGACCTAAGTTTCCGTATCTTTTCAACACGGCAGTCATCCAGGGTTCGCTCTTGCAGAGGCGCACAGAGTTCATCTGGCGCGGGTTGCTCGGCCTCCAGTGCGCTGGAGTCATTATTGCTCCAGGGTCTCGCCCTCGGCTCCCGGGAACATCCGCTACTTCAACGGACATCCGCAGGCGCTGCACATGGTTCTGGCAGGTTTGATAAGTTAGCAACTCTGACCCCTCCGTTCCAAAACCATCGGGAACAGAAATAGAACATCAAAAGAGGAATGTCAAGGGGTAATAGGAAATTAGTTTTAAAGAGTGACTGGGCTCGGCCTTAAGCGATTCTTCTCAATCCCTTTGACCGTGACGCTACCCAGGCCACAACATCGGCAACCGTTTCCATGGATTTTGTTGTCAGGCCTTTGACTGACGGTGTTTCGCCTGCGTGGGCGATGACGGCTTCGGTCAGCCCCAGTTTCTGTGCTTCTTTGAGGCGCGCCTCGGTTTGGCCGACGGGGCGAATGGCACCGGACAACGCGATTTCGCCAAACAACACGGTGCCATGGGGAATGATGGTGTCGGACATGGAACCCAGAATGGCAGCCGCAACGGCGAGGTCAGCCGCTGTTTCCTTCAAACGCAAACCACCCGCCACATTCAGATAAACATCATGCTGTGACAGCGAGATTCCGGCGCGTGCTTCCAGCACCGCCAAAATCATGGCGAGTCGGTTTGAATCCCAGCCTACAGTGGTGCGGCGGGGTGTGCCCAAGGGCGAGGGTGAAACCAAGGCTTGAACTTCAACCAGCAAGGGCCGTGTGCCTTCAACGCCGGCAAATACGGCGGTGCCGGGGGCAGGGCGTTCGGACTGGCCCATGAACAGGCGGGATGGATTGGTGACTTCTTTCAAGCCGCCATCCGACATTTCAAACACGCCAATTTCATCAGTGGCACCGAAGCGATTTTTGACGGCGCGCAGAATGCGGAACTGGTGACCGCGATCACCTTCGAAATATAATACCGCATCAACAAGATGCTCGACAACTTTGGGGCCCGCGATTTGGCCATCTTTGGTGACGTGACCCACTAACAACACGCAAGAGCCCTTTTGCTTGGCAAAACGCACCAGTGCTTCTGAACCGGCTTTCAATTGTGACACGGTGCCGGGGGCCGCCTCGATGACGGGCGACCACAGGGTTTGAATGGAATCGATGACGACAACAGCGGGCGGGCCTTCTTCATTCAGTGTGGCGATAATATCAGAGGTATTGGTTTCAGCTGCCAGCAACACGGGCGCGTCTGACAGCCCTAAACGTTCCGCACGCAGACGAATTTGTGCAATGGCCTCTTCGCCCGATACATAAACCACGCGCTGGCCCGCCCGCGCCAATGACGCCAGCGCCTGCAACAGCAACGTCGATTTACCGATGCCAGGATCACCCCCGATCAACACCGCCGAGCCAGGCACAAAACCGCCACCCGCAACACGATCCAATTCGGGCATGCCGGTTTTGATGCGGGGCGGGGCCGCCATGTCGCCCTTGAGGCCCACAAGCCGCGTGGGGCGGCCTTTGGGCAAAGCCTTGCCCTTGGCACCGGAAGCAGGGGCCTTGGTTGCTTCCTCCACAATTGAGTTCCAGGAGCCGCAGCCGTCACAGCGGCCCGACCATTTGGACGAGGTGGTGCCACAGGATTGGCAGACGAAAACAGAAGCGGATTTGGCCATGCCGCCGCATACCATGGAACATAAGTGGAACGCAAGCTATAGATCAAAAGACAATTGCGTTTTCGGTACCGCTGGTTTTTCCGCTTTCACCACTTTCCTTTTCGGCGCGCCGTCACGTTTACCTTTGCGGGAGCCATGGCGTTGGAACACGTGGTCAGCGTGGACCTTGAAGCCTTGGGCATGGCGTACGGCGGTGAAGCGTTCGCGTGCTTGCCGCATGGCTTCTACGTGGTCGACCAGTCGGGCCGGATAATCGTGACCTAACTTGAACCCATGCATCTTTTGATCGGCGTCGGTCATGGTCCACGGTTCGTGTAAAAATGCAGTGGGCAGGACAGCCAACTCGGGTAGCCACCGGCGGATGAAAACGCCTTCTGCATCCTGGTCGAATGATTGTTTGACGGGGTTGTAAATGCGGGGCGTATTGATGCCGGTTTGGCCCGCCTGCATTTGCACTTGGGGCCAGTGAATGCCGGGTTCATAATCGGTGAAGAGCCGCGCCAAGACATGGCCGACGGCTTGCCAATCCAACTGCAGGTGATAGGTCGCAAAGGCCACCAACATGGCGCGCATGCGAAAGTTGATCCAGCCTGATGCGTGCAAAGACCGCATGCAGCCATCGACGAATGGAAAGCCCGTGCGGCCATCCGAAAAAGCGCGGAGTTTCGAGTCATCGTCAGGCGTTTTGAAACGCGCCGCGTCATATGCTCTGTGCATGGAGCGCCATTCAATTTCAGGTTCTGATTCCAGTTTTTGAATGAAGTGGCAATGCCAATGCAGTCTGGCGATGAAGCCGTCAGCTGATCGCAATTCAATCAGGCGATGGTCAGGTGGTTGGCCTGCCAATTTTTGGCGCTCCGCAAAGGCCCGCTGCAGCACTTCGCGGATGGAGATGGTTCCGTAAGCCAGATGCGGGGACAGGCGCGAGCAGCTCTCATCCGCTGTCAGGGGGCTCGACATTTCGTAAGTGTATTTGCGGCCCCGACCTTCAAAAAAACTTTCGATCATGTGAAGGGCATTCCGGCGGCCGCCGCGTTGGCGCCGGGGGCAGGGGTCGGGGGGCAATTTCAAGTCTGCAGCGGTCGGCATGGCGTCGGTCGGCATTGTAATGGTCCGCAAAGCGGGTGGAGCAGGCAAGGCCGGTTGCGCCATGAATGTTCCATGTCGTGCAGCCCATTCATCGCGATTGCGCAGTCCACGGGTCACGCCCGTGTGTGGCAACTCATGCCAGGTGACGCTATTGGCAGCACACCAGGCTGCGACCTGTTTGTCACGCGTAAACGTCCAGTCGTTGCCGGTCTCTTCGTGTGACCAAAGGGTGGTTGAAGGATAAGATTTTCGAATGGTTTCCAGGATGTCGGTGACGCGTCCAACCTGGATCGTCAGATGCCCGCCAAGTGACGCTGCTTGCTGCTGCAACTCAATCAAACACTCCCGTGCAAACTCAAACTGTCGTGCAGAAGTATCCGGTTGCTGCCAGTATTCAGGCTCCACCACGTAAAGCAGGCACACGGGCCCGTACATGAGTGCTGACGTCAGGGGCGCGTGATCTGTCAGACGCAGATCGCGCTTCAGCCAGACGATATGGATGGGGGGATTTGATGGCATGATATGACTTACGACGCGTGACACGTGATGGTTGATGTCTTGTAACGCACACTTCGTTACATTCGATACATCACCGCTTGACGCACCCCTCATTTGCGGCTTGTCTATGGCAATCTGACAGTTCGTCAGTTTGAACACGCGCGGGGGGCTCTCGCGCACCAGGGAGTTTAACAATGAAGAAAATCAAATTATTTGCAGCTGCATCGATTTTGGGCCTGTCGGCCGTCGCTGCGTCTGCCGCAACGTTGGACGATGTGAAAGCCAAGGGTTTTGTGCAATGCGGCGTGAGCCAAGGCCTGATCGGTTTTTCCAATCCAGACTCAGCCAATAACTGGACCGGCCTCGACGTCGATTTCTGCAAGGCTGTAGCCGCTGCCGTTTTGGGTGATGCTACAAAAGTGAAGTATTCGCCGTTGTCCGCCAAGGAGCGTTTCACCGCCCTTCAATCCGGCGCCATCGATGTGTTGTCACGCAACTCCACCTGGACGATGAGCCGTGATACAGGTCTTGGTCTCTCTTTTGCTGGCGTCACTTATTATGACGGTCAGGGCTTTATGGTTCCTGTGAAGCTTGGTGTGAAGTCTGCACTTGAGCTCAACGGCGCATCGGTTTGCACGCAAACCGGCACAACAACTGAATTGAACCTCGCCGACTATTTCAAAGCCAACAAGATGGAATACAAGATTGTTGCGTTTGAAAAGAACGAGGAAGTTTTGAAAGCCTATCAGGAAGGCCGCTGTGACGTGTTCACAACCGACCAATCGGGTCTTTATGCTGAAATTCTGAAATTCCCGAATGCTGCCGACCACATGGTGCTGCCTGAAATCATTTCGAAGGAGCCGCTGGGCCCGGTCGTACGCCAAGGTGATGCCGGTTGGTTCAACATCGTAAAGTGGAGCTACTATGCAACGCTGAACGCAGAAGAACTTGGCGTAACATCGGCCAACGTGGATGAGATGAAGGCTTCGGCCAATCCTGAAATCCAGCGTTTGCTGTCGGTCAAAGTGAAGGGCGCTGATGGCGTTGAAGCCGACAATGACTTCGGCAAAGGCTTGGGCCTTGGTCCGGATTGGGCTTATAACATCATCAAGCAGGTGGGCAATTATTCTGAAATCTTTGACCGCAATCTGGCGCAGCTGAAGATCGCCCGCGGCAAGAACGCCCTGTGGAATGCAGGTGGTCTGCAATACGCACCACCGATTCGCTAAACAAAAGGTCCCCCTCAGTCGCTTCGCGACAGCTCCCCCAACAAGTTGAGGGGGCAGGGTTCATAGCCTCCCTCAGCTTTGCTGGGGGAGGTGCCCGAAGGGCGGAGGGGGCCACTTTTTAAAATGACAGACACCCCTGACAAACGGTTTTCATCTGCCCCCGCTTCAGCGGGCGGTATGGCTTGGTTTTACAGCCCCAAGGTGCGTGGCATTGCTTCGCAGCTCATTGTGCTGGCGCTATTGGCATGGGGGCTTTACGAAATCATCGGCAACACGCAAGCCAACCTGAAGAAGCTCAATCAAAACTTTGGTTTTGATTTCTTGACGCAGGCTTCGGGATTTGATTTGAGTTCTTCACTGCTGGATTATTCTTCGTCCTCCACCTATGGACGCGCCCTTGTTGTGGGCTTGTTGAACACGGTTGTTGTCGCCATCATAGGCATTGTTCTTTCGACGATCATCGGTTTCATCGTCGGCATCATGCGGCTGTCGAAAAACCAGGTCGTCTCAGGGGCCGCGACACTGTACATTGAGATTATCCGCAATGTGCCGCTGCTGTTACAGATTTTCATGTGGTATGCGCTGGTGCTGAAACCGCTGCCCGGTGTCAAAGGCGCTTTCAGCTTTTTTGACAGTGTGTTCATCAGCAATCGCGGCATTCAAATGCCACATCCGAATTTTGGTCCCAGCGCCTGGGTCGCTGTGGCCGCGTTGTTGTTGGCTTTGGTCGGCACGTGGTTGTTTCGCCGACGCGCACGTAAAATTCAGGATGAAACAGGCAAGATTACGCCGATATGGCTGATCTCGATTCCGATCATCGTGATGTCGCCATTTGTGGGGTTGTTGCTTGCCGGTTGGCCGCTGAGCTTCGATTATCCGGAGTTGAAAGGCTTCAACTTCGCAGGTGGCATGACCATTGTGCCGGAAATGCTGGCCTTGATCATTGCTCTGACGTTCTACACTGCAACATTCATCGCAGAAACGGTGCGTGGTGGTATTCAAGCCGTGAGCCACGGCCAGACTGAAGCGTCGAGTGCCCTGGGTCTCAGCCGCAGCAATGCGTTGCGACTGGTTGTTATTCCGCAGGCCATGCGGGTGATTATTCCTCCGTTGGCGAGCCAGTATTTGAATCTCACCAAGAATTCTTCGCTCGCCATTGCCATTGGCTTTCCGGATTTCATGTATGCTGGCGGCACGGTGAACAACCAGTCAGGCAAGGCCATTGAAGTGGTGTTCATCTTGATGGTGGTTTATTTGACGTTGAGTTTGCTGACTGCCGCATTCATGAACTGGTTCAACTCCCGCATGAAACTGGTGGAGCGTTAAGCCATGACACTCGCATATGTCAGAACCGCAGACGCACCCCTTTTGCCCGCTCCTGCCAGTGCGGCAGGTTTTTGGGCGCGGATGCGCGAACGATTCGCACCAACGCCGATCAGTGGTGTGGGCACGGTGATTATTGGCACGCTGCTGGTGTGGGCGGTATGGACCATTTTGCAATGGGCGGTTTTTTCCGCCGTGTGGTCTGCGGAAAACCGCGAACCCTGCAACGTCGCAGGGGCAGGGGCATGCTGGCCATTTGTGCAAGCCAAAGCCTTGCAGTGGGTGTATGGTTTTTACCCGATTGAAGAACGTTGGCGTGCCAATGTGGTGTTCCTGTTGGGTGGCCTTTCGATGTTGGGCCTCCTCGTGCCGCGCATCCCTTACAAAGGTTGGAACGCGCTGTTCTTCTTCGTCATCTATCCGATCATTTCGTATGTGTTGCTCACAGGCGGTCGTTTTGGTCTTGAAGCGGTTGGCACCGAACAATGGGGTGGGTTGCTCGTCACACTCATCGTCGCTGTCACAGGGATCGTGGCGTCTGTGCCGCTCGGCATTTTGCTCGCACTGGGCCGCCGCTCTGAAATGCCGGTTGTCAGAACACTGTGCACCGCCTTCATCGAAATCGTGCGCGGTGTGCCGTTGATCACGGTGTTGTTCATGGCATCTGTCATGTTCCCGTTGTTCATGCCGCCCGGCATCAACCCTGACAAGTTGCTGAAAGCGTTGATCGGCGTGGCGCTGTTCTCGGCGGCCTATATGGCTGAAACAGTGCGTGGGGGTTTGCAGGCCATTCCAAAAGGGCAGTATGAAGCTTCAATGGCGGTGGGCTTGTCTTACTGGCGGACGATGCTGTTGGTGGTAATGCCGCAAGCCCTGAAAATTGTCATTCCCGGCATCGTCAACAGTTTCATCAGCCTGTTCAAAGATACAAGTCTCGTTTCGATCATCGGCATCTTTGATTTGTTCAACATGGTGCAGTCTGGTTTCAACGATGCGACATGGGCATCTGCGCAAACCGGCAACACGGGATATTTTGCGCTCGCCATTATTTACTGGGTCTTTTGTTTTGCGATGTCGCGTTATTCACAATTTATCGAGCGCAGGCTCAACACCGGTTACAAGAGGTAGGTCATGTCCAACTCCGCCATCACCATGCAGAGCGTCAATAAATGGTACGGCCAGTTCCATGTATTGCGAGACATCAACCTGGATGTGAAGAAGGGTGAGCGCATCGTCATCTGCGGTCCGTCGGGTTCGGGCAAGTCGACGATGATCCGTTGCATCAACCGTTTGGAAGAACACCAGAAGGGGGACATCATTGTTGATGGTATTCCATTGACGGCCAACGTGAAAAACATCGACGATGTGCGCCGCGAAGTTGGCATGGTGTTTCAGCACTTCAATTTGTTTCCGCATCTCACTGTACTGGAAAACCTGACGTTGGCGCCGATGTGGGTGCGCAAACAACCAAAAGCGCAGGCAGAAGAAAATGCCATGAAGTTTTTGACGCGGGTTAAAATTCCTGAACAGGCCCTCAAATATCCGGGTCAGCTTTCAGGTGGCCAACAACAGCGCGTTGCCATTGCGCGCGCACTGTGCATGAACCCTAAGGTCATGTTGTTTGACGAGCCGACGTCAGCGCTGGACCCTGAAATGATCAAGGAAGTGTTGGACGTGATGGTGGACCTGGCGCAAGGCGGCATGACCATGCTGTGTGTCACTCACGAAATGGCCTTTGCGCGGCAAGTGGCCAACCGGGTGATCTTCATGGACCAGGGGCAAATTGTGGAACAGAACGAACCGGAAGCGTTCTTTAACAATCCGCAGTCACCACGGACGAAGAAGTTTCTGGACCAGATTTTGCATTGAACTGCTCCACTGGTTGCGCGTCGGTTATGAGCATCACAGTTCGGCTTTACCTGGTCGGGTCGTCAGACTAGATTAGCAGAGGTTGAAACAAGCCCAGTGCGCGGGG
>JANOPL010000024.1:0-5098 GCA_031421835.1 Hyphomicrobiales bacterium | reverse complement strand
CATCACCACAGAGTTCTCCGACTGGGCCACCAATTGTCCGGAATACAAGGTTACGGCGGTACAGGTGACCCTGTCCAATCGCCAGTCGGATTGGCAGGATGAGTGGGAAACACGGGAGCGCGAAAACAAGCGCGTTGCTGCGGAGTGACAGGAAAACAGAAGGCCCCCTCACTGCTTCGCGGAGCTCCCCCAGCAAAGCTGAGGGAGCGTAAAATTGTGCACTCCCTCAGCTTGTTGGGGGAGCTGCCCGAAGGGCAGAGGGGGGCCTCTCCGCAAACAGCATCTCAAAACGTGTCGGGCTTACTCAACAACCAGCCGACCACGTGGGCACTTCCCGAAGAGACCCCGATTGCACTTCTGCTCAACTCATCACCTTACGCCGTGATGATGGCCACACCCGCTGACTTACAAGACTTTGCGATCGGTTTTGCGTTATCAGAAGGCCTGGTCAATACTGCTTCTGCCGTTGCAAATGTTTTGGTGATGCCTGCTGATGATGGTTTTACGGTTGATCTTGCGATTGATGAGTCCGACATCATCCGTGAACGGATGATTTTACGATCCATTGAAGGTCGCGTGGGGTGTGGTTTGTGCGGCGTCAAGGAAATGGAAGACGCGGTGCGCATGCCGCCCGGAAAACTGCCGCCGTCGTCGCTCAATGCGGCGGCCGTTGCAAAAGCCTTCACCGCCCTGCCCGATCACCAACCGATGAACGCACTCAATAAGACTGTCCACGCTGCCGCATGGTGTTCCGTAGACGGAAACATTTTACTGGCGCGTGAAGATGTGGGGCGGCACAACGCGCTTGATAAATTGATTGGAGCAATGGCGCAGGCCGGGTCTTCGCCACGCGACGGTTTCGTGCTGATGTCGTCGCGCTGTTCATTCGAGCTTGTGCAGAAATGCGCCATTGTGGGCATTTCGGCGTTGGCCACCGTTTCGGCCCCCACGGCCTTGGCCTACAAACTGGCGCAGCAGTGCGGAATGACGTTGGCGTCCCTTTCAAAACTGGGTGTCATGATTTTTGATGGAGAGACGTGATGCAGAACAGCGACATGGTGCGCATGGCCAATCAAATGGCGGATTTTTTCAGAAGCTATAGCGAGACTGAAGCTGTTGAAGGCATTGCTGATCACATCAACAAATTCTGGGAGCCGCGCATGCGCCGCGATTTTTTTGTGTTGGTGGATAGCGGCGGAACGGGCTTGAGCGACCTGGTGAAGAAGGCTGCTGTTACAATCAAGCGGCCGAAGGCCACGTAATCATTCCGGTTGCAGCAACACAAACGGTTCATTCACGCAGCGGCGCAACAGTTTTTCGTAAGGTGCGAACTGTCCGTCATCAGGTGTGATCAAGCCAAAACGCAGGTCCTCACCAAAATTTGCAACGGGTGCCAAGACAACCGGCACGGCAATGGGCATCAGCGTTGCGCCCTTGCCGGATTGAAGCGTGGCGAGAAGGCCAAACATTTCCCCGCCAATCATCGGGCGCGATAGAGTAATCATGCGGTGTTGGCCATGTTTGTTGGTGATCAGATAAATGTAACCGGATTGATGCGGTACCGATACGGAACCGTCCTGCTTGTAGGCCGTGTCCAATCTTTCACTTTCCTGAAACACAAGATGCGACAAAGCCTGATCCCAACTGATTTCGGTGCGGTAAGCGTAAATCGCTTTGTTCACACTGAAAGACGGACGCAGGGTGAGGTAATTTCCTTCCAGCCATTTGACGGCTGGACGGGCGTAAGAGCCCAACCCATCGGGTGCGGTGGCGGGTTCGTGGGACGCGGATCCATTTACTTTGCGCAATTTCACAGTCAGTGCCGTTTCTAGCCGCACAACGGTGGCCAAGGTGAATGGCCGCTGGCCTGACAAGGCCTTTTCCAATGTGGACAATGAGAGCTTGGCGTGGTCCGCCAAACCTGCGCGGGTCATGCGGCGTTTCGCCAGTTCTTCACGGATCAGACTGCTGATCCTGCTGTTTTCCTCTGCCGAGAGGGTCTCGTCCGTCATTTTCGTTCCCGTACAAATCCGCACATCCCCGCACACATTAGCATTGAAAAGGATGATTCAGGCAGAAGAAAGATGGACTAGACGTTGGCGGCGCAAGCAACAGAAGCATAATTGAATCATCCGAGGGTGCTTAACTTCGGAGGAATAAAGTGAACACAATCGCGCGTGCTGACGGCCAGAACTGGCAGCTTCGGAAAATCATTGATGTGAGCGTGGCCTTTTTGGTCGCCTTCAGTTTTTTGTTGGCGGGGCTGTTTACACCCGCCCAGGCCGGTGTGGGCCCCAATGACATGACGTCAGGCAGCTTGCTGCTCAAATCCAAAACCGGGGATTACATCGAAGCGCCGCGCTTGGGTGCTGACTACAACGTCACCATTTCCGGCCCCACCGGGCGCACGGTTTTAACCCAACGCTTCACCAATCCGGCCAACGGCTGGGTCGAGGGCGTTTATGTGTTTCCCCTGCCAGAAGGTGCCGCGGTTGATACGCTGAAGATTGTTGCGGGCAATCGCGTCATCGTCGGTGAAGTCAAAGAAAAGCGTGAAGCCAAGATCATTTATGAGCAGGCTAAAAGCGCTGGCCAAACCGCATCGCTACTGGAACAAGAGCGGCCAAATCTGTTTACCAACTCGGTTGCCAATATCGGTCCAAACGAAACCGTTGTGGTGCAGATTGAGTATCAAGAAACCATCAAGCAATCAGGCGGTACTTATTCGTTGCGCCTGCCTCTGGTCGTGGCCCCGCGTTACAACCCTGCGCCCATCGTGCAGTCCGTGGAGTTCAACAAAGACGGTTCAGGCTTTGGTGCAACTGTGAATGACCCGGTGCCGGATCGTGATCGTATCGAACCACCGGTACTCGATCCACGCACGTCAGACCCGGTCAATCCAGTCACGATCTCGGTACAGCTTAACGCTGGTTTTACCTTGGCCGATGTCAAAAGCCACCATCATGCCGTTGATGTTCAGTCCACGGATGACATGTCCCGCAGTATCGCATTGGCAGCCGCTGATGTGCCTGCCGACAAGGATTTTGAACTGACGTGGACGGCCAAGGGGACGGCTCCCCAGGTTGGCTTGTTCAAAGAAACGCTGAACGGCAAAGACTATCTATTGGCGACAGTTACACCGCCATCGGTGGTCGGGACTGCCCCTGCAATGCCACGTGAGTCGATTTTCGTCATCGACAACTCGGGTTCCATGGATGGGCCATCGATGGTGCAAGCCAAGGACGCCTTGCTACTTGGCCTTGGCAAACTGAAAGCCACTGACCGGTTCAACGTCATCCGCTTTGATGACACCATGGACATGTTGTTTCCAACCGCCGTTCCAGCCGATGCCACAAACATCAGTGCAGCTCGCAGTTTCGTATCATCATTGCAAGCCAGTGGTGGAACGGAAATGATCCCGCCGCTGAAAGCGTCGTTGGTTGATGACAACGCATCAGCCAAAACCCACTTGCGCCAGGTGATTTTCATCACTGACGGTGCCATTGGCAACGAACAGGAAATGTTCGCGACCCTTACTTCGCAACGTGGCCGCAGCCGTGTGTTCATGGTGGGCATCGGTTCGGCGCCTAACTCATACTTGATGACACGGGCCGCCGAATTGGGCCGTGGCACTTTCACCTTCATCGGTGATGCCACACAGGTTACCACGCGCATGGATGAGTTGTTCAACAAGTTGGGCAACCCATCGGTCACTGGCATATCGGTTGCGACCTCGCAAAGTGGCGTCACTCTCACACCAGCCTTGTTACCTGACCTTTATCAGGGTGAGCCCTTGTTGGTGATGGCAGAAACCAAGTCACTTGGTGGCACTTTGACCTTCACCGGCAACATTGGTAATGCGCCTTGGACTGTAACCCTGCCACTTTCAGCAGCAGCAGAAGGCAAAGGCATTTCCAAACTGTGGGCACACCGCAAAATCGCTGACATTGAAGTGGCTGCGACCATGGGCACGTTGACGCCTGACGTTTCTGCCCAACAGGTGTTGGACGTTGCCTTGGCCCATCAGATCGTGTCATCGCAAACCAGCCTGATTGCGGTGGACAAGTCACCCAAGCGCCCGGCCCATGAAAAACTGACGCGTGCTGAAGTGCCGTTAAATCTTCCTGCGGGTTGGAACTTCGACAAGGTGTTTGGAAGCGATACGCCAGTGCTCACGCCACATCAGCGCGATGCACAAGCCGACTTCTTGCAACTTGCAGCCTCGTCAAAGCCGATCACCTCTGACCAGGCCCTGGCCAACCAGGTGCAACTGCCGCAAACGGCCACACCGTCGCAACTCCTCGCAATCATCAGCATGCTGATGATGTTGATGGCAGCACTGTTCCGGATGTTTGCGGTGCGTGCGAGGTTGGTGTGAGTGGCATGCTCAATACAACAAAACTTTCCCCTCTCCCCTTGCGGGAGAGGGTGATTTGCGTAGCCACGCGAAGCAAATCGGGAGAGGGAAGTGAAAGGGATTACATTTCCCTCTCCCGTCTTCGCTGCGCTTCGACACCCTCTCCCGCGAGGGGAGAGGGGAGGAAGAATCTCCTCAACACCCTCGCCCTTCTCTGCTTCATCGGAGCTACAATCATGTTGGGTAAATCCTGCTGGATCATGTTGAAGGCTGAGGTTGCGCAAATTCTTCTTGATCGCGCGTTTGCGCAATCGATTGCGACAGGTGAAAGAGTGAAGCCATGGGCTTGGGCTGATACCTGGCCCGTGGCGGAGGTGCGCATTCCGCGCATCGGTGCGGAGGCAATCGTACTGCATGGGGCCACAGGCGAAGCTTTGGCATTTGGCCCCGCTTACTTGCCGGACACGCCGATGCCGGGTGAACGTGGTACGACCGTAATTGCGGCACATCGCGATACACATTTTGCGTTCTTGAAGGACGTTACCATCAATGATCAGATCGACATAACCCGTCATGATGGTCTGACGTTTACCTACAAGATCACCAACCTTCGCGTGGCAAAGTGGAATGCGTCAGGCATTGATCGCCATGCGGCAGGGCATAAGCTGGTGCTCTCCACGTGCTATCCGTTTGATGGTCTGACGCGCGGTGATGAGCGGCTCCGACTTGCGCTCGGTGATG
>JANOPL010000023.1:0-2020 GCA_031421835.1 Hyphomicrobiales bacterium | reverse complement strand
CGGCGTAGTCATTGGCTACGACCGCAACGTCTATACCAACACCATGTTGCGCAAGGCAGGCGTGGAAGTCATCACTATTCGCGGGGCCGAACTTGGCCGTGGTCGTGGCGGCAGCCATTGCATGACGTGCCCCATTGCCCGCGATGCGTAACGTGAAAGGAATCCCACATGCCAACCAAACTCCAGAACCGAAGTTGCCTTACGCTCCGCGACTTCAGCCGCAGTGAAATCAAATTCCTTTTGCAACTGTCGGCTCAACTCAAAGCGGCCAAACGGGCTGGGATTGAGAAGAAGAAACTTAAAGGCAAGACGATTGCATTGATCTTTGAAAAATCATCAACACGCACACGGGTTGGCTTTGAAGTGGCGGCCTACGACCAAGGCGCACACGTCACTTATCTGGGGCCAAGCGGCACACAAATTGGCGAGAAAGAGTCGATGAAAGACACGGCGCGTGTCTTGGGTCGCCTTTATGACGCGATCGAATATCGCGGCTTTGGTCAAGCCGTTGTTGAAGTGTTGTCGCAATATGCGGGCGTGCCAGTTTACAATGGCCTGACCGACGAATTTCACCCCACCCAAGTCTTGGCTGACCTCTTGACGATGAAAGAGCATAGTTTAAAACCGTTGCGGAAAATCAGCTTCTGTTTCCTAGGCGATGCTGGAAATAACATGGGAGACTCCCTGCTGATTGGCGGTGCCAAGATGGGCATGGACGTCAGACTTTGTGCGCCCAAGGCCTGTTGGCCTGATCAAGCCATCATTGACTATGCAAATACCACCGCGAAAGAGTCCGGCGCAAAAGTCACCCTGACGGAAAACATCAAGGAAGGTGTTCAGGCCTGCGATTTTCTTTATACTGATGTGTGGGTGTCCATGGGTGAACCTGAAGCCAAATGGGCTGAACGCATTGCACTTTTGAAAGCCTATCAAATCAACGCCGTTGTCATGAAAATGACAGGTAATCCACGCGTCAAATTCATGCACTGCTTGCCCGCCTTTCACAATGCAGAAACCAAAGTTGCCAAGGCCATCCAAGAAAAGTTCGGTCTTGAATCGATGGAGGTCACCGACGACGTGTTTGAATCTCCCGCTTCCATTGTATTCGATCAAGCCGAAAACCGCATGCACACCATCAAGGCCATCCTCGTCGCCACCATCGGGAGTTAAGCCATGCGCGTTGTCATTGCACTGGGTGGCAATGCGATCTTAAAGCGCGACGAAGCCATGACTGCAGTGAACCAAAGGTCCAATATAAGACGCGCGGCCCAAGCAATTGCCGAAGTCATAGCGGCTGGTCACGACGTTGTGGTGACCCATGGCAACGGCCCTCAAATTGGGTTGATGGCTCTGCAAGATATTGCACATGATCAAGCCCTTGCTAGCCCCACCGATGTTTTGGGCGCTGAAACTGAGGGAATGTTGGGCTATTTGATTGCGCAGGAGCTTGGCAATGCGCTGCTATCCCACAAGGAGATTGCGGCACTCCTGACGCAGATCGAAGTGGATGCCGCAGATCCAGCCTTTCAAATTCCGACAAAACCGATTGGACCTGTTTACAGCAAAGAGGATGCGGCAGCACTATCGGCAAAGCATAGTTGGGTTATGGTGCCCGATGGGTCGCAATTCAGACGCGCCGTCGCTTCGCCTCGCCCCAAGCGTATTCTGGAAATAGCGGTGATCCGGTTGCTCATCAAACATGGCGTCACGGTCATCTGTGCGGGCGGCGGCGGTATACCCGTCATCCGACAAGAGAACGACGCTTATACTGGAATTGAAGCCGTCATTGATAAAGACCATGCAAGTGGACTGCTTGCGCGAGAAATCAATGCTAACGCACTATTGTTGCTGACCGATGTTGACGGGGTCTATCTTGATTGGGGCACTCCGCAGCAACGAAAATTGAAAACGGTGACGCCCAGCGCACTGAGTGCCCATCGCTTTGCCTTAGGAAGTATGGGACCAAAAGTGGCAGCCGCCATTGATTTTGCAACAGGTGGACGCGGGATGACAGGCATTG
>JANOPL010000022.1:0-22079 GCA_031421835.1 Hyphomicrobiales bacterium | reverse complement strand
GAATTCCTCCGTGCACGGAATTTTGAATATGTGCGGGCGGCTAAAGCACTGGGCCTCAGTGATACAAAAATCATGTGGAGGCATTTGCTGCCCAACGCTTTGGTATCCACACTGACCTTTATGCCATTCATTCTCTCAGGCTCTGTGGGCACGCTGACGGCACTGGATTATCTGGGTTATGGCCTGCCGCCGGGTTCGCCATCGCTCGGCGAAATGGTGAAGCAAGGAAAAGAAAATCTGTTTGCACCTTGGTTGGGCTTTACAGCCTTCTTTGTGGTGTCGACGCTTCTGACCTTGCTGGTGTTTTCAGGTGAGGCTGTGCGTGACGCGCTTGACCCGCGAAAGACCTTCCAATGAGTTTGCTGGAAGTCAAAGAACTTTCGGTGGCTTTTACGCAAGGCGGGCGCACCACGCTGGCCATGGACCGTGTGTCCTTTACTTTGGACAAGGGAGAGACACTGGCCCTGGTGGGTGAGTCCGGTTCAGGCAAATCTGTCACGGCGCAGTCGATTTTGAAACTGCTGCCTTACCCCGCAGCGTCGCACCCTTCCGGAAAAATTCTGTTTAACGGTGAAAATCTTCTGGACAGTGATGAAGCGGATTTGCGCCGCGTGCGTGGCCGCGACATCACCATGATTTTCCAGGAACCGATGACATCGCTCAACCCATTGCACTCAGTGGAAAAGCAGATTGGTGAAATTCTGGATTTGCACCAGAATTTGAAGAGTGAAAAAGCCCGCACCCGTATCATTGAATTGCTGGGCAAAGTTGGCATACGCGATCCCGAAACACGTTTGCAGGATTATCCGCATCAACTCTCAGGCGGGCAACGCCAGCGCGTGATGATTGCGATGGCGCTGGCCAATAATCCTGATCTGTTGATTGCTGATGAACCGACGACGGCACTGGATGTGACAGTGCAGGCGCAGATTCTGAAATTGCTGAAAGACCTGCAAAAAGAATTCGGCATGGCGCTGCTGTTGATCACCCATGATCTTGGCATTGTGCGCTTCATGGCCGACACCGTGGTGGTGATGCAAAAAGGCAAGGTGGTGGAGCAGGGCGCGGCAAAGACGCTGTTTGCCAACCCGCAGCACGATTACACCAAAATGTTGTTGGCGGCAGAACCCAAGGGCAATCCGCCACCTGTTAATGCTTCAGCAGAAACCTTGGTGTCCACCGATAATCTGAAAGTCTGGTTCCCGATCAGGCGCGGGTTCTTCCGCAACACAATCGGTCACATCAAAGCGGTTGATGGCGTGACCTGCGACGTGAAAGCCGGTCAAACCCTGGGCATCGTGGGTGAGTCCGGCTCTGGCAAAACCACGCTTGGCATGGCCATTCTGCGACTGATCTCTTCTCAGGGCCCCATCACTTATCGCGGCCGACGCATCGATACTTACAACAACAAAGCCATGCGGCCCTTGCGGCGCGACATGCAGGTTGTGTTTCAAGATCCGTTTGGTTCCCTGTCGCCGCGCATGTCGGTGATGCAGATCGTCGAAGAAGGCTTGCTGATCCAGAACCCGGATTTATCGACCGATGAGCGTCGCATGCGTGTGGCAACAGCGCTCAGCGAAACCGGACTCGACCCTGAAACCATGGACCGTTACCCCCATGAATTTTCAGGTGGCCAGCGCCAGCGCATTGCCATTGCGCGCGCGCTGGCATTGGAGCCAAAATTCATCATGCTGGATGAGCCCACGTCGGCACTCGACATGTCGGTGCAGGCGCAAGTGGTGGACTTGCTGCGCAAGCTGCAAGCCAAGCATAATCTGGGGTATCTTTTCATCAGCCATGATTTGAAAGTCGTGCGGGCGCTCGCAAATGAGGTGATTGTGATGCGCAACGGCGTAATCGTTGAGCGCGGCACATCGCAGCAGATTTTCTCTGCGCCGAAGGAAGACTACACCAAGGCGTTGCTGGCAGCGTCGATGAATTTGAAGGTGGCTGCTGCATGAGTGCATTTCTGTTTGTGACCCCCACGTGGGATGGCGCGGCTTGGGCAACGCACATGCGAAACGCCATGCCCACGCGCAGCATTCGGGTCTGGCCGGAAACGGGCAACATCTCCGAAGTCCATTATGTGGCGGCGTGGCTGCCACCTGTTGATGTGGTGAAGTCTCTTCCGAACCTGAAAGTGATATTCTCTTTGGGTGCGGGTGTTGATGCCATCCTGTCTGACCCGTCGTTGCCGCAGGACAAACCCATCGTGCGCGTGAACGACCTCGATCTCACCATGCGCATGTCGGAACATGTAGTGTTGCAGGTGTTGATGCATCACCGCCAACAGCGCAGGCTGGACGCCAATCAATCGACGAAGGTTTGGGACAAGTTTTCACAGCACGCCGCGTCCGCTTTGCGTGTGGGTGTGATGGGGCTGGGTGTGCTGGGGGCCGATGCCGCCCGCAAACTGTGCATTATGGGATTTCCCACCGCAGGGTGGAGTCGCACCCGTAAAACAATAGAAGGTGTTGAGTGTTATGCTGGGGCTGACGCGTTGGATGCGTTTCTCGCGCGCACGGATGTGTTGGTCTGCCTGCTGCCGGCGACAGCCGAAACAGATGGAATATTAAACCGTACACTGATTAATAAACTTGCACGCAACGGCCCCTTTGGAGCACCGATATTGATCAATGCGGGGCGTGGCCGCCAACAGGTGGAAGCTGATATTCTGGCAAGTCTTGATGCCGGGGAACTCTACGCAGCGTCGCTTGATGTATTCCGCAAGGAACCCCTGGCTGCTGATAGCCCGTTCTGGACGCATCCCAAAATAATTGTAACGCCCCACAGTGCAGCCGACTCTGACCCCGCAACCATCTGCAGATATGTGGCACGACAGATTGAAGGTTATGAACGCGACGGCACTTTGGAAAATCTGGTTGACCGGGCGCGCGGATATTAGAGTCGTTTCAGACTTGTAATCGCGCTGCCCCTTGCTGCAATTCGATCTACCGCAGTTCTAAGAGGCTCACTGACCACCATCATGTGATGACCATTGGCATGTATCAGGGTTGTTGCATCCTGCATGATGCCAACATGACCCTTCCAGAATATCAGATCGCCGCGCCGCAAATCATCCGGCCCAACGACGTGGCCCAGGCTTTGTTCCTGCATGTCGCTGTCGCGCAAGCACTTCGCACCCACAGCATGCAACGCCACTTGTACAAGGCCAGAACAGTCCAAACCCCACACAGTCTTTCCGCCCCATAAATATGGCGTGTGCAGAAATTGTTCGGCCACCGAAACGAAATCATTTGGCTGCGGGTGGTTCAAATGCGCGGCGTAAACAAAATGCTCCGACGCAAGTTTGATGAAATCCCCCGATGTTGCCAGTGCCGGCAATTCCGACCCCATGGCAACGGCGATGACAGGTTGGGTTTTCAAATCAGGTGCAGGGTACAAATGCGATGAACGCACCACAAGCCGATGGCTTGCAGATGCAGTCATCGTTGTTAAAGCGGCATCTTCCACATATCCAACATAACCATCGCGCTGCAGCTGCACCCAGGCCCAGCCGTTCTTGCGTTCAAACACGTTGACGCTTTCACCCCACAACATTTGTGTGAGTTGCATTGCATCGTCAGAAGCGGCGCGTCGCACGCCAGCAACGGGCACAGCGCATTGCATTGGCGTGCCTCTGACAAAAGAAGCGGCATCGCAGTGTCCGCGCAGTGTTTCGTCAGCCAAGTCCATGCGACAGGCATGCAAGCGTTTGTCCAATGTCGTCATCGCAGTTCTGACTTTTCAGCGATCAAGTCTGAGAGGCGTTCCAAGTAAAGTGCACCTTTCACAGTGCGCTGGATCAGCACATTGCGTTTGTCAGCATCATCGCGGCGGCGCGTCACCAACCCAACCTTGCCCATGGAATCGAGCGCGCGCGTGATCACGGGTTTTGATACATGCAACTTGGTTGCAAGATCGCGCACCGTGTGGGGCGGGGCTTCCAAATATATTGTCAGCAGTATGCTGATCTGACGGACTGACAAGTCTGGTTCGTCATCTTTGACCTGCGCCAAAGCAACATCATGCCATAACTGTAACGATTGGGCAGGTGTGAGGCGGTGGGGCATCGGCAGGCTTTCGAAAACTCGTTTCGGAACCGTTTCATTCCACTCCTTTGGCAGCAACAAGGCAAGCATTTATTCGTCAGCCAAAACGTTCTTGCAAGTAGCTGAACAATGCCCGCATGCCCTGTTGCTCGCCGCCTTTGGGGCGACCGGGCTTTGCTGTGGGCACCCAGGCAAATATATCGAAATGCACATAGGTCTTGGCCTTGTCGACAAAGCGGCGGAGATAAAGTGCGGCAGTGATCGAGCCCGCAAAGCCGCCTTGGCCCGCATTGTTCAAATCAGCAATCGGCGTTTCAATCATAGCATTGTAAGGCCGCCACAAGGGCATGCGCCACAGGGGGTCATTTGTTTGTGCCGCATGTTTTGCAAGGCCTGCAGCAAACCCATCATCATCCGTGTAGAAAGGTGGCAAGTCGGGTCCGAGGGCCACGCGCGCAGCACCCGTGAGTGTGGCCATATCAATGAGGATTTCTGGAGACTCCTCATCCGCCAGAGCCAGCGCATCACACAAAACCAAACGCCCCTCCGCATCGGTATTGCCAATTTCAACGGTGAGCCCTTTACGGGATTTGAATACGTCGCCCGGGCGAAAAGCGTTTCCTGCGATGGAATTTTCAACGGCGGGAATCAAAACGCGCAACCGTACTTTCAATTTGGTCGCCATGATCAGTTCAGCAAGGCCCAACACGTTCGACGCCCCGCCCATGTCTTTTTTCATCAACAGCATGCCTGATGAGGGCTTGATGTCGAGGCCGCCTGTGTCAAAGCACACACCCTTGCCGACCAGCGTGACCTTGGAGTGCTTGGGGTTCCCCCAGACAAAATCGATCAAGCGTGGTGCACGTGTCGAAGCTTCGCCCACCACATGGATCAGGGGGAATTGCTTTTTGAGAACAGCACCACTGACGACTGAAAATTTGGCCTTGAAGCGTTTGGCGATGTCGCGGGCGGACGCTTCAAGCTCATCGGGGCCAAACATATTGGCAGGCGCGTTTACGCGGTCCCGAACGCCATAACTGGCATTCGCCAAAGCCACGATAGCGCCATGATCAACACCTTTCGGGCACACCAATTTCACCGGCTTTACTTGTGTGGGGCGGTGTGGGTCATATTTGTAAAGCTCAAGACACCAGCCCAACGCGACCAGGTCGCCATTGGCCGGTGGTGTTGCAAACTGATAGATACCCCCCGGCAACTTCGACGCGATCGCCCCCAGCGCAAAGGGGTCATCATCTTTCCGTGGCGCACCCACCACTACAGTTGAAACGGAACCGTCAGCTTCTGCCAGATTGAGCACGCTCAAAGGTGCCGCTTCAAAACCCTGCGTGGTCGACCAGATTTGCTGGTGTTTCGGTAACTGCTTTTTGAAATTGCTCCAGTCTGCCGCAGCCACCACCTTCAAAGCGATGACGGCTTTGGCAGAAGATTTCAAAAGCAGGGCAGCAGCGTCCATGGGGCAACTCCGAAATTGCAAAAATGAATCAGTCCAAGTCTTAACACGTATGGTTAATCCTTTATTGAGAACTGTTCTGCCAATTTGTGACCCAGCGGTTGGGAGTACGGCATTTTGGGCAGCACATATCAGGGTTGGCAGTTTACAGTCAGGGCAGTGGGGCTTTCATCCATGCTCGCCGCTGCCATTGTTTTGTCAGGCTGTAAATCCAAATCCATGGGGCTGGACGCGGACCCCATGGTGACCGCCTCGACCAATCAGGGTCCGTCTTTCAAACGCACGGAAGCCTTAGGCAAACAATGGAAAGCTGATCCCACGAATTTGGCCACAACCCTTGCCTACGCCGGCAGTCTTGAGCAACTTGGCCAAAAGCAGGCCCAGGTTGAAGTTCTTCGGTCGGCAGCAGCTCAAACCCGTGGTGATGCCCTGTCGCAAAGCAAATTGGGCAAAGCCCAGTTGTCGGCAGGTGACGCGGTGGGGGCCAGCGAAACCCTGCAACGCGGCGTAGAGCTTAACCCGCGCGACGCCCAATTGCAGTCCATCCTGGGTGCCACGCTTGATCAGCAAACCAAACACGGCGAGGCCCGCGAGCATCACCAGGCCGCACTTGCCATTGCACCCGATGACATGTCGGTGATGAACAATCTCGCCATGTCCTATGCCTTGCAGGGTAAACTGCCTGATGCGGAAGGCATTCTGCGCAAAGCCATGGCACACCCCAATTCAAAAGCCACGCCGCGTGTGCGTCAGAATTTGGCATTGGTTGTCGGCCTGCAAGGGCGCTTCGACGAGGCCAAACAAATCGCCAGTGAAGACTTGCCGCCAGACCAAGTGCAAGCCAACATGGCTTACTTGCAGCAGATGCTGGCACAGCAAAACACGTGGGCGAAGTTGAAAGAGGGCTAAACGTCTTCCACTTTCTTGATCCGTTTGAAGGCCGCCAAGGCGCGGTCCCGCGCAACAGCATGGTCGACCATTCTTTTGGGATAGGCTTTCGGCGGCACCGGCATCTCCCACGGCTTATGGATAAAAGCTTCCGGTACATCCTTGAGTTCAGGCACCCAGCGTTTGACGTAAACTCCGTGCGGGTCGAACTTCTCGCCCTGAAGAACAGGGTTGAAGATGCGGTAATAGGGTGAGGCATCGGCACCGGACCCTGCCACCCACTGCCAACCTGCAGAGTTATTGCCAATGTCAGCGTCAACCAGTGTGTCCCAGAACCAACGCTCGCCGACCTGCCAGGGGAGCAGCAGATCCTTGATCAAAAAAGAGGCGACAATCATGCGCACGCGGTTGTGCATGATACCGGTGGTCCACAGCTCGCGCATGCCTGCGTCCACAATCGGGTAACCCGTCTGCCCGCGCTGCCATGTCCTTAACGCGGCGGCATCATCGACCCAAGGGAAGTCTTCGTATTCCGGCTTGAAGGGTTTATCGGGAAAGCTTGGCACGTGGTGGATGAGGTTGAAGGCAAACTCACGCCACAACACTTCCTTCAAAAACTTTTCACCATCGTGGTCCAGCGCACCGCCCGCCTGGGTCATGCGTTGCGTCGTTGCATGCCACACCTGATGCGGAGAAATTTCGCCCCAATGCAAATGTGCCGATAAACGCGAGACGTGGGCCTTGTCGGCCCGGTCACGCCCGTCGCTGTAACCCTTGAGGCCGTCATCAAGGAACGTTTGAAGGAGTAAAAGTGCGCCCGCCTCGCCCGGTTGCCATGCAGCTTCAAGTCCCGCCGCCCAATTCGGTCGCGTCGGCAGCAAGCCCCAACTGGTGAGGTCATCACTCTTCACACTGTCAGCGGCCGGTTGAATGTCCGGCACAGGTTTTGGTACCCGTGGTGCGCCCT
Source organism: Hyphomicrobiales bacterium (assembly GCA_031421835.1). Taxonomy (GTDB): domain Bacteria; phylum Pseudomonadota; class Alphaproteobacteria; order Rhizobiales; family Aestuariivirgaceae; genus Aestuariivirga. The sequence goes on along the minus strand of JANOPL010000022.1, from coordinate 14,701 downwards.
TGGCAAAACAGGCGCGTGAATAGGGCGTATAGACTTTGAAATAATTGCCACTGCCGTTGCGGATGCTTTCTGGTTCGTGCAGCAGAAATCCGCCGTGGCGGTGGCAGGCAACCCCCGCGCGATCACACATAGCTTTGATGCGACGTTCAAGTTCCCCCGACCAAGGCGCATAGTCCCTCGTGAAATATACAGCTGAAGCTTTGCTTTCAGTGATGAGGCTTTCCAACACTTGCACAGTTTCGCCGTGGCGCAGCGTTAATGGCAGTTTGGCATTCAACTTTTCCAAACTGCGATGTAACCACCAACGTGAGGCGCCACCCCAGCGCCAGTCTGCGGGCGTCACGTCATCGAGAATGTAAACGGGTAGTACTGGCCCCGCTGCCGCAGCTGCGCTAAGGGCCGGTTGATCAGCCAAGCGCAAGTCTTGGCGAAACAACATGATGACAGGTTGGGTCACAAAATCCTCTTTTCTTTCATAGCCGTATACGGGTCATGACCAAGTCAGATCAACGCATCATTCTCATCCTCGGGGATCAGCTAACACCGAGGCTCTCAAGTCTGCGTGATGCCGACAAATCTCGCGACATCATTCTGATGACCGAGGTGATGGCAGAAGCCACCTATGCCCGTCACCATAAAAAGAAATTCGTGTTTGTATTCTCAGCCATGCGCCATTTCGCTGAACGGCTTCGCGGTGAAGGTTGGAGCGTCGACTATGTGAAACTGGAAGACGACGGCAACACCCAAGATCTAAAAACCGAGATTGCGCGGGCACAGACCAGACACGGTATTTCAGATGTGGTGATAACAGAGCCCGGTGAATGGCGGTTGAAGCAACTGCTGGAAGATGTGCCGATGCTGGAAGATACGCGTTTCATTTGCAGCCACGGCGCTTTCCGCCAGTGGGCTGAGGGACGCAAGGAATTGCGCATGGAATATTTCTACCGCGACATGCGAAGGCAAACCAACCTGTTGATGAATGGCGACAAACCGGAGGGCGGCCAGTGGAACTTTGACGCGGACAATCGAAAGCCCGCATCGGGTGACCTGTTGATGCAAAATCCCGTGCAATTTGAGCCAGATCAGATCACGCAAGACTGCATCGCCCTGACGGAACGCATTGCGCCTGATAATTTTGGCGACATCGCACCCTTCTGGTTTGGCGTCACGCATGAGCAGGCCGAAGCAGCCTTGGTTGATTTTCTGGTCCGTGCATTGCCGCAGTTTGGTGAGACGCAGGATGCGATGTTGGTTGGGCAATCTTTTTTACACCATGCAGTCTTGTCGCCCTACATCAACATCGGACTGTTGGACCCGCTTGAGGTGTGCCGACGTGTGGAACAAGAGTATAAAAAGGGCCGCGTGCCGTTGGCCAGTGCGGAAGGGTTCATTCGCCAGATCATCGGTTGGCGTGAATATATCCGCGGTATCTACTGGTTGAAAATGCCGGAGTATCGCGACGTCAACGCGCTCAACGCCACACGCAATTTGCCGGATTTTTACTGGACCGGTAATACCAAAATGAAATGCGTGTCAGAGGTCGTGAAGCAGACGCGTGAAGAAGCCTATGCCCACCACATTCAGCGCCTCATGGTCACCGGAAACTTCGCGCTGATCGCCGGCCTCAACCCGCAGCAAGTGCACGAATGGTACTTGGCGGTTTACGCTGATGCGTATGAGTGGGTGGAATTGCCCAACACCATTGGTATGGCGCTGCATGCTGATGGCGGATTGTTAGGGTCAAAACCCTATGCGGCATCCGGCAACTACATCAACAAGATGTCGAACTACTGCAAGTCGTGCGCATACGATGTGAAGCAACGCACAGGCCCTGAGGCTTGTCCGTTCAATGCGCTCTATTGGGATTTTATCGCGCGGCATCACAAGAGGTTCTCGCGCAACCCCCGCATGGGCAATATCACCCGGGTCTACGAAAAATTTGATGACGCGGAAAAGCAGCGGATTTCTGAGAGTGCTTCTGGGTTTTTAGGGGGATTGCAGAGTTGGGTGGGATAGCCCCCCGGCTTCGCCGTACTCCCCCAACTCGTTGGCAAAGTGCCCGAAGGGCGATGGGGGCGTCTAAACCGTGACACCCGAACGCTTCTTGAGCAGTCCCGTCAACCAGTCCGGATCCATTTGCGGAACCGATGACAGCAACAACTCGGTGTAAGCCGGGTAAGGTGGGTTCAGCACTTCTGACTTCAGACCCTGTTGCACCACTTTGCCTTTATACATCACCACAATCTCATCCGAGATGGCGCGCACCGTTGCAATGTCGTGGGTAATGAAGAGGTAGGAGACGTTGGTTTCTTTTTGCAGCTTCATCAAAAGCTTCAAGATGTCTTCCTGCACAATCTGGTCAAGCGCCGACGTCACTTCATCGCAGATGATGATGTCTGGCTCTGCCGCCAGGGCGCGCGCAATCGAAATGCGTTGCTTCTGTCCGCCTGACATTTCACCGGGATAACGGTCAATAAAGTCTTCAGAAAGTTCAATGTTCTTGAGCAAGGCAACGATCTTGTCTTCTTTGGCCCGGCCTGTGAGCCCCAGATAGAATTCCAGCGGTCGGCCAATGATGTCCCGCACCCGTTGGCGTGGGTTCAGTGCCGTATCGGCGGACTGATAAATCATCTGGATGCGGCGCAGTGTATCGCGATCACGGTCTCGCAGTTTGGCGGGCAGTGACTTCCCGTTGAACTCGATGCGACCTTTTGAGGGCGGCAGCAACCCAGTGATGGCGCGGGCCAGCGTGGATTTGCCGGAGCCCGACTCGCCCACCACTGCAACAGTCTTGCCGCGCGGCAATCGCACTGTGACATTGTCGAGCACTTTGACAATGCCGGAATAGCTGGCATCCACGCCACTGATTGACAGTGCGATGTCTGAGCTTTTCTCCTCGGGTTTTTCGAGGGAGCGCACGGCCCATAGCGACTTTGTGTAATCCTGCGTTGGCGCTTTCAACATCACACGGGTGTCGGCTTGCTCAACCAGATTGCCGTAACGCAACACCATGATACGGTGGGCCATTTGTGCGACCACTGCGAGATCGTGGGTGATGTAAATTGCAGCGGTGTTGAACTCTTCCACGATGCGGCGCATGGAGGCCAAAACTTCAACCTGCGTTGTCACATCAAGCGCCGTTGTGGGTTCATCGAACACAATCAAATCCGGACGGCACGACATGGCCATGGCGGTCATGGCACGTTGCAATTGTCCGCCGGAGACTTGGTGCGGGTAACGCGTTCCAATCGTATCGGGGTTCGGCAGTTGCAAGCGCTTGAACAAATCTCGCGCATCCGTTTCGGCAGCGCCGCGCTGCATCACATTGTGGTTGACGGCGCTCTCGGTGATTTGCTCCATCAAACGATGAGCGGGGTTGAATGAGGCTGACGCACTCTGCGCCACATAGGAAATTTGCGACCCCCACATTTTGCGCAAATCCGCCTGCGTGGCATTCACCAGTTCTTTGCCGTCAAACAAAATGGAACCCGCTGATATGCGACAACCCGGCTTGGTGTATCCCATGGCGGCCAGCCCCAGCGTGGATTTGCCAGCGCCCGACTCCCCGATCAAACCCAGCACTTCGCCACGTTTCAAATCAAGATCGATACCTTTGATGATCGGGTGCCACTTGTCGTCGGAAAACCCTTCGATTTTGAGACCACGGATGACGACGAGGGACGAACCTTTAACGCGCTTATTATCACTGCTCATCGCGCAACCCCGACGTTTTCTGCAAGAACCAATCCACAACGAAGTTCACAGCGACTGTGAGTAAGGCAATTGCCGCAGCTGGTATAAGCGGCTGAATTTTGCCGAAGGTAATCAGTGTTTTGCTTTCAGCCACCATCGAACCCCAGTCGGCGGTTGGCGGTTGAATGCCCACACCAAGGAACGACAACGCTGAAATGGTCAGGAATACAAAACAGAACCGCAATCCGAACTCAGCGATCATGAGGGGCAGAATGTTCGGAACAATTTCACGTATGACGATCCACATCATGCCCTCACCGCGCAACCTTGCAGCCTCGACGAAATCCTGCACGGCCACTGACAAAGCGGTGTTGCGCGCCAACCGGTAGACACGGGTTGAATCCAGCAGGGCCAGAATAAGGATGAGATTGAGCGGAAGCTTACCGAAGATCTCCGGATAAGGGTTGCTCTTGCCCAACATGGCCAGCAACATCAGAGCAAAAATCAGCACCGGTATGGACATCAGAACGTCAACAATACGGCTGAGGATATTGTCCAACAACCCACGCGTAACTGCCGCATAGATACCCAGGACACCACCGATGCCAAATGAGATTAATACCGTCACCAGAGCGATACCAATCGTATTTTTCGCGCCGTAAATCACCCGGGATAATGTGTCACGGCCAATCTGGTCCAGACCAAACCAGTGTTGCGCAGATGCCGGACCATAAGCTTTGCCGACGATTTCAGATTCGCCATAGGGCGCAATCAAAGGCGCAAACAGGGCACAGAACATGTAAAACGCAATCACCACCATCCCGAACTTCGCGCTGAACGGTGCCGATTTCAAAAGCCTTATCGTGTTTTGTGACCACGTGCGCCTGGTGCGCATGTTGAGAATATCGACAGGTTGAGTGCTCATTTTGGATGCAACAAACGTGGGTTGGTGACGATCGCGATAATGTCAGCCAACAGGTTGAGGAGAATATAGGTCGCTGCGAAAATCAAGGCACAGGCCTGGGCAACAGGCATGTCGCGCTTGCTCACGGAATCCACCATCAGTTGCCCGATGCCCGGATACGTGAACACCACTTCGACCACCACGACGCCGACAACAAGATAGGCGAGGTTGAAGGCGATGACTGTGGCAATCGGTGCCCAAGCGTTTGGCAGGGCATGATTCAGGATGACTTGCTTGGGTGACAAGCCTTTGAGTTTCGCCATCTCGATGTACGGACTGGAGAGAAGTGCAATGATCGAAGCCCGCGCCATCCGCATCATATGTGCGATGATGACGAGCGTTAGCGTCATTGCCGGCAAGGCTGCCTTAAACATATGCTGCAAAAAAGAAGTCGTGTCAGATACCGTTGACAACGGTGGAAACCAGCGCAGTTTCACGGCAAAGAAAAACACCAGTACATAAGCCACAAAAAATTCGGGCGATGCAATCGTGGTCAACGTCAAAGCGTTTGCAACGCGGTCAAACCAACTGTTGCGATAAAGCGCGCAGAGCATTCCGAGTGCAAGCGCGATTGGCACCGCAATCACGGCCGTCATGGCTGCCAGAAAAAACGTATTATAGAGACGTGGACCGATCACGTCGCTTACCAATCTCTTGTTCGCGGATCCCCAACCGCTTCCAGCACCCGCAAAAGATGTTCCAAATTCGCCTTTCAGGGCGCCAAAAATCCATTCGAAATAGCGCGTGGTCGCGGGGCGGTCCAGCCCAAGGGACTCGTTGACGGCTGCCACGGTTTCAGGTGTCGCACCCTGACCAAGAATTGCCTCCGCAAAGCCACCCGGCAATAATTCAAGCGATGAGAAAATAATGATCGAGACACCAATCAGTGTCAGCAATCCCAACCCCAACCGTTGCAGCACGGTTTTCATGACCGGATGCATAAGCGTTCCCCTCTCTTCGTTTTTCAGAAAACCTCTACGGGCTTTTGTGTGACGCTAGCACGAAGCAGCAGCTTTGCCAGTTCATTTTTCGGTTTTTTCGTTCAGTTGCGACATTTCCAAACAAAAACCCCCGCTGTTTCCAGCGGGGGCGAAGTGAACGCGATATGTGCGCTTATACGAACCACCAACGATCGTAGGCATAACCGCCATCGTGGTCGAGGTCAGAGTTGAAGTCGCCGTGGCCGAGTTTCGTGGTCATTGCACCCACATAGTTGGCATACATTAAGGTCATCCAGCCACCATCGTCATGCAGAAGTTGCTGCATTTCAGCATACATGCCAGCGCGCTTTGCCTCGTCGGTTTCACCACGGGCTGACAACAACAATTCGTTGAAACGCGGGTTCTTCCATCGGGTGTCGTTCCACGCTGCGTCAGCGGCCATGGCCACACTGAACATGGCATCTGCCGTGGGGCGACCGCCCCAATAGCAGTGCGACCACGGCTTCTTGAGCCAGACGTTGCTCCAGTAACCGTCGTTGGGCTCACGCACCACATTGATGGTGATGCCAGCTGCCTTGGCATGCTCAGACATCAACAGGGCGGCGTCAACCGAGCCTGCAAACGCTGCATCTGCCGCTGAAAGATCAACGGTCAGGTTTGACACGCCCGCCTTGGCCAACAGCGACTTAGCTTTCTCTGGATCATAGCCATAAACAGGTTCCGGCGAAGTCGCGAACTTCATCGACGAAGCAAGCCCATTGTCATTACCTGCCTTGCCATAGCCAAACAGGACCTTGTCCACCAGCTCTTGACGGTTGACGGCAAACTTCAAGGCTTGACGCACTTCCACTTTGTCAAATGGAGCAGTGTCAACAAACATGGGCGCGGTATATTGCTCATAGCCTGCAACATTATAAAGTGCCGTGTCAGGAGCTGACTTCAAAAGGTCAATAGTTTTCAAATCTGCGCGATCAATGTAGTCCACTTCGCCCGAGAGATAGGCATTTGTGCGGGCTGCGGGATCAAGGATCGAAAGCTGTGTCACCTCATCAAAGTTGCCGGGTGCAAAGGCATTCGGGTTCTTCTTGAAATGAACGCGAACACCTGGCTCGAAACCATCGAGAATATAGGGACCAGCACCCATGCCGCTGACGTCAACCTTCCCATCCGTCACCGACAGAATCGGGAATTGATAGTTTGCCAAATTGGCGGGGAAGTCAGCGTTCGGGCCGTTCAACTCAAACACAACTGTTTCAGGACCATCGGCTTTGACAGCCTTGATACCAGTCAAATAGGCCTTGCCAGGCGATTTGCTGTCTGGGCCGTTGTGGTAGTTGATTGTGCCAACAACATCGTCAGCCGTCAGTGTCTTGCCATTGTGGAAAGTCACACCCTTGCGCAGCTTGAACACCCATTTCGTGGCGCCGTCTGACGGTTCCATTGTTTCAGCGAGATAGGGATAAGCACTGCCCTTGGCATCGATACGAACAAGTGGAGCGCCGGAAAGGCCCTTGCCCCAGGCAAAGTCCATGCCGCTTGCAAACGTTGCCGGATCCATCGAGTCGGTGGTTGAACCATGGCCCAGACCGGCGCGGAAGTGACCACCTGGCTTGGCTTGGGCACGGGCGGCGGATGTGAATAGCGTACCAGCGGCGGCGAGTGTCACGCCGCCAGCCATGGCATATTGCATGAAGTCGCGGCGGGACAGTTTGCCCCGTGTCACGGCTTTCTTCGCCAGTTCGAGTTTATATTCAAATTCAGTCATGTCTCACTCCATTGCAAATTTCTGCTTGATGTTTGGAGCAGCCGATTGGCCACTTAACGTCAGACTGTGGCGAGCTCTGTGCCCGCAGTCTTTTCCCGTCATTGCTCCCCTCAGTCGTTCTTGTTCTTGCTCCCGAAGAAGTGGTCGGGCATAGCCAAACCTGCGTACGAAGTTTGCATGCTGTTGCATTTGCGTCAATTCAAATTCATGCCATGTTCTGGGCCTGAATCTGATCCAATGCGGCGCTTTCATGCGTAAAGAGGTCGAAAACAACATATCATACGAATTCCATTGGAGTCTGAAATTTGCCGAAGTTGAAAATTGCCGTTGTCGGCAGCGGTATCTCTGGTCTGTCTTGTGCGTGGGGCCTGTCGCAGCGGCATGACGTGACTCTCATTGAGGCCGACAACCGCATCGGCGGCCACGCCCACACTGTAAATGTTCAAACTGAAAATGGCGCTCTGGCGGTTGACACGGGCTTTATTGTCTTCAACTCATGGACGTACCCGAACTTCACGGCGATGATGGACTATCTCGATCAAGCTGTCACGCCAACGCAAATGAGTTTCGCTGTCACGGCTGATGATGGGCGTTACGAGTACAGCGGCAACAACTTGGGGACGTTATTGGGTACAGCACGGCAATGGTTGTCTCCGGCTCACTGGCGCATGATGCTGGACCTCTTGCGCTTTTATCGCAAAGCGGAATCTCATGTGCCAATGGTGCGCGAAGGCACATCGCTTGGCAAATACTTGAGTGACTTTGGTTATGGCGAACACTTCATTCAGCGCCACATCTTGCCGATGTCCGGTGCCATCTGGTCGGCCACTCCTGATCAAATTGCAGCTTATCCGTTCCACGCGTTTATACGGTTCTTCTCAAACCATCGCTTGTTCAATTTGGGTAATAGACCGGACTGGCACACAGTAACCGGCGGTTCGCGTGAATACGTCACCAAGCTTATTGACGACAGCAGATTTACCTCGCGTGTCTCCACACCAGTGGAAAAGCTTGAGCGTCACCGCGACCGCGCACAATTACATTTTGCTGACGGGAGTGACGAAAGCTTCGACCAGGTTGTGTTGGCAACCCATGCTGACACGGCTTATCAAATCTTGGCAAACCCAACGGCTTTGGAACACGAATTGCTCTCTGTCTTCAAAACGTCAGCGAACACAGTCTATTTGCACCGCGACAAAACCTTGATGCCAAAGCACAGACGGTTTTGGTCGGGTTGGAACTATCGTTTGCAAAGGAGCACCGTTCCAACAACGCCGGAGGTCACCTATTGGATGAATGCCTTGCAGAAGCTGGTTTCAAATGAAGACCACTTTGTGTCGCTCAACCCCGTTGTGAAGCCCGATGCAAAGTTGACGGACGGCGTTTACTCTTACCACCACCCGTTGTTCAATGACGCCACGCTGACAGCTCAAAAACAGCTTTGGTCACTACAGGGGGTCGATCGCGTGTGGTACTGTGGTGCTTGGTTTGGCGCCGGTTTCCACGAGGATGGATTGCAGGCAGGCCTTGCTGTGGCTGAACAATTGGGTGGCGTGCGCAGGCCGTGGAGCGTGGACAATGAATCAAGCCGCATTCACCTGCATGACGCCCCTCAGACATTCCCTGATGCTTTGGCCGAAGCCGCAGAATGACCCACATCGCCCCTGGCGTATTTATCGGGAAGGTCGTGCATCGACGGCTCCAGCCTGTTTCCCATGGGTTGGAGTATAATGTTGCCAGCTTGTTGCTGGATGTCGACACACTCGAAACCGCGTTGCCCACCCTGTTGCGCTACAACCAATTCGGTCTGTTCTCAATTGATGATCGCGACCACGGCCATTTGAAGCAAACCCAATCCATCCGGGATTTCGCCTGGAGCGAAATGCCCAAAGATGCTGGGGTAAAGCGCATTCTCATGCTGTGTTACCCCCGCATGCTGGGCTACACTTTTAATCCGCTCACAGTTTTTTTTGGGCTGGACGAGTCAGACAATGTGCGCATGCAATTATTCGCAGTGCACAATACATTTGGTGGAAGGCACATTTATCCCTCAGGCCCGTTTGCCGTTGGAGAACAAGCCTTCACCTCGACCGAGAAAGTATTTCGCGTGTCTCCGTTCAATAAAATTGAAGGCCAGTACGGCCTGCGGGCAAGCCTGCCCAAGGAAGACGTCACCATTGGGGTATCCCTCACCACAGCTGAAGGACCCGTCCTCAAGGCCTATTTCAGTGGCAAACGTCATCCCCTCTCAAACCGCGTATTGATGCGGGTCTTTCTGGGTTTGCCCTTGATGACTTTGAAGGTCATGGCAGCAATCCATTGGGAGGCCTTGAAACTTTGGGCAAAGGGCCTCAAACTGCAATCACCGTGAACTGGCCACGAGAGCTGGATGGGGAAGAGTATGGTCGAGGGCGTATTGAATCGTTTTGCTTTTGGATTGGGACGCAGGTTTTTGCCGGAGAACGTCCGGGGTTCGCTTGAACTTACATTGCCCTCAGGAAAAGTCATTTTACTGGGCAAGCCTGGCACAGGCTTTGACGCCAATCTGCAGCTGCAAAACTTCAAGGTCATTTGGGCCAGTGTGCGGCGCGGACAACTTGGTTTCTTCGAGCGTTACATGGCAGGCGACGTTGACAGCAATGACCCCACAACGCTGTTTCGCTTTTACCTGCAAAACCGCGAAGCGATGGACAGAGCGTCAAACGGATTTTTCTTTTCCAGTTTTCTCGACAAGTTTTGGCACAGGAAGCGCGAAAACACGCGCGAAGGGTCGAAGGAAAACATTTCCGCCCACTATGATCTTGGCAATGCGTTTTATGAAACCTGGCTCGACGATACCATGAGCTATTCGTCAGCAGTATTCGACGGACCGGGCAACAGCCTCGAAGCTGCCCAGCGTCGCAAGATACATAAAGTCATGGAAGCCGCGGAAGTGGAGCCTGGAAAATCCTATTTGGAGATCGGCTGTGGCTGGGGTGGCGTGGCAGAAGAAACCGCAAAGGCGGGTGCCGACTTGCGTGGCATTACGTTGTCGCGGGAGCAATTGGAATTTGCCAAAACCCGCATGCAACGCCAAGGCCTCGATAAGAAGACGGAACTGGTGTTTGAAGATTATCGAGACACCAAGGGCTCTTTCGATGGAATTATGTCGGTCGAAATGATTGAAGCCGTTGGAGAGGCCCATTGGCCGGCTTATTTCAAAACGCTGTTTGACCGTTTGAAGCCCGGAGGGGTGGCGGCCATACAAGGCATTACAATCCTCGAAGAAAATTATGAACCTTACAAAAACGGCGTCGATTTTATTCAACGCTACATCTTTCCGGGCGGCATGCTTTTGACCAAAGACATCATGCGCGAACAAACGGCCAGAGCCGGATTGCTGTTTGAGCGCATGGAATGCTTCGGCCAGTCCTATGCAAAAACGCTTGCCATGTGGCGCGAGCGTTTTGAGCAGGCTTGGCCCAAAATTCAGCCGCTTGGTTTTGATGAGCGTTTTCGCCGGATGTGGAGCCTCTATCTCAGCTATTGCGAGGCAGGCTTTGCTGAAGGTGTGATCGACGTTGGCATTTATAAATTGCGCCGGCCTAAGGCCTGAATCAAACCACGTCTTGAAACTCAGCTTCTAGGTCGGGAAGGCAGACAATGACCCGTTTACCGCTGGCCCAACCGCTCGCAGCCACATTGATCAGCTCTTACTAAAGGCCATTTTCCGGCAAAAAATCAATAAGTTGCGATGTTTTTTAAACGTGGGGAGCCGAATACTCCACAGCAGAAAATCCTGCTTTCGCACTTGCAGCAAAACGGTCTAGAAAGGGCACCTCCGTAAACAGGACACCCAAGTTGGCGCAAAACTTCGGCATGGGTCGCTCCGTAACTGACAAGTGAAACTCAACTTTGGTGTTTTGGCCAAAGTATTCTGAAGCCTCAAGGATAGACTGATTTGACCAACAAGCACCCCGAAGTTGACGCCATTCGCACCCGTATTCTCCACAAATTGACTTACGCAATCGGAAAAGACCGGGTGGTGGCAAAGCGCCATGATTGGCTGCGGGCCACCATCCTGGCCTTGCGCGATGACATCATCGACCGTTGGATGGAATCAACCCGTAAAGCCTATGAAGACAAGGCCAAGCGGGTTTATTATCTGTCACTCGAGTTTCTGATTGGCCGCTTGTTACGCGATGGTCTGAGCAACATGGAGCTGACCGGCGCATTTCAAAAAGCATTGGCTGACCTGAACGTCGATCTCAATTTGGTTGAGGAACTCGAGCCTGATGCTGCCCTTGGCAATGGCGGTCTGGGCCGTTTGGCCGCCTGCTTCATGGAAAGCATGGCAACACTGAATATCCCGGCTTATGGCTACGGCATTCGTTACAACCACGGTCTGTTCCGTCAGATCATCAAAGACGGTTGGCAAACCGAAGCGCCTGAAACCTGGCTCGAATATGGAAACCCTTGGGAATTTGCGCGGCGCGAAGCTGCTTATAAAGTTTCTTTCGGCGGACATGTAACGAGCGAATTGAAGACCGACGGTCACACCCAACACACGTGGCATGCAAGTGAAATACTCCTCGCCTCGGCTTACGACACGCCAATGGTGGGTTGGAAGGCAAACCGCGTAAACACTCTGCGCTTGTGGAGTGCGCGTGCTCTTGATCCAATCCACCTCGACGCCTTTAACAGCGGCGATTATACAGGCGCACTCTCCAGCACCAACCGCGCCGAGATCCTCACCCGCGTTTTGTACCCGGCGGACTCAACGCCTGCAGGCCAAGAGCTTCGTCTGCGCCAGGAGTATTTCTTCACCTCGGCCTCGTTGCAAGACATTCTGCGCCGCCATCTGCAACAATATCCCGATGTGATGAATCTGCCGGACAAAGTTGCAATTCACTTGAACGACACGCACCCCGCGATTGCAGTGGCTGAGATGATGCGCATACTTGTGGATATTCATAATGTGAAATGGGACAAAGCATGGGACATCACCCGTGCAGTCACGGGCTATACCAACCACACGCTGCTGCCGGAAGCACTGGAGAGTTGGCCCATCCACCTGTTTGAAGCCGTGCTGCCACGTCACATGCAAATTGTTTATGTGATCAATGCTAAACTCATCGAAGAAGCAACAGCAAAAGGCTTCAACACCCCGGATTTTATTGCAGCAATATCGTTGATTGACGAAGCTGGTGGCCGCCGGGTGCGCATGGGCCAGTTGGCTTTTGTCGGCTCTCACAGCATCAATGGCGTGTCAGCACTTCACACAGGCTTGATGAAGCAGAGCGTGTTCAGCAAGCTCAATCAGCTTTACCCTGGCCGTATCAACAACAAAACCAATGGCGTCACACCGCGTCGTTGGTTGAAGGGCGTCAATCCGGCGCTGGCCACGCTGTTGCGCGACGCCGTAGGCAAAGACATTTTCGCTGAAACCGAGCATTTGAAAGACGCGCTGCCGCTTGCCAAGGACAGCACCTTCCAGGATACGTTCAAACGCATCAAGCACGACAACAAGGCGGCCCTCTCGAACCTTGTCAAAGCGCGCATGGATTTGAGTATTGATCCGGACTCAATGTTTGATGTGCAAATCAAGCGCATTCACGAATACAAGCGCCAACTTTTGAATATTCTGGAAACGATTGCCCTCTACAACGACATGCGGGCACACCCGGAGAAAACCTGGGCTCCCCGCGTCAAGATTTTTGCGGGCAAAGCCGCCGCCAGCTATCACATGGCCAAATTGACGATTAAGTTGATCAACGATGTGGCCCAGGTTGTAAACAACGACACAACACTCCGCGGCGCTTTGAAAGTGGCCTTCATCCCCAACTACAACGTCAGCCTTGCTGAAGTGATTGTGCCTGCAGCAGACTTATCCGAACAAATTTCGACAGCGGGCCTCGAAGCGTCCGGCACTGGCAACATGAAGCTGGCCCTCAATGGCGCTCTCACCATTGGCACCATGGACGGAGCCAATGTTGAAATGCTCGAACACATCGGTGCTGATAATATCTTCATTTTTGGCTTGCTGGCCGAAGAAGTCGAAGCCCGCCGCGCCAAGGGCATCAATGGTCGTGAAGTTGTAGCGGCCTCGCAGTCGCTGCAGGGCGTTGTAAATGCGTTGCTGGCCGGCACCTTCTCTCATGGTGACAATGATCGCTACAAACCAATCGTTGACACACTTCTGGGCAACGACTGGTTCCTGGTCGCTTCAGATTTTGACGCTTACCGCACGTCACAAAACAGCGTGTCAAAACTTTGGGGTCAGAAAAAACTGTGGACCGAAAAGTCCATTATCAATAGCGTCAGCATGGGTTGGTTTTCATCCGACAGAACAATACGTGACTATGCCCGCGATATCTGGCAGCTTCCGGTCAACTGAGATCAACTCAGAAAGTGGGGGAACGATACCATGGCAAAAGCGCCAACTTGGAAAACCGGTTCCGCAAGCATGGCCGCTGTTATTTTCGGCAGCCATGGCGACCCATTCTCGGTGCTTGGACTGCATAAAACTGGCAAGCAATGGATAGCACGGGCTTTTGTGCCCGGTGCAGATACGATTGAAGTACAAAGTCTGAAGGGCGAAACCCTCGGCACGCTTGTCAAAGGCCACGACGACGGTTTCTTCGAAGGGCCAGTAGCAGCGACATCGCAACAACCGCTTCGCTTCGCGTGCGCCAATGCGGGTGGTAGCTGGACTGTCACCGATGCCTATTCCTTTGGTCCGGTCTTGGGACCGATGGACGATTATTACATCGGCGAAGGCAATCACCTGCGCCTCTATGATAAACTCGGCGCCCACGCGATGCACCATGATGGTGCCGACGGCGTGCACTTTGCACTCTGGGCACCGAATGCCAAACGTGTTTCCGTCATCGGTGATTTCAACAACTGGGATGGCCGCCTGCATGTGATGCGGCTGCGGCTGAATACCGGCATTTGGGAAATTTTTGTTCCGGGCGCCCACATCGGCCAGACTTACAAGTTCGAAATCATTGGTCAGCACGGTAACCGCTTACCTCTGAAAGCCGACCCCTTTGCGTTTCAATCAGAACTCCGCCCAGCCACCGCTTCTCGTATTTCCAACACCAATTTGGGCACGTGGAATGACGCGGATTACATGGCGGGACGTAAATCGCGCGACGCCCGCCGCACGCCCATGTCCACCTATGAAGTGCACTTGGGCTCGTGGAAGCGGGGCGAGGGCAACGCCTATCTGGATTATGACGCGTTGGCGCAAGACCTGGTGCCCTATGTCAAGTCGATGGGGTTCACTCATATTGAATGCTTGCCCGTGAGCGAGCACCCTTACGACCCGTCGTGGGGCTATCAACCAACCGGGCT
>JANOPL010000021.1:0-13628 GCA_031421835.1 Hyphomicrobiales bacterium | reverse complement strand
GCACTGACCTCTCGGCCATGCTGGGGGCAATGTCTCCGCCGCCGCCCGCTCCTGCGCAGTAAGAAGTTAAGAAGTCCCTCATCCGCCCTGTCGGGCACCTTCTCCCGTTAGAAAAAACGGGAGAAGGCTGATTGTATTGCCTTCTCCCGCTTTTTGTGCGGGAGAAGGTGGCCGAAGGCCGCTGCCGACATCGCAAGCGATGTCTAGAAGATGAGGGACTTCTTAACTTCTTACTGCGCAGGAGCGGGCGGCGGCGGAGACATTGCCCCCAGCATGGCCGAGAGGTCAGTGCCATTGACCATGGCCTTGCCATCAGGTGTCACGGTGATGTCCCACACCACGCCGTCGCCGTCAGTTTTGCTCACGCCCTTTGCCGCAAACAACATGGCCATGCCTTGTTGGGCCATGGGGTCGGCTGCGGCTTGTTGGAGTTGCGTAATCACCGCATCCAGGCCCTTCATGCGGATTTTCGCATTGACCTGTGGCAGCCCGGCAAAGCTGATCGTTGAAGTGCTTTCATAGGTGATGCTGTAGAGGTCTGAGGAAATCTCACCCGATGGCAGTGTGAGCTGAACGCTGTTCTTGGGTGCGAAGGCCGTTATGTAGGCCGCCTCGCTGCCGGGCGGAACAGGGTCGGCATTGTTCAAGTCCATCTCGGTGATGAATTTGCGGGCAGGCGTTTCCATGTCGAAATCTGTCACATCAAAGCCGAGCTTGAGTGTTGTCGGCACGAGCCCTTTTGACCATGGCGGCAACAGGTTGTCCGGCATCTTGAAACCCGTAAAACTCAAGCCCTCGGAAAAACGACCATCTTTCACTGCACCGTTGAGCCCCACGTTGACACCCGCAGATGCCATGGTGAATTGGCCGTAGCCGCTGTCGATGACAAGGTTGTCAAATGTGCTGGTTGATTCCAGGCTTCCAAAAATCGGCAGAGCCGCCAGCAGTTTTTCCTTCAGCTCCGCCTGATTTTTCAACGCCAACTCTTTGCTGGGGTGTGCAAATCCCCAGGCTATAAGTTCCATCACCGGGCGCGAGGCAAGCCCCGTCAGCTTGGTGGTATACTCACCTTTTGCGGCTGTGCCTGTGTAATTCAGATTGGGCATCATCGCTGCCAACTCTGGTGGTACTTCAACTTTGCTGTTCGTCGTGGCGCCTGTGTATGTCATGACCCCGTCACTATCGACCAAGCCGTTGCCCAGGTCTTTTGATGAACTGGTCCCGGAAATGGACTCGATCACCGACGATGAACTGGTGACAATCTTGGACTCTGCGTCCGAATTGGTTTGCGATGTGGTGAGTTTTGAAATTGAATATTTGCTATCGAGAAAAACGAACAGATTTGAATCATAGGTGCCTCGCATTTGCATGTCGGCAATGGAGAGATCAAAGTTCATCGTTCCCGGAACGGATGCCGAGGCTTTGTAAGGACCTGATTGGGTGAAGGCCCACTTGCCGCTTTCAATGGGCGTGATGGTGAATTTATAGGGATCAACTGTTGCTGTGAAACCGGTTGTCGGCACCTCTTTCAAATAGGGTGATACATCAAGCGACACGTCATAGCCATCGCCTGCTGGCGTTACTGTTACAACACCGGGTGTTGGACCCAGATAGGTCTGAAAGGTTTTTACAAGTTCAGCGGCCTGCTCTGGCGTGGCGGCGGCCCAACTGGCTGATGTTGATGCAAGAAGTACAAAGAGGGCAGGGCCGAGATGACGTGATTTCATGTTAACCTTCCGTGATGCGCCCCGGCTCGATATGACCCAAGTTCGCGCGTTACGTCAATGGCAGAGATTTTTGATTTGGTCACCTGTCTGTCATTGCTCCACCACAGATTTGCCTTTGTCGGGATGTTCAAAGTGACGAGGGTTTTGGGAACGACAGGAGAATCGCATGAAGACAATGTTTACTGCTGCATTGCTGGCCACCACCATTTGTATGCCGGTGTGGGCGGCGGAATTTTCACCTGTTTCCAAGATTGATGCTGTCACGGTGTTCCCGCAAGGGGCAGATGTGATCCGCGAAGTGGCGATAGATGTGCCTGCTGGTGAGCATGGCATTGTGCTGGCGGACTTGCCACAGAACATTGATGCACAGTCCATACGGGTTGAAGGCGACAGCACAGGCGGTTTGCTGGTGGGCTCGATTGATACCCGCAGCAAATTTCAAGGCGACACTGAAGACACCAAGCGATCCGCGATTGAAAAGCAATTGAAAGACCTGGCCTTCGAGCGGCAGGCTCTGGACCTCACGATTTCGGACCTGAACCAGCAGCGTACCATTTTACTGAATCTTGCCGACAAGCAATTGGTGCCGCAAACCACAACTGAAACAGTAAAGGCAATTGACGCAACACAGCTTGGTGGGTTGCTTGACATGGTCGGGCAAAAGCTATCATCGCTTTCGGCTTCCATGCTCACGGCACAAAAACGCCAGCGCGATATTGATGAGAAGAGTGCCGAGCTTTCAGCGCAAATGAACGAGATTCCGTCTGCGGAAGAATATCGCACTGAAGTCGTTGTGAACATTGAAGCGGCTGAAGCGTTGAAGGGTTTACTGCGCATCAGTTACCGGGTGCAGGAAGCGGCCTGGGCGCCGTTTTATGATGCGCGGCTGACCATTGGTGATGCAACGGCCAAGCCCTCGATTGAGTTGGTGCACCGGGCGGAAGTCACGCAAAGCACTGGTGAGCGTTGGGATGGTGTGGAACTCACACTTTCAACCGCTCGCCCCAATGGTGCGACGGCAGCGCCTGACATGGTGGCATGGGAAATCAGCAAGCAAGAACCCGTAGCCTTGGGAGCGACAGCCGAACCAGCACCCGCGCCCATGGCGGAGGCCGATGCAAGGCTCGATGACGAAGCCCAGCAAAATCTATCCCGTACGTTGCAGCTTGCAAAGCCCAAGTTGAAGCTTATGCAAAAACAAGCTGCGATCGAAACCAGCGGCTTTCAAGCCACCTACAAAATTGCGGGCCGTGTCAGCGTCGACAATGCCGGGCAGTCGAAAAAAGTACGCATCACCTCAGGCCAGCATGGAGCCACCTTGCAGGCGCTGGTTGTTCCCCGCATCGACGTTACAGCTTATCTGACGGCGCAATTCAAAATCGCTGGCACGGGTCCGCAACTGCCGGGCATCGTCAATCTCTATCGCGACGGAACGTTCGTGGGGCAGGGTAACTTGCCGCTGCTCAACCCCACGGAAACTGCTGACCTTGGCTTTGGTGCCGATGATCTTGTGAAAGTCACCCGCGATGAAATTGACCGCGTCACCGGCGAGGAGGGTTTTATCTCGTCCTCCAACTTGGAAATGCGGGCGTGGGATGTGTCGGTCAAAAACCTGCACACCATTGCCATGCCTGTCCGTGTGATTGACCGTGTGCCTTTCACCGCCAACAAGGAGATCGAAATCACCGAAGCACCGGGTATGACGCCCCCCACCACGCGCGACGTGGATAAGAAGCGCGGTGTTCTGGCCTGGGATTTCAAGCTTGAACCGCAGGCCGATAACACCGTGAAAACCGGCTACAAAATCACCTGGCCTGAGGGTATGCGCGTCAGCACTGTGGACTAAGCGTTTCGGCGGTTGCGCCCCGCTTAAATTGCTGTAAGGACGGTCAACGGCCCTTCCGAGTCCATCTCGTGAGGGTCGTTTTTCTGTTTTAAGGAGCCTGGGAATGGCAAACGTGGCAGTGGTCGGCGCGCAATGGGGTGACGAGGGCAAGGGCAAGATTGTGGACTGGTTGTCCGAGCGTGCCGATGTGGTTGCGCGTTTTCAGGGCGGCCACAACGCAGGCCACACGCTGGTCATCAACGGCACGACCTATAAGCTCTCGCTGCTGCCATCAGGAATCTTACGCCCGGGCAAAATGTCTGTCATCGGCAATGGTGTGGTGGTTGATCCTTGGGCGCTCGACTCCGAAATTGAAAAACTGCGCGCGCAAGGCGTTTCCATTTCGCGCGAGAACCTGCGCCTTGCCGGCAACGCCACGTTGATTTTGCCGCTGCACCGGGAGCTGGATCAACTGCGCGAAGCGGCGGCGGGGGCTGGCAAAATTGGCACCACGGGTCGTGGCATTGGCCCTGCTTATGAAGACAAGGTTGGCCGCCGCGCTATCCGCGTCAATGACCTTGTTGACCTCTCCACCATCGGCCCCAAGATTGACCGCATGTTGACGCATCACAATGCCCTACGCCGCGGCATGGGTGTGGCGGAGGTGACAGCCGCATCGGTGTTCAAAGACCTGACCGACATCGCACCAAAAATTTTGCCCTATGCCGATGCTGTCTGGGATTTGCTCGACGAGCACCGCAAGAAGGGCAACCGGATTTTGTTTGAAGGGGCGCAAGGCATTCTGCTCGACATTGACCACGGCACCTATCCTTACGTGACGTCGTCGAACACCGTTGCAGGCCAAGCCGCTGCGGGCACGGGCATGGGGCCATCGGCGGTGAGTTATGTGCTTGGCATTTGCAAGGCCTACACCACGCGTGTGGGCGAAGGGCCATTCCCAACAGAACAAGCCAATGATGTGGGCGAATGGATAGGACAACGCGGCCGCGAATTCGGCACGGTGACAGGCCGCAAACGTCGCTGCGGCTGGTTCGATGCCATACTGGTGCGCCAAGCCATCAAGACGAGCGGCATTCAAGGCATCGCGTTGACCAAGCTCGACGTGCTGGATGGGCTTGAAGACATCAAAGTCGGCATCGGCTATGAACTCGACGGCAAACGCATCGAACGCTTTCCAGCAGCCGAAGACGCCCAACGCCGCGTGCAACCGATCTACGAAAGTTTTGAAGGTTGGAAGGGGACGACAGCGGGAGCGCGGTCGTGGAATGACTTGCCGGGGCAGGCGGTGAAATATGTGCGGTTTTTGGAAGAGCTGATTGAGTGTCCGGTGGCGCTGCTGTCAACTTCGCCTGAACGGGATGACACGATTCTGATGCGGGATCCATTTCAGGATTGAGGGGGAGAAATGATACAGAACTTGACATCTATTATGCCACTGGCAATCGGGACTTCTGGGTTGGCGGCTTTAGGTTTGGCTGCATATTGGGTATTCAGAATAGAAGCGAAGAAACGGCACCTTGAAGAACTGCGCAGGATATATGCGGATATGAGTCCGACCAACCCCCAATACAGCACTGCGCGGGCATTGTTCATAGCTGCTGCGATCAGTGATGCGGCTGCTGGTCACGATTCTGGATCTCAAGGCGGGTCGAGTGGAGCTGGGAGCAGTGGAGATGGAGCAGGCGACGATTGATAAAGAAGGACTTAAGGAATTACAGTGATACCTCTTTGTAATTCGGTGACACTCCACTTTTCTATCACGTGGTGCATGCTTCGAGGATCGCTGCTCGCGCGCCTCAACATGAGGGAGTTTTTTGTTCCCGGTTTTCCGGTCACCCCGGCGCAGGCCGGGGTTGGGCTTTCTGGCTGCGCGGAGGTTTAGCCTCGTCCCGGCCTTCGCCGGGATGACGGGGAGGTGGGTGGCAACTAAACTTACTGGTGTCGGTAAGGCCGTTCACATACTCAATATTCTTACCCTCATCCCCCATCACCCTGAGGCGCGAACACCGTGAGCCTGGAAGGGTGTGCTGCGGATTGGCAAACACCTGAGCATTTGGCGATTGCTTCGAGGCTCGCTTCGCTCGCACCTCCGCATGAGGGGGTGGTTAATTTTGTCTCTGGTTTGATTTCTCACTCACCCTCGTGGAGTCGATTTCAACTTCGTCCGCTTGCTCAATGCCACCACAGCATCACGCACCTCAATAAAAAATCTTGGCGGCAAGAATCCATAGGCGTAGTCATCGGTGTTTGAAACTTTGCGCAAGTCATAGCCCGGCCAGACAAAATCATTGCCTTCGGTCAACATGATCCATGACCGCTCGTCATCGAGGCCAAGGTGCATTTTGATAGCGCTCGGAATTTCGATGGCCATGTCTGCATCTTGAGGTGCTGAATGTGTGATTGGCAAAACGGTGACAATCGTCGCATGATCAGCTTCCTGTGTTGTGCAAAGAACAATGACGCTTGGGCGATTTTTGCGGCCTTCTTCTTGTCCGGCCCGATACTCATCATGCCACAAATAAGCGTAGTTCAGCACAAGGCCAGGTTCGGGCGAAGGGAGCGCCATTCAGAATTTATTTTGCGTCAAGCAAAGCATTGAGATGGTTGTGGCGGCTGTCCATTTTGCTGTTGGCAATGGCGTCAATTTTTTCGTCCGGTTCATTTGCCATGGCAAAGCTGCGGCGCTGGGCGCGGAAACGCATGAACTCTTCATACTGGTCTGGTGGTACGAAATAGCCTGTGATGTTACCGTGGCTGGACACGGCCACTGCCCCCTTTTGTGCGAGCATGCGATAGCGTCCAAAATTGCGGGTGAATTCGGCTGCGGGAATGGGATCTGGTTTGTTCATCGGATTACCTCAAGCCGCAAACATACGCAATATTTGTGAAATGTACAAGTTACGTATAATGCGTAATCAAATCGATCCCTACCTACTCCGTCCCGTACTTCAAACTCGGTGCCATCGGCATTGGTTGGGGGGCCAGGCGGGCTTTGAGTTTTGTGGTGAAGCGCGTCATGATCATGGCGGGAATGTCCGTGGCGGGCATTGGTTTTCCGGTGAGGTAGCCTTGTACATAGTCACACCCCATGTCCTGGATCATTTGTGCCTGAGGTGCCGTTTCAATGCCCTCTGCCGTGACCTTGAGGCCCAGGTTGCGGCTCAGACTCATGATCGATGTCAACATGCCGCGCACGCGTGCCTTTTCTTCCATGGCATGGACAAAGCTTCTGTCGATCTTGAGTTTTGAGAAGGGAAATTTGTAGAGATAGCTTAAGCTGGAATAGCCGGTGCCGAAATCATCCAGCACAATGGCGCAGCCCAATTCGCGTAATGCCTGCAACTGCGACATCACCATTTCGGCATCGGCCATCATGGTGCTTTCGGTAATTTCGATTTCGAGACGATAGGCAGGGAAACTTGCCAGCTCGAGGGCGTTGTGAATATCCGTCATCAGGCTGCCGTCCTTGAATTGTTCAGGCGACACGTTGACCGCAACGGTGAGGTGCGAAGGCCAACCCGCGGCTGTGCGGCAGGCTTCCATCAAGGCCCATGCGCCCAGTTTGTTGATGAGCCCCGACTCCTCGGCCACGGGAATAAACTCGGCGGGTGAAATGTAGCCGTGTTCGGGATGTTTCAATCGCAGCAAAGCTTCGAAGCCCGAAAGCTCTCCGGTTTGGCCAGCGAAGAAGGGTTGATAGTCCAAACTGAAATATTGTTGATCAAGGGCATCTTGCAACGCTGTTAACACGTCAGATTTGCGTTTGGCTGACTGGGATAAAAGCGGATTGAAAAATGCATAACCGGGGCTGCCGCGCACCGTTGCTGATTTATAAGCAAGGCCGGCATTTTGCAGCAAGGTGGCCGCATCCACGTCGTTCAGGTTGGTGAGGGCGACACCGGCACCGATGGCGATGCTGATTTTGCGGTCTACCCAGTCGACAGGTTCGCTCAAAATGTGCAGATAATTCTTTGCGCAAGTCATCGCTTCCAAGGGGTCGGTAATCGACGGCAGGAAAATGGCAAAGCTGCGATAATCGAGACGGCAACATAGTGTATTGATTTCAGCGGTGGCGTGCAAACGTGCAGCCAGTGCCGCCACCAAATAATCGCCGACATGGCGGCCCAGCGCCCCCGCGATGCGGGGCAATCCGGTGAGACCAAACTCGATCATGGCGGCGAGTGGCGGTGCTGATCCCGCTGACTTGAAATGGGCATCAACGTGGTTCATGAACGCCGAGCGATTGAGCAGCCCGGTCAGTTGGTCCATGGTCAACAATCTGGCCACGTCCTGCTCCAGCCGCGCCTTTTGTTGGCGCAGTTGATTAATTTCTCTCTGGAGGTCGTCGGTCATTCATGCTTTCGCCGTAGAACATTGCAAATGAATATCAGCCTGCAAGTAAAGCAGACGTTAATGTTAAGGCCGCAAATGGAAAAAACCATGGAATTACTCAGCTATCTTCGCAGGCTTCAGGTGATGGCGGTTTTGACGGCCATTGTGCTGGCAGCGCCCGTGGCGCAAGCGCGGGAAACTTATGTGCAATTGGCCAACCGTCTGCTGGACCAACCGCCCGAAGGAGCGGTTGTCAGACCTGACCTCGAGGCCATGGTGTTGCATGCCACCAATTCCTATCGGGCGCAGCTTAAATTGCCGCCGCTCAAACCCGGGAGTGCAGTTTTAAAATTGGGGGCGAGGGCCCATGCGATGGACCTCTTGGCCCAACAGGGCATGGGGCATGTCTCCAGCGGCGGGCAAGATTTCGAGTCGCGTGTTCGTGCGCTTCACAAGGGCCAGATGTTTTTGGCCCCCATGGCCGAGAATGCGGCGCGGTTGCGCAACAGTTCTTCGGGTGATGCCAAGAAAGCACAAGCCCTTGTCACCCAGTGGATCAAATCGTCGGGACACCGAAAGAACATGGTCAATCGCACCTACGTGACGGTGGCCATTGGCGTTGTCGCGCAAGGAGACCACGTTTATGCCGTGCAGATATTCTCAGGCCCCGAGGTTAAGACCAATATGACGGGGACACTGCAATAGCCGTTAAGCCATTGCAGCCGTCAGTGCCGGGCGACTGCCAGAGAGGGCGCGTTGCGCGGCGTTTTTGACCGCTTTTTGCAACTTCTCAAAAGCCCGCACCTCGATCTGGCGAATGCGCTCGCGCGACACGTCGAACTCTTTTGACAGGTCATCCAGTGTGGCCGGATCGTCCTGAAGCTTGCGGGCTTCGATGACGCGACGCTCACGATCTGTCAATTTGGTCAGGGCTTCCTTCAGGAAGCTGTTGCGCAGTTCCGTCTCTTCGTTGTTGGCCAGCACTTCTTCCTGACTGTCGGAACTGTCAACCAACCAGTCCTGCCATTCGCCATCCCCGTCGCCGTCGGCGCGCAGTGTCGCGTTCAATGACGTGTCACCGCCCAAGCGGCGGTTCATAGAAATCACTTCTTCTTCATGCACGCCCAGTTTGGTGGCGATGAGCTTGACTTGCTCCGGCTTCAAATCGCCTTCTTCCAAGGCCTGAATCTGGCCCTTGATCTTGCGCAAGTTGAAGAACAGCTTTTTCTGATTGGCAGTGGTGCCCATTTTCACCAGCGACCATGAGCGCAGCACGAATTCCTGGATCGAGGCCTTGATCCACCACATGGCATAGGTCGCCAGTTTGAAGCCCTTGTCTGGCTCAAATTTCTTTACAGCCTGCATCAGGCCGATGTTGCCTTCCGAAATCACATCGCCCACCGGCAAGCCGTAGCCACGGTAACCCATGGAAATCTTGGCCACGAGGCGCAAATGACTGGTGATGAGCTTGTGCGCGGCGGCGGTGTCGCCATGCTCTTTCCAGCGCTTGCCCAACATATACTCTTCCTCAGGGGCCAGCATGGGGAATTTGCGGATTTCCTGAAGGTAACGATTGAGACTGCCTTCGCCCGACGCGATTGCTGGTAGTGAGACTGACTTTGCCATACTTTTTTCCTTTCCCTCCCGCTCAAGGGAGGCCCTATCGGACTGATATAGGGTGCCATAGGGAATTTTAAAGATACAAAAGAAGTAACAGTTTAGTATGTTTTTGTTACGGTTTTTGTTGCAGTGCGGATTGCAGCCTTAATTCGTGGTGAAGTTGTGACAATGCTGGCGGCAGTTTTGCCTCAAAATGCAGCTGTTTGCCAGACTTAGGGTGCTCAAAGCCCAACACGGTTGCGTGAAGAGCTTGTCCTTTCAGATACTTGACTGAATCTCTTGCTGCTTCGCCCAGTTTTGAAATGGCTGACTTGAAGCCGCCGCCATAGACCAAATCGCCCAAAAGCGGGTGGCCGATATGCGCCATATGCACGCGAATTTGATGGGTACGCCCGGTTTCAAGGTTGCAGCGCACCAAGCTGGCGATGCCACCGAAGCTCTCCACCGTCATATAATGAGTGATGGCTTCCTTGGCGACGGCACTTTGGCTGACGGCCATTTTCTGGCGGTTGTGGGATGAGCGGGCAATGCCTGTGGCAATCATGCCGGCGGGACGTGGGGGTACCCCCCACACAAAAGCCAGGTATTCGCGTTGCAAGCGGCCATCGCGACCATGGGCCTGGAATTGTTCAGACAAGCTTTGGTGAGCCGCATCATTCTTGGCGATGACGAGCAACCCTGAAGTGTCTTTGTCCAAGCGATGGACAATGCCGGGGCGTTTGACGCCGCCAATACCTGACAGGCTGTCCCCACAATGGGCGAGAAGGGCGTTGACGAGGGTTCCACTGTCATGACCAGCAGCCGGATGCACCACCAGGCCCACGGGCTTGTTGATCACGATGACATGCTTGTCTTCGTAGACAACGTCGAGCTCAATGTTTTCGGCTTCTGGTTCTGCTGGTTTTGCCGGGGGCAGGGTGATGTCCACGGTTTGATCGGGTTTAAGTTTCAGGCTGGCGTCATCGACCACTGCCCCCTCGACTTTCACCTGTCCCTCGGCAATAAGCCGTTGAAAGCGGGCACGGCTGATGTCGGTGAAACTGCGCGAGAGAAATCGATCAAGGCGTTCTGTTTGATCAGCAGTGGCCGATAGGTAAGAAGGTTCATTCATATGGCGAGCGATAGCACAGGCGAAGGCCCAGTCCACCCTGCACCACCAAAAGGATTGCTTTTATTGGTGAAGACTCTTGGCGTTATTCTGGTGTTGTTGTTCCTCGGGCTTTTTGCGGGCATCATCTGGAAGGCCACGCACAAAGCACCTCCACCGCCTGTCGCTGACGTGGTAATGGATCTGGGCATTGATCCGGCGGCAGTCCGCCATATGGAACTCGATGGCAACACGTTGGCCTTGACCACCGACAAAGACATCGTCGTCATCGATGTGGCCAAGCGCAAAGTGTTGCTGCGCAGCGCCAAGCCTTAGGCTTTTTTCACGCCGGTTTTCAAATTGCGCACGCGCTCGGCCAGCGACAAGACATTGGAAACGCTGCGTTCGACGCTGGTTGTTTCCTGATCATCAGCAAATGTAAACTGATCGGGTGATTGATGATCGTCACCAGCTTCGGGGTCAACCAAGGGGTTGTTGCCGTTGACGTTTGCAGGCTGCACGTCAAAGTTTTGCGGGGCCGATGCGGATAACACCAGAATAGGCGGGGGCAGCGTCTGCGGTGAAGAGTTCGAAGCATTGGCCGACCATTCATTCACTTTTACGCTCTTGCTGTTGCCACTGTAGTTGGCTGCCATTTCGCGCAGGGCTTTGGCCTCATCCATGAGGTTTCTGATTTTTTCGTCGCGCGAAACCAAGGTCGCTTGTGCGTCTTTCAGCACTTGCTGCATTTTCAAATGTTCATCTTCGCGGTTCGACATCTTCGCATAGGCGAGATTGATCGACTTCACATTGTCTTCGATTTGACTTTGCAGCGACGAGACTTGCGTTGACTTGTCATTGAATTGCGTTTGCAAGTGGCTGATGGTGTTCTCCCGCTCTTTCAGCGTTTGTGACAAATCCAGCAGGCGATTGCGGTTGCGCGACACTTCGGCCATTTGCTCGGCCATGCGCATTTTCATGTCGGTGATGGAGGCTTCGAGTTTTTGCGCCATCATGGCTTTTTCGGCCTTCAAGCCATCGCGCTCGGCTTGCAATTCACGAATCGCAGTCGGCACTTTGCGCGTTTCGCGCCAGCCCGACCATTTTCCCAGAACGGTAAAAATGCCGCGGCCGAACAGCAACACAACAAACAAGCAGGCAAAAAACCCCAGTACAAATAACAACAAAGTCTCTGTTTGAGACATCACACCACCTACTGCGCCCCTTCAAGCATTCATCATGGCTCGAATTGCAAAGGACAGACCAGACAGGCTTAACGCAAAGTTAACGGCGCTGCCAGTGTTCGCAATGGTTAATGCGGAAAAATTATCAGAACGGGTTCCACGTTGGCTTCGCAGAATATTTCAAATAGCCTACGTTTGCACCAAGACGCGCTCCAACGCCGGTGCGGATAGGGGCCAAGGTAATGTTATCTTTGCGCTGGAAATTCACGCCGACACCACCCACGAGGTAAGCCGTGCCTTCAACACCGCCGAACCTGTCATAAAGATCTTCCGGCTGTTCAGAGCCATAAACCAGCACCATAGTGCGCGAGCCATTGCCGCCAAAATCCCAACCGATTGACGGACCTTGCCAATAAATGCGCTGCTCTGTGCCATTCTTGTAATAAATGGTACCTTCACCGTAACGAAGCCCACCCACAAATGCGCCCGAGCCTTCCTCGCCAACAATGTAGGCTGTGGGTTCACCCTGGGACTGGAATACATATTCGACCGCCGCACCGATGCCACGGCTGGCTTTGCCGAATGCTTCGTGGCCTTTGCCCATAATCTCTTCGGTGGAATAGGTCTCGGCCTGATTCCGGCGTTGTTTTTTGGAAATGCTGCCCGTCTGCTGGGCGAAACTGGGCGCTGCAATTGCAGCCGCTGCGGCGCAAATGGCTGTTACAAAAAGGGCTCTGCGGATCATGTGGCAACCTCATCAATCTGGAGCCTCGGAGATTGCGCAAAACATGCGGCAGCCACGAGGCGAAATTCCGTCCATTTGAGGTTTTAGGAGCGGGGGATTGAGGTTTGGTTAACGGAAAGGAAATGAGGCTCAGGCTGAGGCGATAAAGGCTGGATTGTCAAATCCGCGCTCGGATTTGCCATAACGTAGTGGCGTGCCATCGACGTTACAGACTTTGCCGCCTGCAGCTTCCAGCACAGCTTGGCCCGCCCCCGTGTCCCATTCCATGGTGCGGCCAAAGCGGGGGTAGAGGTCAGCTTCACCTTTGGCGATGAGGCAGAACTTCAGGGATGAGCCTGCCGAGGTTAAGGTTTTGACCTTGCAGCTTTTCAAATGGTCTTCTGTGGCCGTGTCCATGTGGCTGCGGCTCGCAACGACAGTCAAACCCTCTAAAGGTGCTTTGCGGACTTCAATCTTGTGCCAGAACGCTTTCGTGAGGGCATCAGTCAGTATCAATGTCGCAAAGCCCGCACCTCTGCCCTTCTCGCCACAATAGATTTGATTGATGGCAGGCGCGTAGACAACGCCCATGACGGGCATACCGTTTTCGATCAGCGCGATGTTGACCGTGAATTCGCCGTTGCGCGAGGTAAATTCCTTGGTGCCGTCCAAAGGGTCGACCAGAAAAAAGCGGTTGCCCAGTTGTGGAATATTGCCCGCACTTGCCGCTTCTTCGGCGAGGACGGGTATATTCGGCCAATCTTCGTTTAGCCCCTGGAGGATGACTTTCTCGGCCACTTGATCGGCTTCTGTCACCGGGGAATTGTCTGCTTTCGACGCCACAGCAAAATCGGAGGCATAAATGCGCATGATCTCGCGGCCCGCCTGTTGAGCAAGGTGAAGTAACGTATTGAGGTCTTTGGAAGGCCGGAACATGGGTGGTCTATGGCCGCAACAGGCTTTTGCCGTCAATGCGGAATTTCTGTCCCAGATTTGTTATAGCTAAACCACGAATCACCGATCCAACTTTTGGGGGACTACGCTTTATGGACCAGAAACTGTCTGACCTTGATCTTGCAGCACTTCTGTGTTCGCGCGTGTGCCATGA
>JANOPL010000020.1:0-11480 GCA_031421835.1 Hyphomicrobiales bacterium | reverse complement strand
TGACGTGAGCTTTACAGCGACAGATCGTTCAGGAGAAACCGTCCTGATTGATCAGGCCTTCGTGCAGAAGCACGTGAGCGGGTTGGCGAAGAATGCGGATTTGAGCAAGTTTATTTTGTGATCATTGAAAAGCGCCAGTTTTATGGCCCACACAATCTCTTCCCTGAAGAAACTTTCGAAAGAAGAATTGATCAAAGAGCACGATTCTCACGCGAATTCGACCATGGTTGGTGTTGGATATTATCTTGATGAATTGAGGTATCGCGAACAAAATGAATTCGCAGACAAAATAGAGGTGCTCACCAAGCAAATGAAGCTATTTACAATTGTTGCTTCTGTTGCGACCGTTGTGAGCGCGGTACTTACAGCTTGGGCGTTGTTTAGATTTTAGTTTTAAATCCCGTCATTCCCGCCAAGCGGAGCAACGCGTAGCGCGAGCTGGAACCCAGCTTTGAATTGTGTGATTGGTGAACAAAGCTGGATTTCGGATCGCTTGTTCCGCGCCGCTACACGCGCGTCCGGAATGACGGAGTTGAGGTTCATGTTAAGCGACCTCTGCAAGTGGCACAATCTTGTCCAGCGCCTTACCAATCTTCCGACGCGCAAGTGCAGTGTCATAACTACCTTGCAAGCGCAGCCACCATCCCTCTGACAATCCGAAAAAGCGGCATAGGCGCAAATCTGTTTCGGCTGTGATGCCGCGTTTGCCTGCAACGATATCTCCAATCCGTTGAGCTGGAACGTCGATGCTTTTGGCTAAGCGGTATTTTGTCAAACCTAAAGGTTTCAAGAATTCTTCTTCCAGCATTTCGCCGGGTGATACAGGGACGATAAGTTTTGTCATTATGATACTCCACTAATGATAATCGACAATCTCAACATTATCAGGCCCTTCCTCAGTCCAGCGGAAACAAATGCGAAACTGATCGTTGATGCGGATGCTCCATTGGCCTTTACGGTCACCAACCAATGCTTCCAACTGGTTGCCCGGCGGAACGCGCATATCGTTTATGATCACCGCCAAATCCAATTGGACAAGTTTTCTCAATGCTGGCCGCTCGATGCTTTTCCATCTGCGACTATGCTCCAACCGGAATAGCGCTTCCGTCTCCTTCGATTTGAAGGACTTGATTATAGTCCCTATAGTAACGTATTACGTTAATGACGTCAAGCGTTATCAATACACCCCAATCAACTTCGCACCTGCGATCACCAGCACCACGCCCAGCGCCTTCAGCAAATGCTCTTTCGCATATTTGTGAATGCCCAGTTGTGTGCCCACCACTGCACCCAGCATCACGGCCACCATGTAGAGTGGCAGTTCGGCTGGCAGGGATTTCAGGGAGGCGTAGTTGCCCAGTAAACCCGCGATGGAATTGCACAGGATGAAAACCACCGAAATACCGGATGCGGTTTTAGTTTCGCTCCAAGCCATGAACAGGATGAGGGGTGTTAAAAATATACCGCCGCCAGTTCCCGTCAGCCCTGATAAAAAGCCTATGGCAGCACCTGCAGGAATGGCCATCCAGATGGGCGGGTCTTGCCAGTGTTTCAAAACGGCAAGCGGTTTAGGCCAAAGCAACCGAGCTGCTGCCAATAGCAAAACCACACCCACGATGGGCCTATAAAAATTACCCGGCAGTTGAATATAGCCGCCCAAAAACGCCATTGGCAAAGCGCCCACCAGAAACGGCCACAACCCGCGCCAACGAAAAAAACCAGCCCGCGTAAAACGGATAGCACCGAAACTGGCCACGAGAATATTGAGCACAAGAGCTGTGGGTCTCATCGTGGCTGCAGGAACGCTAAAAAGCGCCATTGCTGCGATGTAGGCCGAGGCCCCAGCATGGCCGACAGACGTGTAGAGTGCTGCGCCGAGAAAGAGGCATAACGACAAAAGAAGTTGCGTCGACGAAATATCTGGCACGAATGATCTGCTTTCTTAATGACTTTTTCGTTATATTCATTCAGACATAACGATATGTCAAGCTTGACGAACTACTTGCGTTCTTTGGCTAGATTTTTGAATAGCGTTTTTAGAGTTGCATTGGTTGCCAAGATCGACTGCGCTTCCATGTCACGGTAGGCATCAACAATTTCTCGTCCGACATCAGTGAGAACCGCGCCGCCTCCTTTTGCGCCACCGCTTTTTGAGGCAATGACAGGCAACTTGAAAATGCCATTCATTTCCTCAATCAAGTCCCATGCCCGCTTGTAAGACATGCCAATTGCACGGCCGGCAGCGGATATTGAACCCTGTTGGTCAATGGCTTCTAGCAGCAAGACTTTCCCGGGGCCTAATCGTCGCCCTCCTGCAAAGTCAATCCGCAAGCTGAGCTTTGCTTTCTCAGTTTCTGTTGGCTGGTTCAGCCGTCTGCCCATTCGCCGTTCCGCATCAAAGGTTCGGATTTTCCATCACGCGTAATGCCGTCGATGTCCAATTCGCCTGAACCGATCATCCAGTCTACATGAACCAATGACATGTTGACGCCAGCACTCAGTTTTTCTTCGGCCGACATGTTTTCGGCGCCTTTGATATTCTGCGCATAGGCTTGCCCCACGGCAATGTGGCTGGCAGCATTTTCATCATACAGCGTTTCATTAAACACCAGACCTGACGCGGAGATGGGCGAAGAATGGGGCACCAAAGCGACTTCACCGAGACGCGACGCGCCATCGTCGGTGGTGATCATCTTCTTGAAAATGTCGCCGCCTTTTGTGGCAGTGCCTTCGACGATGCGGCCTTTTTCAAAGCGGACGGAAATGCCCTCGATCATTGAACCTTGGTAGGACAACGGTTTGGTCGAACGCACAATACCATCGACACGTTCCCGGTGTGGCATGGTGAAGACTTCT
Organism: Hyphomicrobiales bacterium; assembly: GCA_031421835.1. GTDB lineage: Bacteria > Pseudomonadota > Alphaproteobacteria > Rhizobiales > Aestuariivirgaceae > Aestuariivirga. The sequence goes on along the minus strand of JANOPL010000020.1, from coordinate 8,624 downwards.
TCCGTGGGAATGTTCGGGTTGCATAAAATGCCGTTGCGCGCCATCGACGCGCCACCGGCCCAGACATGATTGTCAACCAGACCCAATGTGAAATCGGTGCCGGGGCCGGTGTACTTCAGTGCGGCATAGCGCTTTTCGTTGAGGAGCTTTACGCGACTGTGAAGGGCTTCGTTGTGGGCGTCCCACGCTGCGATAGGGTCTGCCAAATCAGCGCGGGTGCATTTGAAAATTGCATTCCATAATTTCTGCATCGCCTGCGCTTCCGGCAAATCGGGAAACATATTGCGGGCGTGGGATGGCGTTGCGGCCGAGATAATGCACCAATTGGTGGCAAAACCTGTGATCAATTCAATGACAGGCTTATAGGCCTTTGACCGGGCACGATTAGCACGGGAGAGTTTCTCCGGGTCTTGCCCCGCCAGCAAAGCCGGGTTTTCGCCGATGATAGCGAGCCTTGCGCAATTTCCTTCTTTAAATGCTTCGGCCATGCCGTTGAACAACCAGGCAGGGGCTGCATCGAATGCAGCATCATTTCCTGTTGTGTAGCGCATGAGCGCAGTTTGTTCGTCGTTGTAAAGTGTGGTGACCAAGGAAGCACCCGCTTTATAGGCGTGGTACGTGATGCGGCGCACGAGGTCTACGGCTTCAAGTGGTGCCGTCATTAACAGTTGCTGGCCGGGCTTTAACCCGAGGCCGGATTTGATGGTGAGTTCAGCGTAACGATCAAGCAGGGTGTCGTGTGAAGTCATGCTTTGGCGAGATCCTCAGTACGGGGCATGGAAATGATATTGTAGCCGGAGTCAACGTAGTGGATTTCGCCTGTGACACCGCTTGAAAGTGGCGACAACAAGTAAAGCCCTGCCCCACCCACTTCGTCCGTCGTGATGGTGCGGCGAAGCGGTGCATGGGACTGTTGGAAGTTATACATCGCCCGCGCATCGCCAATGCCAGCACCCGCAAGTGTGCGCATGGGGCCTGCGGAAATCGCATTGACGCGAATGCCTTGCGCGCCAAAATCACTGGCAAGGTATCGTACGGATGATTCCAAAGCGGCTTTGGCGACACCCATCACATTGTAATTGGGCATGACGCGCATGGAACCGCCATAGGTGAGGGTGACCAGCGCACCACCATCCGGCATGATCGCCGCGGCGCGTTTTGCGATTTCAGTGAAGGAGAAGCAGGAAATAATCATTGTGCGGACAAAATTTTCACGCGACGTGTCAGCGTACTTGCCTTTGAGTTCGTTCTTGTCAGAAAAAGCGATGGCGTGAACCAGAAAATCAATCTTGTCCCATTTTTTTTTCAGAACATCAAATACATTGTCAACCGTTGCAACATCTTCCACATCACACGGGATCATGATGTCACTGCCAACTGATGCGGCAAGCGGCTCCAAACGTTTGCCGAACGCATCGCCCTGATAGGTGAAAGCCAATTCCGCTTCCTGAGCATGAAGTGATTTTGCTATGGCCCAAGCAATCGAATGATCGTTGGCCACACCCATGACAAGCCCGCGCTTGCCCTTCATCAAACCATCAACCATTTATCCGTTGAACCTTTGCATGATCAGTGTGGCGTTGGTGCCGCCGAAGCCGAAGCTGTTGGACATTACGGTGTCAACTTTCGCGTTGTCGATGCGCTTGCGTATAATTGGAACGTCAGCAAAGGCTGGATCGATTTCTTGTATGTGAGCGCTCTCGCAGAGAAAGCCGTTTTGCATCATCAGCAATGAGTAGATTGCTTCCTGAACACCCGTCGCACCAAGGGAGTGACCCGTCAAAGACTTGGTTGAAGAGATCGGCGGTATCTTGCTGCCAAACACTTCTCGCACTGCTTCGATTTCCTTCGCATCTCCCACGGGCGTCGACGTGCCGTGCGGATTGATGTAGTCGATATCACCGTTCACCGTGGCCATGGCCTGACGCATGCAGCGCACAGCGCCTTCACCTGAAGGTGCAACCATGTCATAGCCGTCTGAGGTGGCACCGTATCCTACAACCTCAGCGTATATTTTTGCACCACGTGCCTTTGCATGTTCCAATTCTTCCAACACCACGACGCCAGCGCCGCCCGCGATAACGAAGCCGTCGCGGTTTTTGTCGTAAGCGCGCGACGCAGTAGAGTCGTTGTACTTTGACGACATGGCACCCATCGCATCGAACAACACTGAAAGCGTCCAATCCAATTCTTCGCCACCGCCTGCAAACACAATATCCTGCTTGCCCCATTGAATGAGCTCGGTGCCATTGCCTATGCAATGGGCAGAGGTCGCGCAAGCAGATGAAATCGAATAGTTGACGCCACGAATGCCGAAAGGCGTGGCCAGTGTTGCCGAATTGGTCGACGACATGGTCGCGGGCACTGCAAACGGCCCAACGCGCTTTGGACCCTTTTCGCGCGTTGTGTCAGCGGCTGCCACAAGGATGCGCGTTGATGGACCGCCTGAACCCATGATCAGGCCCGTGCGATCATTTTTCTGGTCTTTTTCTTCCATGCCACTGTCCGCAATGGCTTGTTGCATGGCCACATAATTCCACGCCGCGCCATCACCCATGAAACGGCGCACGCGACGGTCAACGGTTTCCAAATCATAATTGGGTTGACCGTGAACCTGACTGCGAAAACCGAGCTCTTTATATTTCTCAGCCGCCACTATGCCCGACTTCGCTTCACGCAACGAGGCTGTGACCTCCTGAGTGTTATTGCCAATGGATGACACAATGCCCATCCCGGTGATGACGACACGACGCATATAATGCTCCTTTGAAAGAATTAGGCGCTAGGCCCAAAGAGACCGACTTTCATGTCGGTGACTTGATATACAACTTCGCCGTCGGCTTTCATGATACCATTGGCGACCGCGAGTTTGAGTTTGCGCAATATCAGTCGCGTGACCTCAACTTCATAAGTCACGGTTTTGATTTTTGGTGTCACCATGCCTGTGAATTTTACTTCACCCACGCCCAGTGCGCGGCCCTTACCGGGTTCACCCAGCCAACCCAGGAAAAAACCCGTCAGTTGCCACAGGGCATCCAACCCGAGACAACCTGGCATCACGGGGTCGCCATGGAAATGGCACGGGAAAAACCAAAGGTCAGGTTTAATGTCGAGTTCAGCTTTCACGGATCCCAAACCCGCCGCACCACCATCTTTTTTCACTTCGGTGATGCGGTCAAACATCAACATTGGGGGCAATGGCAACTGGGCGTTGCCGGGTCCGAACAGCTCACCGCGACCGCAGGTGATTAAATCTTCGTAAGAATAGGATGCTTTTGGTAGAAAAGTCATTGCGGTTTAGGCCCCAGTTTGAAGTATTATCTGAAGCTTTAGCATGCGCTTTGGCTATAAAGCAAAGTGCAGTTCGGCCTGACAGGCTGGATTGCACAACTTGGACTTTGGCTGCTATATGGCAGCATGAAATTGCCAGACTTGCCGGAAAAACTACGTGATGCGGGGCTAAGGCCCACGCAACAGCGCGTCGCGTTGGCAACCCTGTTGTTCGGGCAGGGGGATCGGCATGTCTGCGCTGAGGATTTGCACGCGGAAGCGGTTGAAGCCAAAGTTCCAGTTTCGCTTGCGACTGTTTACAACACCCTGAACCAGTTTAAATCGGCCGGGCTGCTGCGAGAGTTGGCGATAGAAGGCGACCGCAGTTATTTCGACACCAACACGTCCAATCACTTCCATTTCTTCGACAATGAAAAACACCAGTTGATGGACATTGAAGCGGAAGGCGTCAGCGTGGTTGGCATGCCGCAAGTGCCCAAAGGCAAAATCATTGACCGGATTGATGTCATTGTGCGGTTGAAAGACAAAAACTGAGCTTCATCGACCCGCATAAATATCGATTTGTGGCACTTCGGTATCGTTTTCATCTTCGCAGTAGAGTCTTCCCGAGTTTTCTGTCGCGCATGTTTTGAGAACATGGTGACGGATGGATAACGCAGGTCGACTTGCGATTTTGTTCTCAGGCGTTTTTCCTCGAGCAGGGCGCAGGGCAATGACGTTCAACATGAAAATACCTTTCAATGTTTTGACAATCGGAACTCCAACATTCCCCCAGCTCGGTTCATAGGACAACGCGAGCTACACTGAGACTACCACATTCCTCATCCGGCACATAGCGGGAAGAATTCAATTATGCGTGTTCCACCAATTTCCGGGCAGTGTCTTCATTGGTGATGATGACATTGGCATTTACCAGCTTGATACCCCCCAAGAGCGCATCAACCTTGTCATTGCCACCTGAAATCAACACCCGTTTTGCCACGGTTTTGAGATTTTCAATTGGCATCGACATGACACGGCGGTTGATCGGGTGGTCTACAAGTTTCCCATTCACGTCGAAGAAATTATAAAGCATATCGCCGACTGCGCCTTTTTTAAGCAGCGACTGACGTTCATCTTCGGTGAAAAAGCCAAATCGAAAAGATGTGGATTGTTCTGACATGGTACCCACGCTGAGCAGTGCCATATCCATTTTTTCCGAACGTTTCAAAACTTCATCCAAGCCACAGCGCTCAATCAACGCACGCCGCGTTTGTTCCGAGTCGACCACAGCCGGGGCCGTGAGCAGGTAGCAGTTTGCCCCGACCGTATTGGCGAATTGCCAGGCGAACTCGGCGGGGTTGAAACGCTTTGCTTGAACAATACCGCCCAACAACGAAACCACATCGACGTTTGAAAATTCACGCGGACTTAAGGTTTGAAGCGAGGCGTAGAGTGTGGCGCCCCAGCCAACCCCCAGACAAGAGCCATCGGTAAGTTGATCGGTAACATACATGCCGGCGGCATTACCGATGACGCGCGAGGTATTTTCCGGGTTTGCAGGTTCGGGTACTACGACTGCATCCAGCAGGTTGAATTTTTCTTTCAGCAATGCCTCAAGATCAAGGCACTCCGCCACATGGCCAGTTATCCAGATTTTCACTTCACGCTGTTTGAGGGCTTCATTTATATTTCGAACAACTGTGACGCGGCCAATGCCCAAGCGATCGGCGATTTCATTTTGGGTCAGGCCTTCAACATAATACATCCAGGCAATGCGCATGCGATTGCGGGCAACGCGGCCTGCACTTCGTTCCTTCGAATCCTGATCTGAAAAAGCATTGTCGATGCCTTGTGCCACAGCCATTGCCCTCAAACTGCCTCTAACCTTGCTACCATGCCACGCATTCAGTCAGCTTTCAAAGCCCGAAGTGCCGTCAGGACAATGCCTGCGGCATCCAACCCGGCGCGTTTGTACATGGTGTCGGGACTGGCTTGCTCCATGTAGACATCGGGCAACACCAACGGCCTGACCTTGAGTTTGCCGTCCAAAAGGCCGCTGAGAGCCAAGGTTTGCAAGACGTGAGCCGCAAAACCGCCTACAGCCCCCTCTTCAACAGTCAAGAGCAGTTCGTGGGACATCGCCAGGCGTTGCAACAATTCAAAATCCAGAGGTTTGGCAAATCGGGCATCTGCGACTGTGGTGGAAAAGCCCGCTGTGTCCAGCTCCTGCGCAGCAGCCAATGCTGCTGACAGGCGCGTGCCAAAAGACAAAATGGCAATTCTCGTTCCTTCTTTTACAATTCGTCCTTTCCCGATTTCGAGTATCGCACCACGTTCAGGCATTTCAGTCCCTACGCCATCACCACGGGGATATCGAAAACTGATGGGGCCTTCGTCATAGGCAGCAGCTGTGCGCACCATGTGTTTCAATTCTGCTTCATCTGCCGCCGCCATGACCACCATATTGGGCAGTGTGGCAAGATAGGTGATGTCGAACGCACCACAATGCGTCGGCCCGTCTGCGCCGACGAAACCCGCACGATCGATAGGAAAACGTACCGCAAGTTTTTGCAAGGACACATCGTGCATGACCTGATCGTAGGCCCTTTGCAGAAATGTGGAATATATGGCGACAAACGGTTTATAGCCTTCAGTGGCCATGCCTGCCGCAAAAGTCACGGCATGCTGCTCTGCAATACCCACGTCGAAAACCCGAGTGGGATAAACCTTTTGCAAAATGTCGATGCCCGTTCCAGACGGCATGGCAGCCGTGATGCCAACTATTTTTTCGTCCAGTTTTGCTTCTTGCAAAAGTGCTTCGCCAAACACCCTTGTGTAGCTTGGCGCATTTGATGCTGGTTTGGATTGCGCGCCCGTGACGACATCAAATTTGTTGACGCCGTGATATTTGTCTTTGGCTGATTCCGCCGGTGCATAGCCTTTGCCTTTTTGGGTGCGCACATGAATGAAGACTGGGCCCAGCGTGTTATCACGCACGTTCCGCAATACGGGCAGCAAGTGATCAAAATCGTGACCGTCAATCGGGCCGATGTGGAAGAAGCCCAATTCCTCGAACATTGTTCCGCCCGTCACAAAACCTCGCGCATGCCCGACCGCGCGTTTGATCGAGCGGTCAATCTTATTGCCAAACTTTGCAGAAATCCGTTTGGCCAAGTCCCGCACGCTCTGATGGGCTTTGCTCGATGCCAATTTTGCAAGATAAGCGCTGAGTGCGCCAACAGGTTCTGCAATCGACATGTCATTGTCGTTGAGGATCACGATCAATCGGGCGTTCATTGCACCGGCATTGTTGAGGGCTTCAAAGGCCATGCCAGCCGACAGGGCTCCATCGCCGATCACTGCGATGACGTGACGGTCGCTGCCTGCCAAATCCCGCGCCACTGCCATGCCGAGTCCGGCTGAAATCGACGTGGAAGAGTGGGCCGCACCGAATGGATCGTACTCACTTTCGGCTCGCCTGGTGAAACCGGAGATACCACCCTCTTGTCGCAAAGTTCCAAAGTTTGCTCGGCGTCCGGTCAGCAGTTTATGGGGATAGGCCTGGTGGCCTACATCCCAGATAATGCGGTCGTCGGGGGTGTTAAATGTATGGTGCAAAGCGATCGTCAGTTCGACAACGCCGAGCCCTGCCCCTAAATGTCCGCCAGTGCGTGAAACTTGCTCAATCAGGTCTGTCCGCAATTCTGCCGCAAGTTGGGATAAATCTTGATATGGCAGTTTTCTGAGGTCTGAAGGCAGGTGAACCTGATCTAGCAGTGGTGTTTTCGACATGGGTTTAATCCGTTGATCAAACACGCATATCGGGCTTCCAAAGCTGTAACAATGAGAGACTTGGAAAACAATCGAGTTTTCAAAGGAATTGTCAAAACGAAACATTTGCATTCTAAAAATACATTTAGTAGTCTAATTCAAATATCTGAAAAGTCGCCCACGAGAGGTGACACGGGAGGATGATTGTAATGGCTTTAAACGGCTGCTTCTTCACGCAATTACCGAAATTTCGTTCGCTGTTAAGCGCCGAAAACCCTCTGCCACGGCTGGCCTGCCGTGATGTAGCGGAACATAATGTCAGGCCGATCCAATGGAGGAAATAGATGACGCTTCGCAAAACGGGCCTGACCCGCCGTTCGCTGCTGAAAACCACGGCAGCCACGGGTGCTGCACTTGCCACAACGGCCGGTGTGAATTCGTTCAACATCAACCCGGCCTTCGCCCAGATGAAAAATCCGGCGGATGTGTTGGCCACGCTCAATGTCGGCAAGTTCGTCAAAAAAGAATACCGCGAGCAGTACAAGCTTGGTGACAATGATGAGCTTTGGGATCCGAAAAAAGACTGGATCCGCACCGCTGACTGGGAAGCCATCCGCAAAGAGCACGCCGGCAAAACCGTGCGCTTCGCCGTGGGTGCAGCTGACCGTGAATCGGCGCAAGAACAGACACAGCCCTTCGCTGACCTTTCAGGCATCAAAATCGACGTTGTGTCGATTCCAGATGATGCCATGTATGACAAGGTTGTGGCCGAGTTCCTTTCCGGCAATGCCGGTTTCGACGCCATTCAATTCTTTTCGCCATGGCTGGGTGACTTTGCCGCCCAAGGCTTCCTGAAGCCGTTGGATGAATATGTGGCCAAGTGGGCACTGCCGTTTGATGATTGGTATGAAACCTATCAGGCCAACTATGGCCGTTGGGGTGACAAGGGTATTCTTGGCATTCCGTTCGACTGCGACATTCAGCAGGTGCACGTGCGTCCATCTGTGTTCGCCAAGATCGGTATCAGCTCAATCGACAAGGTTTCGACCATTCCGTCCTATGACGAAATGCTCAAGCTGGCGCCTGAACTGAACAAAGCCCAGCCCGGCACTGCCGGTATCGGCCTCATGGCAGGCCGCGGTTTTTGGGCCACCTATGCCTGGGAACACATCGCCGCCCAGTACGGCATGCATTTGTTCAACGACAAGTGGGAACCCATCTTCAACAATGATGCCGGTGTAAAGGGCCTTGAAATGCTTGCTGCCCTTTCCAAGCATGCGATTGAAGGTGTGGCCGCAGCAGACTGGCCAACCAACCGTGCAGCCATGCTCGGTGGCCAGATTGCCTGCAACATTTCGTGGCAGGATACGGGCACGCAAGCAACACGTGCTGACCAGTCCAAGCTCGGCAATGACATCGTAACAATCTATGAACCACGCGTTGCTGGCGGCACCTATGCGCCACCCAACATCGCCGGTTCGACATCGGTTGTTGCGTCGACTTCGCCAGAACCAGAAGCGGCATTCTTGATGCTCGCCGCTCTGCAGTTGACGCAGCGTGTGCGGGCGCGCGCGCCGAAG
>JANOPL010000019.1:0-45702 GCA_031421835.1 Hyphomicrobiales bacterium | reverse complement strand
AAAAGAGCTTTACAACCCGAAGGCCTTCTTCACTCACGCGGCATGGCTGGATCAGGCTTGCGCCCATTGTCCAAGATTCCCCACTGCTGCCTCCCGTAGGAGTCTGGACCGTGTCTCAGTTCCAGTGTGGCTGATCATCCTCTCAGATCAGCTAAGGATCGTAGGCTTGGTGAGCCATTACCTCACCAACTACCTAATCCTACGCGGGCCCGTCTAAAGGCGATAAATCTTTCCTGTCTCCAGCGTATACGGTATTAGCACAAGTTTCCCTGCGTTGTTCCGTACCTCTAGGAAGGTTCCCACGTGTTACTCACCCGTCTGCCACTGACATATTGCTATGCCCGTTCGACTTGCATGTGTTAAGCCTGCCGCCAGCGTTCGTTCTGAGCCAGGATCAAACTCTCAAGTTTGAAACTGGTTAACAGGTGATCTTGCGACCACCTACTGGTCTTTAGCTTTAAAAAAATTGACGAGGAAAAGTAGTTTTTATCTTGCGATAAATTCTGTCTATTTCCTTGTATTTCTGAAACGCTATCGACGTTTGTTTCTTCGTCTCCACTCACGTGGAAACCGCAAGGACACACGCCGTCTGCGTTTCTCTTTCTTTCTTTAACAATGTCAATCAGCGGGGGACTTGTGATCCCGTATTCCTGTGCTATTCAGCCCTTTTGGAGGACCGTCTGCACGACAGACAAACCTCTTCCCGGTTCCCCCTTGCAGGGTTGCCGGCTGGTTTAGCCGATCGCGCTTTGATTTCGCACAGAGGCGTCGGCGCGTTCGCACCGGCGTCCCTCAGTGATGCGGTGTATAGTTTCAACCCTGCCAAACTGTCAAACAAAATTCGTAATGTTTTTTGTTTTTTTTATAAGCTATTGAAAACAAGAGGTATAAATGTTGTCCACAGGCGTGTTTTTTGATCTTTTCAGCGTGTCGGCAAGCACATTTTCGTGATTCATCTGGCAAACCCACGCAAGAACGACAGTCTTATGACGTCCACAGCGGTACAGTCTGTTTTTGAGTCTGATCATTCATGGTTAACCGAATGGAAATGTTATGTTGCAAAAAAGGGTTGGGCAGTGAAAGCAAGGTTGGACGACGCGCGAAATGGCGCAAATCCAAATTGGTTGACAGCCTTGCCTGCCCGGAGGCATTGTCTGGCCGGATGAAAATTTGTGCGGACGTGAGATTTATCTGGCAACTCGTCACTTGATTTGCCAAAACGACAACATACAGCGCAAGGGCGGTTGCGCAATGAGAGTGACAACTTAGTTTGTGACCTAGGGAAGTTGAATGACGTTTAAGGGGCAAAACAACAACAGACTTCCGGCAAGGCCAAAGCGGCCAGGCCTTATGCCCGTTGCCCAAAATCTCAATCCCATCCGCCTTGAAACAGGCTTCCTCGAAGAGCCCGCACACCACAAGTGGTTGCTTACAACCTGTCTCGCAGGTGCTGCCGCAACCATCATTGTAGGCAGTGTGATGCTCGGTTTATTTGGGCATAACGCTGCACCTTTACCTGCCAACGCAGCGGTCAATCCTGCGGAAGAACAAACCATCGCTGCCGCAAAACCGCTGCCCGATGAGAACTTGCAAACGGCTTCCGCGCCTGCCTCAAAGACCGAGGTGCTGCCAGAACGCGAACTTGCTGGTGATTGGGCCTATCCTGAAATCACCGAAAACGAATTGCCCTACAGTGATTCCGATACAGCCGTTCTGGATGCTGAAATTGAAGCCGTCGAATCCGAACGTGAAAACATCACGGAGATTTCGAAGACCGCACCCCCTGAACCTGTCGACGAAACATTCACGCTTGCCAAAGGTTCCAGCCTGAAACGGGAGTTGATCGACCGTGGCGTTTCAAAAGCCGCCGCAGAAGAACTGGTCAAAGCCGTAGAGCCCGTGTTGCCGACAAAAATGATCAAGGCGGGCACGACGTTCGACGTCACCTTCGACCGTCAGATAGATTTTTATGGTCGGGAGGTCATTTTCCCGGTGGAACTGTCTTTCAAGCCCGGACCGAAAGAAACCATCGAAGTTTCAGCCGATGAAGACGGCAACTTCTCAGCCCGCATCACAGGCCGACAAGACGGCATCAAATCGCAATATGCCCAGGTCGATAATTATCGCGCCCGGGCCAAAATTGGTTCCAGTCTTTATGGCACAGCCAAAGACAACAAGATTCCCGAATACATCGTCTCAGAATTTACCCGTGTCTTCTCCTACGATGTCGACTTCCAAAACCAGATTGACGCCTCAGACGATTTTGAATTGTTGTTCGGAAAACCCCTCACCGGATCATCCTCGAAACGTAAAGTTCTCCACTACGCCCAACTGAATTTCGGCGGCAAAACCAAAAAATATTTCCGCTTCACAGCCACCGATGGCCAGACCGATTATTTCGACGAAAATGGCCGCAGCGCCTCACGCGCGCTTTTGAAAACCCCGGTATCCGGCGTTAAAATCACTTCAGGTTTCGGCATGCGCCGCCATCCGCTTTTGCGCTATTCGAAAATGCATACGGGCGTTGACTTTGGCGCTCCAACCGGAACACCCATTCGCGCCGCCAGCGCAGGTGTGGTTGACCTTGCCGGTCGCCACGGCGCCTATGGCAACACCATCGTTCTGAAGCATGGCCAAAAATACAAAACACTTTACGCTCACATGAGCAGACTTGCAGCTGGTGTGCGCAAGGGCAAACACGTGAACCAGGGCCAGATCATTGGCTATGTCGGCACAACGGGCCGTTCAACAGGCCCACACTTGCATTATGAAGTCCGCATCAACAATCGCCCCGTCAACCCCTCTGCAATCAAAGCCGCAGGCGGCAAACAACTGGCCGGCAAAGACCTCGTAAACTTCCGTATACTGAAGAATCGCGTTGTTGCCATGATGCAACAGGCACCAGCATCCACCCAGCTCGCACAAGCAGGGCCGTAAGACTTAAATCAATCCAAGTTTTTGTTGCACTGATTTTGGCAGAGCCAGGCCGCACAACCGCCTGCTCTCAGCCAGATAATCCTTCAGCGCCGCATCATCCATCGACTCACTTGAAACCCTTTGTATCCACGTCATGCCCCGTGATGCCAGATAGGGTGCAGGCCGCAAGCCCGGCTGCTCTTTCAAAATGTCGTAACTCATAGCCGAGACTTTGAAGGTGATCGCCAGTTGCTTTTGCAAGTCCGGAAATGCCAACGCAAACATCTTGCCTTTGGGCCCACCCACTTTCCACACATGAACACCACCCCATTGCACCACATGGGCCGTGTGGGAAAGTGAGCTGCAATAATCATTGAAGTGTTGCAGGTTCATGATTTCAGAATAACCATAATGTACGCCCTACACCACTTCACCGGGCTTTATTGGCAGCGGCGTTTCTTTGGGCTTCAACCAGGAGCGCTGTTTGAACAATTGCGTCATCAGCATCAGGTCAAGCGACGCCGGCAGTTTTCCAGCCGTTGCCATCGCCAGCCACGTGACGATGCCCGGTGCAACAGACCTTTGCCCGCCGTGGGCCGCTTTCAGCACCACCTTGGCCACCGTGTAATCCGCAATGCTCGGCAAAAACCTGAGCGCCAATGTACCACTGAGATCAGCTTTCTGGCGGTTGACATTGGGCCTGGTGCGCACTTCCGGCGGATGCACCACAGACACGGACACGCCATAGGGCTTGGCCTCGACATAGAGCGCCTGACTCAAACTGTTGATGAAAGCTTTGCTGGCGGCATAAGCTGCAAAATAGGGCGAGGGCCGCGTCGCCACAGCTGACGACATGTTGACAATGGCACCAGAACCTCGCGCCTTCATGCGCTTCAAGGCCCAGTGGTTGATATGTGCCACAGCCAGCATGTTGAGCCGAAACAGCTGTTCCAGTTTCTCCCAGGGAACCTCGGCATATTCACCTGCCGAACCAATGCCGGCATTGTTGACCAAGATATCTGGTATCAGTTCCGCCTCTTCCATGAAGATCAGAAAGGCCTTGCGCGAGCGTTCATCGGTCAGGTCAACAGCCATGATACGGGGCCGCATGGGGCCCAAGATGTTGTCAGCTGCACGTCGCAGGCGTTCAGGGTCCCGCGCCAGCATGAAAACGTTGTAGCCCAAATCAACAGACTTTCGGGCAATTTCAAAGCCAATGCCATCACTGGCCCCCGTGATCAGCACAGTCTTAGACATCCAAAAACTCCGCTGCTCAACGTCCCCGTAACGAAAACGATAGCGCGGAGTTCAAGGAGGTGCAATCAACCTTAATGCAGGGTTGAAGCCTCGTTCACGGCTGCAGGTCGGTTGACACCCGTTGCCACACCGTTGAACACCAAAACACCTGCAACAGCATCGACCTGCACATCAGTCCCATCCGTCACACGACCGGACAGAATTTCTTCCGCCAGAGGGTCTTGCACCAGTTTTTGAATCACACGTTTCAAAGGCCGCGCGCCATAAGCCGGGTCATACCCTTTTTCGGCCAAGAGTGCTTTTGCTGCGTCAGTCAGTTCAACCGTAATCTTCCGTTCACTGAGCAATTTCGCCAACCGCTCCAACTGGATGTCGACAATTGAGCCCATGTGTTTGCGCATCAAGCGGTGGAACAGGATGATGTCGTCAACACGGTTCAAAAACTCGGGCCGGAAGGATTGTTTCACCACATCCATGACCTGGTCTTTAACCACATCAACATCCTGCCCGTCTGGCAAGCTGACAAGGAAATCAGATCCCATGTTCGACGTCATGATGATCAGCGTGTTTTTGAAATCGACTGTGCGGCCCTGCCCGTCCGTCAAACGGCCATCATCCAGCACCTGCAGCAACACATTGAACACATCAGGGTGGGCCTTCTCAATTTCGTCGAACAACACGACCTGATAAGGCCTGCGCCGCACGGCTTCAGTCAGCGCACCACCTTCATCATAGCCAACATAACCGGGCGGAGCGCCAATCAACCGCGACACCGCATGTTTTTCCATGTACTCCGACATATCAATGCGCAGGAGTGCATGCTCATCATCAAACAGAAACCCTGCAAGCGCCTTAGTCAGTTCGGTTTTGCCAACACCTGTTGGTCCCAAGAACATGAACGAGCCGATGGGCCGATTGGGGTCCTGCAAACCTGCACGCGCACGACGCACAGCTGTGGCCACAGCAATCACAGCATCTTCCTGGCCGACGACGCGCTTCTGCAACGTCTGCTCCATCTGAAGCAGTTTCTCACGCTCGCCTTCCAGCATCTTGTCAACCTGAATGCCGGTCCAACGCGAAACCACCTGTGCCACATGCGAAGCCGTCACAGCTTCTTCAACCATCTTGGAATGGCCATCAACTTCGGCAGCGGCCAACTTCTTTTCAAGCTCCGGCACCAAACCATAGGTCAATTCACCGGCCCGAGCGAAGTCACCCTTGCGTTGCGCGAGTTCCAATTCACGCCGCGCGGCTTCCAATTCTTCCTTGAGCTTTGACGCAGAGGCGAGCTTTTCCTTTTCCGCCTGCCAACTGCGAGTCATGCCAGCGGATTTTTCCTCAGTCTCCGCCAACTCTTTTTCAAGCCGCAACAGGCGGTCTTTCGATGCGGCATCCGACTCTTTCTTCAAGGCCTCGCGCTCGATTTGAAGCTGCATCACACGCCGGTCCAACTCGTCCAGTTCCTCAGGTTTTGAATCAACCTGCATGCGCAAGCGCGAAGCTGCCTCATCCATCAAGTCGATGGCTTTATCGGGAAGAAAACGATCAGCGATATAGCGGTTCGACAAGGTCGCCGCCGCCACGATGGCGGCATCGGTGATGCGTACACCGTGGTGCAGTTCATATTTTTCCTTGATACCCCGCAGAATCGAAATTGAGTCTTCCACTGTGGGTTCACTTACAAATATGGGTTGAAAGCGCCGTGCCAAAGCGGCGTCTTTTTCCACATGCTTGTGATACTCATCCAGCGTCGTGGCCCCCACGCAGTGAAGCTCGCCCCGCGCCAAGGCTGGTTTCAACAGGTTCGATGCATCCATCGCGCCGTCGGCCTTGCCAGCACCCACCAGCGTGTGCATTTCATCAATGAACAAAATGATGCCACCCGCCGAAGCAGTAACTTCTGATAGTACGGCCTTCAATCGCTCTTCAAACTCACCGCGGAATTTGGCACCCGCAATCAGGGACCCCATGTCGAGGGCCATGAGTTTCTTGTCTTTCAAGCTTTCGGGTACATCGCCCTGCACGATGCGCAAGGCCAAACCTTCGGCAATCGCGGTTTTGCCCACACCGGGTTCACCAATCAAAACCGGATTGTTTTTGGTCCGCCGTGACAACACCTGCATGGTCCGGCGGATTTCTTCGTCACGCCCGATCACCGGGTCAAGCTTGCCTTCTTGCGCGGCAGCCGTCAGATCACGCGCATACTTTTTCAAGGCATCATAAGCGTTCTCAGCTGACGATGAATCTGCCGTACGCCCTTTGCGCACATCGTTGATGGCCGTGTTCAAACCTTGCGGCGTGACGCCAGCGCTTTTGAGAGCTGTTGCCGCCTCGCTTTTTTCCATGGCCAGGGCCTGCAACAGCCGCTCAGCCGTGACAAAACTATCACCCGATTTTGTGGCCAGTTTTTGCGCCGTATCAAACACGCGCGCCAGTTCGGGGGCCAGATAAACCTGACCCGCCCCACCGCCCGAAACTTTGGGAAGCTTGTTCAAAGAAGCCTCCGTCGCAGCCAAGGCCATGACCGGGTTGCCGCCCGACGCCTTGATCAAATTTGCCGCAAGGCCTTCCTCATCATCAAGAAGCACCTTCAAAACATGTTCTGCGGTGAAGCGTTGGTGCCCTTCGCGCAGCGCAAGCGACTGCGCCGACTGCAGGAAGCCTTTTGACCGCTCCGTATATTTTTCAAAATCCATCACAAACCTCAAGCGTTACTTGGATCAGAATGTGGGAATGAAAAGCCAGCTTACAAGGGGAACTCAGTCGCCCTGCGGCGCATCCTCAACCGGGGCAACAGCACGAGGCTTGCGGCCCCGCGGACGGGGTGCTGGCGCTTCTTCAGACGCAATCTCTGGCGCGGACACGATAACGGGCGTTGGCCGCGTCAGGAACGACGGTGCTTCCCAGTTTCCCCCGTCTTGTTTCTGAAAGTCCTGTGCTTCAGCTTCACGGGGCTGTGCAACAACAACGTCATCGACCGGGCGCTCTAAACGCTCCTGCCGTTCGCCACTTTCGGTCTGGCCCTCAACCTGATTGCCATTGGGCTGTCCATCCTGGCCATAGCGGTCATTGCGGCGCGGCCAGCGTTGGCGGAAATTGCGGGGGTTGCCGCCGTCACGGTTTTGGTTGTTGTTATTTGCGTTGTTGTAACGGTCGTTACGGTTATTCTGGCGGTTCTGCTGGGGCTGTTGATCACCCTCTGCCTGGCCCTCACCGCCCTCGGCGGAAATTGTGTCGCCACTTTCGCCACCATCTTGGGGTTGAGTATCTCCCTCAGCCTCGGCAACAATTTCATTGCCGTCTTCGTCATATTCTTCCTCAGCCATCCGCCGGGAAAATTGAAGGGGTTGCCCCGCCGGCTGGGCCGCCAGCCACACCCGGTAGTAATGGTCGGCAAACTGGAAATAGCTTTCAGCCGCCACCGTATCACCTGAGCTTTGTGCGTCACGCGCCAGCTGCATGTATTTTTCAGCAATGGTTTGGGCGGTACCGCGCAGTTTTACATCCGGCCCGTTGGAATCGTAAACCCGGTTGGCTCCGTTGCCACTCGACTGACCACTACTGCCACCACCCGGCCTGCGATTGCGGTTGCGGTTGCGGTTCTTGTTGTTATTGTTGTTGTACTGTCCGGGTCTCATGGAAATCCACTGTCACTGTCAAGGCGCAAACAACGCTCCGGTCCCCTGTGGGCCAGTCAGCTGTTGCGGTGTTACGATTATAAGCTGTGAAAAAGCTTGTTCAGTTTGTCTGTCCTGGTTTCAGCCACACCCTGCGTTTCCCCCTTTATCCGAGGGTGAAGCCGTCTTCAGATTTGGAAAACCGATGCCCCGTTCGGGCACCACCTATTTCACAAACTGCAGGGGTCGCGCCTATCTCTATAGCTGAGTTGCCTGCGATTCCAAAGCGAAATTTTCAAGGCTTTTTCTGGAATGCCAGGGCCCGCACATGGCCGCCCAAATCTTGGCTTTGTGCAATGAGTTGAAACTGTTGCGCGATAAATATTTCCGTCACATCGGTTTGCTGCCCTGCTCCAATCTCGACAATGGCATATCCCCGTTCAAATAGATGGTGAACACAACCTGAAGCTATGGCGCGGTAGCAGGCCAGTCCATCAGCTCCCCCATCCAACGCCAAATGCGGGTCGTGATCTCTCACTTCGATGTCCAAACGCAATACATCTGCTGCAGGAATATAGGGTGGGTTAGAGACAATGAGATCAAACCGGCCGTCCACATGCGAGAACCAATTGCTTTCAAGCAGATCGATCCGATCAGCCACCCTGACAGCATTTTGGCGGGCAACGTCTAAGGCAGCAGGTGACAGATCAACAGCAACACCGGTCGCCAGTGGGCGCTCCGCTAAAATCGTCACGGCCAAAATGCCACTGCCCGTCCCAAGATCCAAAACCCGTAACCTTTGACCTTCAGGCAACAGCTGCAAACACAGTTCAACAATCGTTTCGGTGTCGGCCCGAGGATCAAGCACATCCGGCGTGACTTTGAAACTGCGGCCAAAGAATTCCCGTTTTCCCAATATCCGCGACACGGGTTCGTAAGCCGCCCTTCGCGCCACCATCACTTCAAACTGTGCCGCAACCTCGGCACTTACCACGAGGTCAGGGTCCGCCACCAATGCCACATGGTCGAGCCCTGCCGCATGCTGCAACAACAACCTCGCATCCAGACTTGGCGTTTCGGTTTCGGCCAGTCTCACGCGCGCGTGAGCAAGAAGCTCTTTAACTGTTGGCATCCTGCTCTGCCATCAAGCTTGCCTGGTGCTCCGTGACCAGGGCCTGCACCACATCTTCCAACGCCGGACCTTCAATAATTTCCGGCAACTTATAAAGCGTCAGGTTGATGCGATGATCAGTCAGGCGCCCTTGCGGAAAATTATAGGTGCGAATGCGCTCCGAGCGATCCCCCGACCCCACTTGCCCCTTCCGCGCGGCGGAGCGTTCAGCGTCGAGTTTCGAGCGTTCCATTTCGTAAAGCTTGGCCCGCAGCAATTTCAGCGCCATGTTTTTATTTTTGAGTTGCGACTTTTCGGTTTGCTGCGCCACAGCGATGCCGGTGGGGATATGCGTGACGCGCACCGCCGAGTCCGTGGTGTTCACCGACTGCCCGCCGGGGCCTGAGGAGCGATAGACATCAAAGCGCAAATCCCTGTCTTCAAGCTTGATGTCGACTTCTTCTGCTTCCGGCAACACCGCGACTGTGGCGGCCGAAGTGTGAATGCGCCCTTGGGTTTCTGTTGCCGGTACCCGCTGGACACGATGAACGCCGGATTCAAACTTCATCAGCGCATAAACCCCGGCCCCATAAATATTGGCGATGGCTTCCTTGTAGCCGCCGTGTTCGCCGTCACTCGTCGAAATAATTTCAACCCGCCAGTTTTTTGACGCGGCATAGCGCTGATACATGCGGAACAAATCGCCTGCGAAAATCGCAGCTTCGTCACCACCCGTGCCAGCCCGCACTTCAAGGATGACATTGCGTGCGTCAGCGGCATCTTTCGGCAGCAGCAAAATTCGCAACTGCTGTTCCATGTCCTGAATTTTTGCAGCGAGGGCTGGTTTTTCGACCTGCGCCATGTCCGCAAGCTCGCCGCCTGCCGCGATCATATCTTCGAGATCGGCAATTTCGGCATAAGCCGCGCGCAAGCCCAGCGCCATTTTCGCTGTGGGTTCGAGTTCGGCATAGTCTTTCGACAGACGCACAAACGTCTCACCCCCTGCACCAGACGCAAGTTCATGCTCAACCGAAGCAAAGCGTTTGAGAATACTGTCGATTTTATCAGGAGAAATAGCAGCCATGGCGGCAGGCTTTAACAAAGCCGCCGCGCAATGGCAAAGTGTTAAACCTTGGCTTCGAGTTTCGCCACATCAAGCGGTTCAGCAGCCAGCACAGCACCGGGCTGGCCCAACACGCCTTTTTCCTGACCATCGATCACATAGGTAATCGCACCACCGTCCTGCACCGTGGCCACGAGGCCCGGCTTGTTCGGGACGCGGAATATGTCGCCCTTGTTCATCAATTGCGTGGCCACACGGTTGCCCTTGCCATCTTCAATCAACAGCCAGATGTTGCGATTGGCCTTCAACACCAAACGCACCTTTTCATCCGGCGAACCAAACACGCGACCCGTATTGTTTGAAGCCACTTGCTGATCAGGTTGGGTCGCTTCCTTTGCACCAGCCACCGTATCTTGAATGAATGCACCCAACACATCTTCACCCACATCGGGGGCAGGTGCAGTAATGGGCTCATCAGCTGCCACGACCGCCATGGGTTCCGCATCCAAGGGTGTTTCAGTCATTTTGACAGTCGCCATGTCCTGGCCTGTCGATGCTGTGGGCATCGGGTCGGCAGGTTCAAGCGACGCCACCTGTTCGGTGCTCAATCCAGTGCCGGAACCCGGCATCAACATCCAGGTGACGCCGGAGAACAACAGGAACGCACCGACAACCGAGGCGACAATGCCACCGTTGCCCGACGGCATATCGGGCATGCGCGGCATCGGCGGCAGTTTTCGGAAATTGGCCATCGCTGCCATCGACGGCAATTTCATATTGATCGACGGCAGTTTCACGAACTTGCCGAATGTCAAAACCTTGGCCGACGACAAGGGTGCGGGATTGGCAGGGTGACGGCGCGGGGCCACCTCCGGTGCAGGCAGGAACGACACATAATGATACAACAGGGGCTCGGGCTCGAAGGCCAGAAAATTCGCATAGGCCGCAATCATTTCCAGCGCCTCGGCGCGCGACGGCATATTCGTCATGTTGCCAAGTTCAATGGCTTCCAGGTGATAGGGGTGAATGCCCGTGTACTCGCCCGCCCGCTCCAGCGACAGGCCGCGGTCCTCGCGCTCCCGCATCAAAAACCAGCCGGCTTCGCCCGCAGGATCCATGATGCCGTCAGGCTTCGGACGGTTCGCTCCCAGATAACTGTCGGGGATATGCGGCGCAATTCTGTTTTCGTTCATAACTCAACCCACCTAGAAAGCAGGCACCAGCCCGCTTAACCATTGACTAACCAAGTTTCACCTTGCAGCAGAATGGTGAATGTTAAGCTAACGCGGGGGAGGAATTTTGCGCTTTCAAATTTCGATTTGACTTTCTGTAGTTTTAAAACTACAAATAAATCAATGCAGATAAAACAAACCGAAACCTTTCGCCTTTGGGAGAGCAGGCTCAAAGATCGCCGCGCGCGAACTGTGATTGCTTCCCGGCTGATGCGACTTGGCGAAGGCTTGCTAGGCGATGCGCCTACTGTTGGCGACGGTGTGAGGGAGTTACGGATTCACTATGGACCAGGCTATCGGATTTATTTTGTTCAACACGGGAATGCACTGGTCATCTTACTTTGTAGTGGCGACAAAAGCAGTCAAAAGCGCGATATCGCGACCGCCAAGACACTGGCACTGAACTAGGAGCAAAAAAAATGACTGAAAAACTCACGACCTACGATCCAGCTGTGGCCCTCGCCGATGATACCGAAATCGCATTCTTCATGGCAGAAGCATTGGAAACAGGTGACGCATCCTATATCGCAAAATGCATCGGCGTCGTTGCGAGAGCAAAAGGTATGGCTGGGATTGCTGAGGAAACTGGACTGTCACGCGAACAACTCTATCGCTCATTCAGCGAAGACGGCAATCCAACTTTGAAGTCAACGCTGGCGGTGATGAAGGCTCTTGGGATTGAGCTGACAGCGAAGATTCCCGATGCGGCTTGAGGATAGTAAAGTGAGGTGTCACCGTAATTCTTGAGGATAGTAAAGTGAGGTGTCACCGTAATTCTTGAGTAATACAAAGTGAGGTGACACCGTAATTCCGTAATTCGAGGTGTCACCCCAAGCCCCGTAATTCCGATTTGGAATTACGGGGCTTGGGGTGGTCGAGTGTCAGGTTTACGCAGTTCCCGCGCTATTCAAGTTGGCAAAATTACTCGTTCAAGCCGAGGCGGCTCTTCAGCCAAAACTTCAAAAAAATCTTCGGCAAGAGAAATTAGATAGACTTTTGTATTCAACGTTTCTGCAATTCCACTGGCATCAGAGGAAAACCAAGCGTCAAAATCAGAGTCCAAAATCTCGTAAAAAACATTACCCAGCAAATCCGCAGCCGCCAGTTCATCAATCTTCTTATATGCGAAACTCTCCTTGCTTCTTCGATAAGCCGCAAAATTCTCAAACTGTAAAACGAAAAGCTCGTCTGCATTCGAAGTGAAGAATATTTTTAGTACTTCGTATTCCTCCTCAACGCGATAGAGGTACGGAATCTCGTGAAAGTCGTGACCAAAGGAAATTGGATGATAAACGTTCACTTCAATTTTCCATTCCGGTTCTTAGCTTGAGACCTGACTTCGTCACGCTGCATTTCTTTCACTTCACGCCTGTTCCCTCACAACACCACCCCATTCCGCGCCGCGAACTCCATCAAGTCACCGCGTAACGAGTGCGCTGGACCGCGCATCAGGGGTTCCATGAACGTCCACAGCTTTTTCTGATCCAGCGTGCGGATCATGGATTTGACCGGGCCGATGCCGGACGGCACCATGCTCATCGACGTCATGCCGATACCGACCAAGCCCATGGCTTCCAGTGGGCGACCGCCGAGTTCGCCGCAGAGGGTGACTTTCTTGTTGTGCTGTTGGCCCTTCTCGACGATCATGCGCATGGCGCTGAGCGCTGAAGGGCTCAAGGGATCATAGCGGCCTGAGAGTTTTGGATTCTGGCGGTCTGACGCAAACAAAAACTGTACCAGGTCATTCGAGCCGATCGAAGCAAAATCCACCAGCGGCAACAACTGATCCAGCTGCCAGATCAATGACGGAATTTCGATCATCACGCCGATTTCAAGGGACTTCGGCAATGCGTGCCCACGCGCGGCGAGATAGGCTTTTTCTTTTTCCACTGCCGCCTTCGCCAGCACGAATTCTGACACATCGGCAATCATCGGGAACATGACTTTCATGTCGTGCCCCGCCCCCGCCATCAACATGGCGCGGACTTGCAGGCGCAACAAACCGGGCCGCTCCATCGACATGCGGATGGAGCGCCAGCCCATAGCCGGATTTTCCTCTTTCGGTTGGCGCAGGTAGGGCAGGATTTTATCAGCGCCAATATCCAGCGTTCGAAACACAATGGGTTTGCCCTGGGCCTGCTCAATCACCTGTTGGTAATGCTTGATTTGCGCCGTCAGTCGCGGAAAGCGTTGCGCCAGCATGAACTGTAACTCAGTGCGGTAAAGCCCCACACCATCAGCACCTGATTCATGCAGATGCGGCATATCAACGATCAAACCCGCGTTGATGTTGAGGCTGACGATGACACCATCCTTGGTGACTGACGGCAAATCTTTGAGCTCAGCAAAGCGCGCCTGCTTCTTGGCATAAAAACGCACTTTCTCGGCATAGGCTTTCTGCAAATCCTGAGACGGGCGTACAAATATTTCGCCCGTTGATCCATCAACGATGATTTCATCATCCGGGTCGATCAAGTCAACAATGCCATTGGCCTGGCCGATGGCGGGAATGCCAAGGGCACGCGCGACGATGGCGACGTGACTGGTCTTTCCCGCCTCTTCTAAAATCACACCGCGCAGTTTTGTGCGGTCATAATCCAGCAATTCCGCAGGCCCCATGTTGCGGGCCACGACAATGGCATTGTCCGGCAAGTCGGTGCGTGAGGCGGTGGCGACGGCACCCGTCAGTATACGGAGCAATCTGTTCGAGAGGTCATCCAGATCGTGCATGCGTTCCCGCAGGTACGGATCCTGCATGCGCTGCATGCGCGCGCGGTTGTCGTTCTGCACCCGCTCAACAGCGGCCTCGGCCGTAAGGCCGGAATGCACAGCCTCTTGCAGACGGTTCACCCAGCCTTTGTCGTGCGCAAACATGCGAATGGTTTCGAGCACGTCGGAATAATCATTGGCAGGGCCGGCATCACTGTCATCCAGCAACTCATCCACCTGCGCCCGCAACTGATCAACGGCGGCGGTCAACCGCTTTTCTTCTTCTGGAATATTCTCGGCAATGAGATTGTGGATTTCAACGCGCGGCTCGTGCAGCACCACCTGGCCAAGGGCAATGCCTTCAGCCAAACTGTCAGCCGAAATATGATGACTGCGAATATGCGCCACATCGATGGCGACTTCACGCGCCACTTCCTTCAGTTCGCCTGACGCTATGATTTCCGCCAGCACCATGGCTGTGGTTTGAAGTGCTTCTTCCTCGTCTTCAGGGTAAATCCGTTGCGTGCGGTTTTGCACCACGAGGACACCGATGACGGACCCACCGCGCATGATCGGCACACCGAGGAAAGATTGGTAAATCTCTTCCCCTGTTTCCGGCAGATACTTGAACGCGGGGTGATGTTGCGCGTCCGAGAGATTAAGCCCGATAGCGTCTTGCGCAATCAAACCCACCAGGCCTTCGCCGGATTTCAGAACCGATTTATGAACAGCCTCGGCCTTCAAGCCTTCCGTGGCATAAAGTTCCAGCACCTGGCCTGCCCGCATCACATAGATCGAGCACACTTCGGCCACCATATTGGCGGCGATCAATCCGACAATCTTGTCGAGTTTTGCCTGGGCCGTCTCCGGCTCCGCCATCACTTGCCGGAGCCTTCGGAGGAGGACACGCGGGCCAAGTACGGAGCTGGGCATGACGGGTGTCCTTAGGAAGAGAGGCGTTTTTTGAGTTTGAAGAATACAACCCCAAATGCCGTCATCCCGGCGAAGGCCGGGACAGGGCTAACCGCACACACCGGACTTTGAGCAAAGCCTGGTCCCGGCCTTCGCCGGGATGACGGAATATTTTGAGACCGCAAAGTCATCCCTACTTCTTGTCCAATCCGTAAGCCGTATGCAAGGCCCGTACTGCAAGTTCTGTATAAGCTTCGTCGATAAGTACAGACACTTTAATTTCAGACGTCGTGATCGCTTGAATATTGATGCCCTTGTCGGCCAGCGACGAGAACATTTTGGCGGCCACACCGGCGTGGCTGCGCATGCCGATGCCGACGACAGAAACCTTGGCCACATCCGCCGAGTGCATCACATCGGTGAATGCGACTTTGTCCTTCAGGCCATTGATGATCTCAATCGCCTTGCGCAAGTCCTTGCGGGCGAGTGTGAACGTGATGTCTGCGAACGAACCATCCGTCGACACGTTCTGCACGATCATATCGACCGAAATGTCCTGGTCCGCGAGGGGACCAAAAATAGCAGCGGATACACCGGGCTTGTCTTTCACATGGCGGATCGAGACCTTTGCCTCATCGCGCGAATAGGCTATTCCACTGACAACGTGCTGTTCCACGATTTTGTCCTCATCACAAACAATTGTTCCGGGGCCTGTACCATCAGGCTTATTCTGGTTGGGTGAGTCGGGCGACTCGAATGATGAACGCACCTGCAGCGGCACCTTCTTCACCATCGCCAATTCAACCGAGCGCGGCTGCAACACCTTGGCACCCAATGACGCCTGCTCCAACATTTCTTCATAGGAAATGCGATCCAATTTATGTGCAGCCGTCACAATGCGGGGGTCAGCGGTGTAAACGCCATCCACATCCGTATAAATGTCACACGCCGCATCGATGGCAGCGGCCACGGCCACAGCCGAAGTATCAGAGCCACCCCGACCAAGCGTCGAAAGGCGCTTGTCCGGCCCGATGCCCTGGAAGCCGGTGATCACCGCCACCTGCCCCTGCTCCATGCGCTTCAGGATTTCAGATCCATTCACGCCGGTCATACGGGCTGAACCGTGCACGCCATCGGTTTCAATGGGGATTTGCCAACCCGCCCAAGAGCGCGCGGGGATGCCCATGTCTTGCAACACAATCGCCAAAAGCCCGGCCGTGATTTGTTCGCCTGTGGCGACAACCGCATCATACTCGCGCGCGTCATGCACCGCAGCGGCTTGGCGGCACCAGTCCACCAATTGGTTGGTGGTACCGGCCATAGCCGAGACGACCACCGCTACATGATGCCCCGCCTTCACTTCACGCTCAACATGGCGGGCCACATTGCGGATGCGCTCAACATCTGCAACCGACGTTCCCCCGAATTTCATGACCAGACGGCCCATAAATCCTACCCTAAAAAGACCAAAACCAACCGCATCGGGACAATTTGTCCCGCGTCAAACTTGAGTTGCGACTGAACCCCCGACACGGCTTTGCCGTTCTATTAGTGGACGCCCCTGCGGGATGCAATATAAGGTCGTCTGAAATTTGGACCCTGAACCGATGACAATCGATACAAAAGCACTCCCCCCCAGTCTCGACCCGGCGGAAGTGGAGAAATTCTCCAAAATGGCGGCCGAATGGTGGAATCCCAAAGGCAAGTTTGGCGTGCTGCACGTGTTCAATCCAGTCCGCCTCGACTATATCAAGGAACAAGTCTGCGCCCGCTTGGGACGTGATCCGTTTGAGCGGGAACCCTTCAAGGGCCTGCGCTTTCTTGATATCGGCTGTGGTGGCGGGCTTTTGTGCGAACCGATGGCACGGCTGGGGGCCACGGTGGTAGGCGTTGACCCGTCGGAGAAAAACATCAAGACGGCGTCCGTCCATGCTTTGGAAATGGAGTTGGAGATCGACTACCGGACTGGCGTGGCCGAAGACCTGGACGCTGCGGGCGAAAAATTCGACGTCATCCTCAATATGGAGGTCATCGAACACGTGGCCGACCCTGCAGCTTTCGTGAGAACGTGCAGCAACATGCTGAACTCAGGTGGCCTGATGTTCGTCGCCACCTTGAACCGCACAATGAAAAGCTTCGCGCTTGGCATCGTGGGGGCTGAATACATTTTGCGGTGGCTGCCCAAAGGCACGCACCAGTGGGAAAAGTTTATCACCCCGGTGGAGTTGAAGGCGTGGCTTCTTGAGAACAGCGTAAACACGGTTGCCGAAAGTGGCGTGACCTACCACCCGCTGGCCAATGAATGGCGGCGCTCAAATGACATGGGCGTCAATTATATGGTGGTGGGGGAGAAGCAGAGCTGATCCAGTCTGCAGAATCGTTTGCACCGCACCTCTCCATGCGAGGCGTTACTGTTGCATCGCACAACATATGATCCTTGACTATTTGTATGATGATTAGTCTAGTGCGGATGAGAGGCTCTGCACACTGCAGCGCATCTTGACTCGGATAACATCATGGCGCTGCTCCTGAGGGGCGGTGTTGGCGTCATCAAAAAAAACTCAGAACCGGGCACACTGCTGCACGTTCACAGTCAGTAGCCCTCATGGAGGATACATTATGACTCTCAATCGCCGTACACTTCTCAAAGCTGGTGGTGCCATCACCATTGGCGGCTTCACGTTCCGCCCTGCCTACGCGGCCCTGCCAAAGCTCGAAAAGAAAGACAAATACAAAGTCGGATTTGCGCAAACCGAAAGCAACAATCCCTGGCGCCTGGCACAAACCAAAAGCATGGAAGACGAAGCCGCAAAGCGTGGCTGGCAATTGGTCTATACCGATGCCGCAGGTTCCGCTGCAAAGCAGGTGGCTGACGTGCGCTCGATGATTGCGCAAAAGGTCGACGTCATCCTGCTTGCTCCGCGCGAAGAAAAGCCTCTAATCCCCGCTGTCATGGAAGCCAAGAAAGCTGGTATTCCGTTGTTGCTGATTGACCGCAACGTCGATCAGTCGCTGGCCAAGGGTGGCGAAGACTATGTCGCCTTTATTGGCTCGGACTTCGTCAAGGAAGGCATGCAGGCCGCAGAAGCTTTGACAGCCGCTGTTGGCGGCAAGGCAAAGATCATTGAATTGCAAGGCACTACCGGAAGCTCGCCGGCGAATGATCGCATGTCAGGATTTGCAACCTACATCAAAGATCATCCGGGAATGGAAATCATTGCGTCTCAATCAGGTGACTTTGCACGTGACAAGGGCCGTCAGGTTTTTGAAACTTTGTATCAAGCCAATCCAGGTGCCACGGCTCTCTATTCACACAATGATGAAATGACCATGGGTGCCATTGCAGCCATGGAGGCTGCTGGCAAAGTTCCCGGCAAAGACCTGATCATTGCGTCTATTGACGGGACCAAGGACGCCACCCAGGCGCTCATGGATGGCAAAATCCTTGTTGTGGTGGAATGTAATCCAAAATTCGGTCCTGCCGCTTTTGCTGCCATTGAAAAATACGGCAACGGCGAAACCTTGGAACCGCGCCTTGTGAACACGGACCGTGTTTTCACCAAGGATAACGCTGCAGCCTATATGCCAGAAGCCTACTAAGCTTCGGCATTTGTGAACACCGATGGTGGAAGCTTGAGGGCTTCCGCCATCTCCTGGTTTGTGACTCCCCGGAAGGTTCAATGACGGCTTCCCTGCTTTCGATGCAAGCGATCTCCAAAAGCTTTGGCGGCGTGCCAGCCCTCATTACAGCTTCACTTGAGGTGCAGCCAGCCGAAGTCATGGCGCTTGTTGGCCAGAATGGTGCTGGCAAATCCACCATGATCAAAATTCTGAATGGCGCTTATGTCAGAGATTCAGGCAGCATCACATTTAATGGTGCGCCGTGGACTGCGGGCTCACCTCAGCAAGCCCAGCGCGCGGGCATCAGCACGATCTTTCAAGAGATCAACCTCATCGGCTATCGTTCAGTTGCTGAAAATATTTTCCTTGGCCGTGAGCCGCGTCGCAAGTTTGGCCTGCTCGACTGGCCAAAAATGAATGCCGACGCTGCGGCATTGCTCGCACGTTTTGATGTTAAAGTTGATGTGGGTGAACCGCTTGAAAATTTCTCCACCGCCATACAGCAAATGGTTGCAATTGCCCGGGCCGTATCGTTTGACGCCAAGCTGGTGATCATGGATGAACCCACGTCGTCTCTCGATGAAGCGGAAGTGGCAGTGCTGTTGCGAACGGTGCTGCAATTGAAAGCTGAAGGCGTGGCGGTGATCTTTGTCAGCCATAAACTGGATGAGCTTTACAAAGTCTGCGACCGTGTCACCATCATGCGCGATGGCCGCACTGTGTCCGTGAACAGCATGGGAAATATTTCAAAACTGCAATTGGTCGCCAGCATGTTGGGGCGCGACTTGGCTGAAGTAAAGAAAAAGGGCGCTACGGCATTTGAAGCGGGTGTGGGCAATATTGGTGAAGAGTTACTGGCGGCCAAAAACGTGGCCATTGGCCACCGCGTCCATGATGCCACACTTAATATTCGCAAAGGCGAGATCATAGGTCTCGCCGGACTTCTGGGCTCTGGTCGCACCGAAACCGCACGCGCTATTTTCGCCGCTGACAAAAAATCTGGCGGCACCGTGAAATTCAATGGCAAAAACGCCGACTATAAATCCCCGGCCGAGGCCATATCAGAGGGCATGGGATATTGTTCGGAAGATCGAAAAGCACAGGGCATTGTGCCGGGCATGTCGGTTGCTGAAAATCTGACCCTGGCATTGATGCCAGCACTGACGCGTTCAGGCATGTTGGACGAAACCAAGCAACGTGAGATCGTTGAGCGCTTCATCAAAGACATTGGCATCAAGTGTGCAGGGCCTGATCAAAAGATCAAAGAACTTTCAGGCGGCAATCAACAAAAGGTTTTGCTGGCGCGCTGGCTGTGCATGAACCCCAAGCTGCTGATCCTTGATGAACCCACACGCGGCATTGATGTGGGTGCAAAAGCTGAAATCCAAAACCTCATCCGCAAACTCGCCAACCAGGGCTTGGGCGTGCTGATGATTTCATCTGAACTGGAAGAAATCGTCGAAGGTGCCGACCGTGTGTTTGTGTTGCGCGAAGGGCGCACGGTGGCTGAACTGAGCCATGACGGAATGACGGAAGCCGCCGTCATGCACGCCATGGCGCAAGGCAGCGATACCAGCACTGACACTTTGGATGGAGTAAGCGCTCGTGGTTGATCGTGCTGCTTTTTTCCAGCGTTATGGTGTGGGCTTGGCGGTAGTATTTCTCATTCTGTTCAATCTTGCCATCACACCCAATTTCGCAACCTCGCAAACCCTCGCCGTCAACCTCTCGCAAATCTGCACCATTGTGATTGTGGGTGTCGGTATGACGCTGGTCATTGCCACAGGTGGCATTGATCTTTCTGTTGGGTCATTGATGGCCATTGCTGGCGCGTTATCGCCCATGTTTTTCACCGGCCAATTGCTGCCCATGCCCAATCTCTACGTCGGCATTGCAGTCGGCATCATCATTCCCATTCTGGCTGCGGGCGTGTTTGGGCTTTTCAATGGCTGGCTCATCACCAAATTCAGAATTCAACCCATCATCGCCACACTGGTATTGTTCATCGCCGGTCGCGGCATTGCGCAGGTCTCCACCAACGGCGACTTGCAAGTGTTCAAAGTGCCGGAATTTCAGGCCATCGCCATTGGCCGGGTTTTGGGTGTGCCCTTCCAAGTGTGGATCATGTTGGTGATTGTTGCGGTGTCAGCCTTCATCCTGCATCGCACGGTGTTTGGAAAACAAGTGTTGGCTGTTGGCGGCAATGAAGAGGCCGCACGTCTCTCCGGCATTCCCGTCAACCGCGTAAAATTCCTGGTCTATGCGATCTGCGGCATGTGCAGCGGTGTTGCAGGGCTGATGGTGATCGCCATGAATTCCGCCGCTGATGCCAATTTGATTGGCTTGGGCATGGAGCTTGATGCCATTGCAGCCGTTGTCGTTGGTGGCACGTTGTTGTCCGGCGGCCGAGCCACCATCATCGGCACGTTGCTGGGCGCACTCGTCATTCAATTGGTACGCTACACACTGCTGGCCAATGGCGTGCCAGACCCTGCAGCACTGGTGGTGAAAGCTGGTTTGATCGTGCTTGCCGTATGGCTCCAACGCCAGGAGCAAACCTGATGAAGGGCTTTCGCATCTCCCCCAGCTTGGCTGTGGTTGCCGTGCTCGTCATTCTGACGCTGCTTGGTGCGTGGCGCTACGATGGTTTCATTGGTGCTTATAATGTGCAGTCGGTGCTGCGTTACAATTCCATGTTCGCACTGGTAGCACTTGGCATGTGCTTTGTAATCATGGCGGGAGGTATTGATCTGTCTGTCGGGTCCGTTGCCGCATTTGCCAGTGTCGTATCGGCCTATCTCAGTCCCTATGGCTTGTTACCGGGATTGGTGGGTGGACTGTGCGCCGGAATACTGGCGGGAACC
Organism: Hyphomicrobiales bacterium; assembly: GCA_031421835.1. Classification (GTDB taxonomy): domain Bacteria; phylum Pseudomonadota; class Alphaproteobacteria; order Rhizobiales; family Aestuariivirgaceae; genus Aestuariivirga. The sequence continues at coordinate 24,400 of JANOPL010000019.1, read as the reverse complement.
CTCAATGCCTTGATCATCACGCGTCTCAAGATCATGCCGTTCATTGCCACGCTGGCAACCATGCTGGCAGCGTCCGGCACCGCGTTGTTGCTCGCCAACAACCAATCCGTATCTGTCTCCTACGACACAGCGTTCACATCCCTGGGGCAAGGCGATCTTTTGAGTTTCATGCGGCCTGAATGGGTGGATGCCGATGACGCCGGGGTTTTGGGTGGCTTGCTCGGGTTTGTTTTAGGATTTCCAACGCCAGCGTGGATTGCACTTGCTGCTTACATCGTGGGTGCCATCGTCATCAATCACACGGCCTTTGGCCGCAGCGTTCTGGCGGTGGGCGGCGGCACCGAAGCCAGCCGCCTGATGGGCCTGTCCGTCGACCGCACGATTTTCAGCGTCTATGTCATTTCCGGGGCCATGGCGGGTTTGGCAGGGGTCATTCTCGCCTCACAATTTGGCGCAGGCCAACCCATTGAGGGCGTGGGCTGGGAACTCTTTGCCATTGCATCAGTGGTTGTCGGGGGCACCTTGTTGACAGGTGGCAATGGCTCCATCGGCGGAACGCTGGCGGGTGCATTGCTGCTTGGCATCATCTTCACCATCCTCAACTTTGAAAATGGGATGGGATGGATTTCACTTTCAGCCTATTGGCAATCCGTGGTGCGGGGCTTGTTTCTGTTCGTCGTCGTAGTGCTGCAAGCCAAGCTCTCAAAACGGGTACTGGTTTGAGAAGATCAATGACTGGTTTCGCTGTTCAATTCCCGTCCTCCGGCAGCACCGGAAGCGGATGCACTTCAATGCCCTCCTCCATCAGTTCTGCTGCTTCGACTGGCGTGGCGTTTCCGAAAATGCCGCGTGCCTCTTTTTCCTTGTAGTGAATCTTTCGCGCTTCTTCGGCAAAGTTGTTGCCAACGTTTTCCGCATGAGATTCCACATGGGCACGATATTCGCGCATCAATTGTATCATGGCTTGCGCACGCGGGTCAGCTGGGCCTGCCAACATGGGAACTGTACCTTCGGTTTTGCGGTTTGATTTTGCAGGTATGCCCGGCGCCATCATTTGCTTTTCGATGGTAACCGAACCACACACCACGCATTCCACCAAATGCCGCGCCACCTGTGTGTCGTAAGCGTCACTGTTGGAGAACCAGCCATCAAATTCATGACCTTTCTCACATTGCAAAGCGTAGCGGATCATCTCAGGCCTGCTTCAATGCAAATTCACGCGCATGTTTAAGTGCGGGAATGCGGGAGCGGACATCAACGGATTGCGCAGGATCAATATCCACCACCAACACACCAGGCTCATCACCCAGTTCCGCCAGCACTTCACCCCAAGGCGAAATCGCTATCGAATGCCCGTAAGTGGCACGGCCGGAATCATGCACACCCCCTTGCGCGGCGGATAACACAAAACTTCCTGTTTCAATGGCCCGCGCCCGCAACAACACATGCCAATGGGCTTGGCCCGTAGGAACCGTGAAAGCGGCAGGATAGGTTAACACCGAGCACCCCGCCGTGGCCAGCGCATTGGCCAGACGCGGAAAGCGCATGTCATAGCAAATGGCAAAGCCCAGTTTGAAATCCGGCAACTGGACCGTCACTGCTGCCTCACCCGGATTGTAAGTTGCAGACTCGCGGTAGCTCTCGCCATTGGGCAAATCAATATCGAACAAATGAATCTTGTCGTAGGTGGCGATCAATAAGCCGTCAGGACCGAATAACATGCTGCGGTTGGCCAGTTTCTCCTGCCCCGCATTCAGGGCCAATGACCCCGCATGCAAATAAATTCCAAGCTCACTGGCCAACGCCGCAAAGCCCCGAACAAACATATCATCTTCCTGCCGCATCGCCACCGCCTTCAGACGGTCTTTGTCAGGTTCAAAAATATTGGAGACCTCGGGCGTCAACACATAAGTCGCACCCTTGGATGCCGCCTCACGCACCAGCGCCGTCGCATCAACCAAATTTTGGGTCATGTCGCGACCCGACCGCATTTGAACAATGCCAACTTTACTCATGCGGCCAACAGACCATCAAGCTTGCCTTGTGCCTCAAGCGCGTGAATGTCGTCTGACCCACCAACATGCGTCGTGCCAATAAAAATCTGCGGCACTGATGTGCGTCCGCCTGCCCGCTTCGTCATGGCGTCGCGCAAAACATAATCTCCACTCACATCAATTTCTTTAAAATTGACACTCTTCCGTTTCAAGAGGCCTTTGGCTCTGTGGCAATAGGGGCAATAGGGAGTTGTATAAATTGTAACATCAGGCATCGTCGTCCGTCCTCAAGCCTCAATATGCAATCGCGCTGGCTCTAAAACAAGGGCGAAGGTCAGCAGGTGCACATGCGCTGCACCGGCTATTTTCAACGTTTCAGCACAGGCATTGGCAGTCGCACCCGTTGTACGCACATCATCCACCAGCAAAACCGACTTGCCCTCAATCATGGGGCGCTTTTCGGGTGGCACTTCGAAAGCTCGTCGCACATTCTTGTGCCTTTCTTTCGCATCAAGCCCCACTTGTGAGGGTGTGGCCTCAACCCGCAACAACACATCATGCGCCCAGGCTATACCACTTGTCCTGGAGACGCGCTCACACAAATAGGCTGCCTGATTAAAGCGCCGCCGCCACAATCGCTGTCTGTGCAATGGCACGGGCAAAATCACGTCTGTGTTGATCAGCAAATTTCGTCCCGCACCCAACATCATGCGGGCCATGGCAAGCCCTGCTTCCTGCCGGTCATTGTATTTCAGCATATGAACTAGATGGGCTGAGGCGTCATCAAACACCACGGCAGCCCGCGCCTTGTCCCACGATGGCGGATCGGCCATGGCGGCTGGTGAAACTGCGCCTTCCCCCTCATCATAGGCGAAGGGCGTACCCAAGACATCACATACGGGCTCATCAATGAAGTTCAACTTTTGCCAACAGCCCAGGCAAAGGGAAGAGCCGGAGGTAATGGGCACCTGGCACGACAGGCACAAGGGCGGCGTCAGAAAATCAACGAATTTTGTCCAGCCAGCAGCGCCAAACGATTTCGCCTGCTTTATCACGTCAGCTTTTTCAGCTATCGGCTCATCCACCATGACCACAGCCCCACAGGTTTTTGATCGCGCACTTTATATTGCCAGACAGTCCAACGCCAGCGGCGACGGCTTGCCACTGCTCGACCTGCGTGTTGCTGACGAAATGCAAGATCGCATCAGCCTGATCAACCGAAGTTTTGATCGTGCCATTTTGATTGCACCACGCGCCGACGTTTTTGCAGACGGCCTCAACACAACGGGGAAATTCAATCAACTCACGACGAAAGCCCCGACCTGCAGCGACGATCTCAATCTGGAGCCGGACACGTTCAATGCCATTTTCAGCCTGCTTGATCTACACGCGGTCAACGACGTGCCGGGATACATGGCACAAGTGGCCAAGGCGTTGCGGCCCGATGGTCTGGCCGTCTTCGCATTCTTTGCAGGCGAAACATTGCGGGAATTGCGCGAGGCATGGCTTGAAGCCGAACAGCAGGTAACGGGTGGAGTGTCCCCCCGTGTGGCCCCGATGATTGATCTCCGCGAAACCGGAGGGTTGTTGCAACGCGCAGGGCTTGCCTTGCCAGTGGCGGATGTGGACCGGGTCACAATCCGTTACGCAGATGCCATGTCACTGATGCGGGACGTCAAAGCTTTGGGCTTTTCAAATTGCTTGAGTGGCCGTTCGCGCAAATTCATTTCTCCGGGCATGCTGTTCCAAGCCGCGACCCATTATCCCGCGCAAACAGATGGCCGTATTGCAGCGACCATCGAAATTGCCTGGGCCACGGCGTGGAAGCCGCATGCCTCACAACAGCAACCCCTCAAACCAGGCAGTGCGAAAGCCCGCTTGTCCGAAGCGCTGAAGGTCGATGAGGTGAAGTTAAAGTAACTCTTCCAAATGCGGAATGAGCGGCCTGTCGGCGGGCGGCATCGGGTGGTCGCGCAAGGCTTTTGCCCGCACCCATTTCAGCGCCTGCCCCTCATTGGAAATGGCGTCACCCTTCCACCGCCTGCACACATAGAGCGGCATCAGCAAATGAAAATCATCGTAGGCGTGGGAGGCAAATGTGAGTGGTGCCAGGCAACTTTCCGTCACATCAATATTCAGTTCTTCTTTAAGTTCGCGCACCAGCGCCTGTTCGGGCCGCTCGCCCTGTTCCACTTTACCACCAGGAAACTCCCACAGGCCCGCAAGTGCTTTGCCTTCAGGCCGTTGTGCAATCAGCACACGTCCATCGACATCAATCAAAGCGACGGCAGCAACGAGAACAACACGCATGTCAGCTGCGATAGGAACCGTTGATGTCGATATAGCGATGCGTCAAATCGCAGGTCCACACGGTGGCCTTGCCCTTGGCAACTCCCACATCGGCCTCAATGATGATGTGACGGCCCTTCATGTGCGGCATGATTTCAGATTCCTTGTAGGTACCGTCCTTCATGCCGTTCTTCGCCACTTGAATGCCACCGATCCTGATTCTGATTTTATCGCGATTGGCTTTTTCACCGGCCTTGCCAATGGCCATGACGATGCGGCCCCAATTGGCATCTTCTCCCGCAATCGCTGTTTTGACCAAGGGTGAGTTGGCAATCGACATCGCAATTTTATGGGCCGCTTTGTTGTTCTCAGCGCCTGACAACGTGATCTCTATCAACTTTTCAGCACCTTCACCGTCTTTCGCGACTTGTATTGCAAGGTCATGACACACCTGATCAAGCGCTTTGGCGAAAGCCTTTAATCGCCCATCAGCAGCCGACTTGATGCCTGTCACCTTGCCCTTCGCACCTGTTGCAAACAGCAGCACAGTGTCAGAGGTCGAGGTATCACCATCCACCGTAATGCAGTTGAAGGTTTTTGCAACCGAAGCCGACAGCAAACCCTGCAACGCTTTTGCGGGCATCGCTGCATCGGTGAAAATAAACACCAGCATCGTTGCCATGTCAGGCGCAATCATGCCGGAACCCTTGGCAATGCCCTGGATCGTTACGGTGTCTTTGCCTAGCTTCGCCTTCGCAATCGAAGCTTTTGCAAAGGTATCAGTGGTCATGATGGCCTTGGCCGCCGACGTCCACTGGTCATCTGACGCCGCAGTTTTCAACGCAGGAAGTGCATTGACGATAAAGGCCGGGTTGAGCGGCTCACCAATCACGCCCGTTGAGGCTTGAAAAACATCCGTTGGCTTGCACCCGAATTGTCTTGCAGCGGCCTTCGCAACGGCTGTGACTGTTGCCACGCCAGCTTTGCCTGTAAAAGCATTTGCGTTGCCCGCGTTGACCAGAAGTGCACGAGCGGAACCCAGTTTCAAACTGACCTTGCACCAATCAACCGGTGCTGACGATGATTTCGATGTAGTCAAACACCCTGCCGCCGTCGTTCCCTTCGGCAACAGCGCCAACAACACATCAGGGCGGTTTTTATATCTTATTCCGGTTTCAGCTGTCGCAAGTGTTACACCTGCAATAGGTTCCAGCGTCGGAAAAGCCTCCGGCGCCAGCGGTGAAACAGCATGCGCCATCGTCTCGTCTCCAGCTGACAAAAGTGATTCTAAACCTGAACCTTATTCTTCGGGAACCAGCAAGTCACCCTTGCCAGAGCCTTCGCCTTCGGCGGGCGCATCCGTGCTGACATTTGGCTTTTCACCATCTTGCAGCGATTTTCTCTGCTTCTGCGCCTCGTCGGCAACTTTCTGCAAGTCAGGATCGACGATTTCAACCTTCGCCACATCCTTCAGGCTGGCCAACTTCGCCTGCACTTTTTGCCGCACCAACACATTACGGATCGCACCTTTGACCTGGTCATAGGGCTGTGCCGCACCTTGTTTGCGATCTTCAAGACGAATGATATGCCAACCAAAATCCGTTTTGATGGGCGCTGAAATTTCGCCAGCCTTGAGGGCAAACGCGGCTTTGGAAAACGCTGGAACCATTTCCGGCGCAGAGAAATACCCCAGATCGCCGCCATAGTCCTTCGAACCATCCAAGCTGAATTGCTTGGCCAGCGCTTCGAATTTTTCACCCTTTGCCAATTTTCCGGAAATCGTCTTGGCTTCTTCTTCCGATGCCACCAAAATGTGGCGTGCGCGAACACGCTCGGTTTCTTTCAGCTTCTTGGCTTCATCTTCATAAACAGCAACAATTTCTTTTTCGGTCACTTCCTTGCTGATGACCTGCGAAAGATAACTGTCGCGCAAGGCTTTGGCCTGATAAGCAGCCAAGCGGCGCTTATAGTCATCCGTTTCGGAGATGCCTTCTTTGTTGGCAAGTTGCGCCAGAAGATGACGTTCCACCAGGAACTCGACCACGAAGGGGTAACGCAATTTTTTTGGCAGGTTCGGCAATTGGCCAATGACGTCATCAAACGCCATGCGCACTTCTGATGTCCGGATTTCATAACCATTTACAATGGCAATCACCGCATTGTCGTCTTTGACGAGCGGGCTTTCACCTTCTGGCCCCGAGGTGTCCTCAGCCGGAGCCGGAGTGTCCTGCGCGAGGCTGGCAACACTGGTCAATGTCAGAAACACCGTGGCCAAAAGTGCTGATTTGAATGAAAGTGAAGAACGCGTCATGTCTGCGAGATTCCAATCTGTGGGCGACAGTCAGCGCCGCCCGGTGCCTTTAGCGCCGCTCATGGCCCTGAAACAAGGCAAGAATGTGCCCCAAGGCCCTGAAAGCGCAACAAATTCCAGTTCAGATTCTAATGCAATTCCATACCACGCCATGCAAGTGCCATGCGTCGAGTGGGCTTATCTGTTGCAGGGCTGCAACAAATATGAGGGTCAACTGATTGAATTGCCTGCTGACCTGCCCTATCTCACGCGTGACAGGTCCAATTGGCACTCGATTTTCAGCTCACCCAAGCTTGAAACAGGGTGATTCCCGTTTGCATGCCGATGCTCTATAGGGGCTTAAAAGTGATTCAAAGCCACCCCTTGGCTTTTTGAGGTGATTGATTATGTTCGGACTTAAGGCCCTGACGAAGAAATTTTTTGGTACCGCCAATGACCGCAAATTGGGTCAGTACTATAAGCGCATCCCCGCTATCAACGCCTATGAAGCTGAATATGAAAAGCTGACCGATGACGAGTTGAAAGGGCTCACCGTCAAATTCCGGAGCGAATTGGCGGCTGGCAAGACCTTGGACCAGTTGTTGGAGCCCGCCTTTGCTGCCGTGCGCGAAGCTGCCAAGCGCAGTCTGGGCTTGCGCCCCTTCGACGTGCAGATGATCGGCGGCATTGTGCTGCATGAAGGTAACATTTCGGAAATGAAAACCGGCGAAGGCAAAACCCTCGTCGCCACCCTTCCGGTTTACCTGAATGCTCTGCCTGGAAACGGCACCCATGTGGTCACCGTCAACGACTACCTCGCCCGCCGCGACGCCATGTGGATGGGGAAGGTCTATGCCGCCTTGGGCCTGACAACCGGTATCATTGTACACGGACTTTCCGACGAAGAACGCCGCGCCGCCTATGCCTGCGACGTGACCTATGCCACCAACAACGAGTTGGGCTTCGACTACCTGCGCGACAACATGAAATACCACCTCGACGAAATGGTCCAGCGCGGCCACCATTTCGGCATTGTCGACGAAGTGGACTCGATCCTTGTCGATGAGGCCCGCACCCCCCTGATCATCTCAGGACCCATTGACGACAAATCAGACCTCTATAACAAGCTTGACCCTTATATACCCGAGCTCACACCCGACGATTATGAACTGGATGAAAAGCAACGCTCCGTGACCTTGACAGAAAAAGGTAACGAACACCTCGAACAGGTTTTGGGCGCTGCTGGAATCCTGACAGGCCCCGGGCTTTACGACGGGGCCAACATCACCATTGTGCACCATGTGCAGCAGGCACTGCGCGCTCACACACTGTTCCAGAAAGATAAAGACTACATCGTCAAAGACGGCCAGGTCATCATCATCGACGAGTTTACTGGCCGCATGATGCAGGGACGGCGTTATTCAGAAGGTTTGCATCAGGCCCTGGAAGCCAAGGAACATGTGGCCGTACAGGCTGAAAATGTGACCATGGCGTCGATCACCTTCCAGAACTATTTCAGGCTTTATTCCAAGCTCGCCGGCATGACCGGTACGGCCCTGACGGAAGCCGAAGAATTCATGGACATCTACAATCTTGATGTGCTCGAAATTCCAACCAACGTGCCCGTCGCCCGCAAAGACGAAGACGACGAAGTTTACCGCACGCAAACTGAAAAATTCGAAGCTATTGCCGCAACCATAAAAGACGCCCGTGAGCGCGGCCAGCCTGTGCTTGTTGGCACCACGTCGATTGAAAAATCCGAAGTTTTGTCAGGCATTCTGAAATCCCACGGTATTGAGCACAACGTGTTGAACGCCAGGTTCCACGAGCAGGAAGCAGCCATCGTGGCACAAGCCGGAGCAGCCGGTGCTGTGACCATTGCCACCAACATGGCGGGCCGCGGCACCGACATCAAACTTGGCGGCAACGTCGACATGATGATTGCGGCTGAACTCGAAGGTGTAACAAATGCAAGCGAACGCGAAGCCCGCACCAAAGCCATCACCGCACAGGTCGATGCCAACAAGCAAAAAGTCTTGGCCTCTGGTGGTCTATTTGTCATCGGCACTGAACGCCATGAAAGCCGTCGTATCGACAACCAGTTGAGAGGTCGTTCCGGCCGTCAGGGTGACCCTGGTCAATCGCGTTTCTACTTGGCACTCGATGATGATCTGATGCGTATTTTCGGATCCGAGCGTTTGGACGGCATGTTGCAAAAGCTTGGCCTCAAGGAAGGCGAAGCCATTATTCACCCGTGGATCAACAAGGCGCTTGAAAAAGCCCAGCAGAAAGTTGAAGCCCGCAACTTCGACATGCGCAAAAACATTCTGAAGTTTGATAACGTCATGAATGATCAGCGCAAAGTCATCTTTGAGCAACGCATCGGCTTGATGCGCGGCGAAGAAATTGCCGAAACCATCGACGACATGCGCCGTGATACGGTCAACGAACTTGTGGCCAAACACATTCCTGAGAATGCCTATGCCGAGCAATGGGATGCTGCAGGTTTGCGCGAACGTTTGCGTGAGGCGGTGGCAATCGACTTCCCCGTTGATGAATGGGCGAAGGAAGAAGGCATTGCCGATGAAGAGATCCGCGAACGCGCCACCACAACAGTTGACAACTACTACAGCCAGAAACGCGAAACCTATGGCGCTGAAGTCATGAACCAGGTCGAGAAGTCGGTTCTGCTGCGCACCCTCGACAGACTCTGGCGTGATCACATCATCACCATCGACCACCTGCGTCAGGTGATTTATTTGCGCTCCTATGGGCAACGAGATCCACTGAACGAATACAAGACAGAAGCCTTCAACCTGTTCCAAGCCCTTGTGGCGGGGTTGAAAGAACAAGTGACGTCGCAGTTGATGCGTGTCGAGATCAAGTATCAGGAACCGGGTGACGACTTGCTGCCGGATGAGGACGAACTCCCAGATATGGAAGCCTTCCATATTGATGCGACAACCGGAGAAAATGACGTTGGCGAAGGCATACCTTTGAATACGCCGGCCAAAAAATCTACAGCCAAGCTCGATCCGAAAAAACCGGAAACCTGGGGCAAGGTTGCCCGCAACGACATGTGTCCTTGCGGATCGGGCAAGCGTTACAAGCACTGCCACGGGGCGTATGTCTAAAGTTTCAGACACGCAGGGCGTGACCCTGCGTGCCTGATTTACTCAGGCTGCGAAATCAGGAAATCATTTTTCCTTGCTATAATAGCCGCCGTAGTCGCCGTAGTCGCCGTAGTCGCCGTAATCACAATCGTCATCTTCTTCGACCAGTGTTTCCACGACGGCAGTGACGATCCGCGCACCGGAATTCCGACCTTTGCTGTCGTAAGTACACGTTGATTGTGAGCCATTTTGCCAATTCTGGACCGCTGGGCCACAGGCAGCTGAAGCTGATGACGCCATTCCCACTGTCATCAAAAGTGTTGTTGCTAAAATGTAACGCATAGCCGTACTCCTTGTTTACGCGCAGAAACATCAGTCTCTGCAAGAGGGTTCAAGTTTAGGCCGCCGATGTCGCTTGAAATCCCAGGAGCGACACCAGAAGCCCGCGACACAATTCGTCACGGCGACACTCTTCGCCCCTCGTAAAACAGGCAGGTCAGAAACCAGCCTTCCGCAGAATAGTGCCTGTATTGCCGTGACACATTGCGTTAAGACTTTATTAACACATTCAGAGTGTCGTCCACCAGCAACGGCAGGTTACATAAGGCAATATCTATGTTTATGGTTTATGCCGCGCGTTTGCGCTTCTTGCCCGTGACGGCTGTGTCTTCAAATAACTCGGCCAACTTCTCGGTCATGGCCCCACCGAGTTCTTCAGCATCCACAATTGTCACGGCCCGTTTATAGTAACGCGTCACGTCATGGCCGATTCCGATGGCAATCAACTCAACCGGAGATTTACCCTCGATATCCCCAATTACCTGTCGCAAGTGGCGTTCCAGATAATTGCCGGAATTGACTGACAGGGTTGAATCATCAACAGGCGCACCGTCGGAGATCACCATCAAGATCCGGCGCTGTTCAGGCCGACCCAGCAGGCGGTTGTGGGCCCAGATCAAAGCTTCGCCGTCGATGTTTTCTTTCAGCAGCCCCTCCCGCATCATCAACCCCAGATTCTTGCGGGCTCGCCGCCAAGGTTCATCAGCCGCTTTGTAGATAATGTGACGAAGATCATTGAGGCGGCCTGGATTGGCCGTTTTGCCAGCAGCCAACCACTTTTCGCGTGCCTGCCCCCCTTTCCACGCCCGAGTGGTGAAGCCCAGAATTTCAGTCTTGACACCGCATCGCTCCAGCGTGCGCGCCAGAATATCGGCGCATGTTGCCGCAACCGTAATCGGACGGCCACGCATGGAACCGGAGTTATCGATCAACAGCGTCACGACAGTGTCGCGGAAATTGGTGTCCTTTTCCATTTTGAACGAAAGAGGGTGCATCGGGTCAATGACCACGCGCATCAATTTCGCCGTATCCAGAATGCCTTCTTCAATATCAAATTCCCAGGAACGGTTTTGCTGTGCCATCAAGCGGCGTTGCAAACGATTGGCGAGGCGGGCCACAACGCCTTGCAGGTTTGACAATTGTTTATCGAGATAGGCGCGGAGCCTCGTCAACTCTTCCTCATCGCACAGGTCAGTTGCACCAATCACTTCATCAAAGCTGTTGGCATAAACCTTGTAAAAATCCTGGGATGCGTTGTTCGAGAACGGCAACTGCGGACGATAAGGTTCTTCACCTTCAGTATCATCGTCAACATCCTGATCATCGGGTTGATCATCGCTGTCGATGGCTTGTGCTTCCATCTCGGCGGATTCGCTCTCACCCTCAGCGTCTTGCATATCCTCAGACGCTTGTTGCTCTGACTCCTGCTCTTGGCCCTCAGGCGTTTCGTTTTGTTCGCCCGGGTCGTCTTCCGCCTCTTGTTCTTCGTTCTCTTCGCCTTTGTCCGGGTCTTCACCCAGTTCATCACCCATATCAAGGGCGGCAATCAAATCACGGGTCAGTTTTGCAAATTGCTGCTGGTCATGGAGAGCAGTTGAAAGCGTCGCAAGGTTGCCACCTGCTTTTTCATCCACCCAATTGCGCCACAGATTCACATAGGGGCGTGCGGCAACTGGTGGTGCTTCACCGGTCAAGCGTTCGCGCAAAATCAAACCCACCGCTTCTTCCAGTGGCGTGTCGCGCCGGTTGCTGGTGCGGTTGACAACGGTCTTGGTGTAGCGATCTTCCAGCATGGCCGAAAGATTCTGCGCCACACCCGGCATGGCATTGGCCCCAATCGCCTCAATCCGCGCCTGCTCCACCGCCTCAAACATGGCCCGGGCATTTTTACCCTGCGGCATGTAGCGGTTGTGAATATCATCTTTATGATTGGCGAGACGCAGCGCAAACGAGTCGGACAAGCCCCGCGTGATCGCAATATCTTTGAGTGTTGTCGCGGCAGAAATCTGCGGCAGCCGTGCCTTGTGACCCGTCAACACGGGCTGGTCATTGCCAAAGCTCACCGCCAATTCAGGATCAAGCGCAATCGCCTTCATGGCAGTACCCAGCACCCCCTTGAAGCGTTCCGCGCGATCGTCCTTGGGCGAGCTCATCGGCTATTAGGCTATCGCGATATGCGCCGCTGACTCCGGCAGTTCCTCGCCAAAGCAACGTTGATAGAATTCAGCCACAATCGGCCGTTCCAGCTCATCGCATTTGTTGAGGAAGGTGACGCGGAATGAGAAGCCCAGGTCACCGCCAAAAATATCAGCGTTTTGCGCCCATGTGATCACCGTGCGCGGGCTCATGACGGTAGAAAGGTCGCCTTGCACAAAGGCGTTGCGTGTCAGATCAGCGACACGCACCATATTGGCGATGATCTTTTTGCCCTTGTCAGTGTCGTAGGATTTGTTCTTTGACATGACGATGCCCACTTCATCCGCATGGGGCAGATAGTTCAACACTGTGACCACTGACCAACGGTCCATCTGTGCCTGGTTGATCTGTTGGGTGCCGTGATAAAGTCCGGTTGTGTCACCCAAACCCACAGTGTTGGCGGTCGCAAACAACCGGAAAGCATTGTGCGGGCGAATGACTCGAGATTGATCCAGCAACGTCAATTTACCCGATGACTCGAGAATACGCTGAATCACAAACATCACGTCAGGCCGGCCAGCGTCGTATTCGTCAAACACCAGTGCGACATTGTGCTGATAAGCCCAAGGCAAAATGCCTTCGCGGAACTCAGTGACCTGTTTTCCCTCTTTCAACACGATAGCGTCTTTGCCGATGAGATCGATACGCGAGATATGACTGTCCAGGTTGATGCGGATGCAGGGCCAGTTCAGCCGCGCCGCCACCTGTTCAATATGCGTAGACTTGCCCGTGCCGTGAAAGCCCGTCACCATCACACGGCGGTTGTAGGCAAAACCCGCCAAAATCGCCATGGTGGTTTCTTTGTTGAACAAATAGTCCACGTCCAAATCGGGCACGTGCTCGCTGCCTTGGCTGTAAGCCGGCACCATCATGTTCGATTCAAAGCCAAAGGCTTCGGACACTGAAATTTTCGTATCTGGCTCACCCGGCAGGCTGCCATTGGCTTTCGCTGTCATATCACTCAACTTGGTTTAGATGTGGATTGAAACTCTCTAGTGCTTTGCTAACGCCGCCGCAAGTTAGCAAAAGCCGCTGGCCCTCAAAGTATCATAAGCCTGTATCACAGACTTGAGCGTATCCTCGTTGGCACGGCTGCCCTGATTGGCATCGGGGTGAAGTCGCTTGACCAGCATTTTATATTTGGTCTTGGCGTCCTCGGGTTTGGCATTTTCATCCAACCCCAAAGTCTGCAACGCCGCCAGTTCGTTTTTGCGAAGGTTGCGGCCCAGTTTTGTTTGCGCTGGCTTTGCGTCCTTGCCAAAAATAGACAGGGGATCATTCAGGATTTGCGCTGCTCCGCGCTTGGACCCTGCCGCCGCATGGGCGCGTTCGCCCAATTTCCACGTGGGGCGATCACCCGTTTGTGCCGCAATCTTAGCGGCCGACACGTCACCGTCTGACATGCCCGCAAAATAATTGTAGCTCTTGTTGTACTCTTGCACATGGGGCGTGCAGTAATTCCAGAACTGGCCTTCAAAACCACGACCTTTCGGTGCTTTGTGTTTCGCCGGATTCGTGCACCCCTCCCACTCACAAGACTTTTCAGCCTTCGGTTCAGGCTTGGACCCACGCGGTTGCACACGGATTTTATCAAAATATTTCGAGTCGAGTTTCATGTTTTCAACTATGAAGGTTCCAGTACAATGCTTCAACCTGAAACGGTGGACGTGACATTATGGATTTAGGACCTGTTGGCAAAGCCCTTGAAGAAAAGCTGAAAGCAGCATTCAACCCACACTCCCTTAGCGTGATTGACGAAAGTCATCAACATGCTGGACACAGTGGGGCCCATGTGAATGGTGAAAGCCACTTCCGTGTCAAAATCATGTCTGATGCTTTCAAAGGCCATTCCCGGGTCAACCAGCACCGCATGGTCAATCAGGTTTTGGCCTTGGAACTCAAAAGCCGTGTTCACGCATTGGCCCTGGAAACCTCATCACCCTGAAGCAGGTATGTCCATCGGCTTTTCAATCGGCGTAACCTTCAACGACGTGAGCTGTTGTTTGCGCTTTTTCAGCACTTCAAAGCGAAAGCCGTGGAACGAGAACGCCTGCCCCTGTGCGGGGATCATTTGTGCCTCATGAATCACAAGACCCGCCACCGTGGTGGCCTCTTCATCCGGCAGACGCCAATCAAACGAACGATTGAGATCACGGATCGGCACAGTGCCATCAACAACGTAGGAACCATCGCGGGTTTTGCGAACTCCTGTGGCCACGCCATCAAATTCATCTTTAATGTCGCCGACAATTTCTTCCAGAATATCTTCCAACGTGACCAGGCCCTGCACTTCACCATATTCATCCACAACGAGAGCCAGCTGCACCTTTCGACGCAAAAACGCATTGAGCTGGTCTTCGAGAGGCCGTGTATCCGGCACAAACCAGGCAGGCGAAATCACATCTTCCAGTTTGATTTTCGATGCATCGCCATTGGCCTTTTGCAATGCCGCAAACAGAGACTTTGCGTGCAGTACGCCGATAATATTATCAGGATTGTCTTTCCAGACTGGCATCCGCGTGTGCGGGCTATCCAACAGGTCTGAAACCAAATCCTTCATGGGCTGGCCGCCATCTAAGGTTATCATTTTGGTGCGGTGAACCATGATGTCGGCTACTTCCAGATCTTTCAAATCCAGAATACCGCCCAACATATCGCGGTCGTTCTTGACCAACGTGTCTTCTTTGTGATGAAGCGCTATCGCGCCTCGCAATTCATCATGGGCCGAGAGCACGCCAGCATCGTCATCAATATCAACACCAAAGACCTTCAGACTGTTTTTGACGATGTACTCCACGGCCAGAACGATAGGCCCCAAGATAGCAGCAATCACCTGCATGATCGGGGCCACAGTCAGGGCCACGCGCTCAGGATAGGCAATGGCGTAAGTTTTTGGCATCACCTCCGCGAAAATCAGGATGATGACGGTCATCACGGCAGAGGCGATTACAGCACCGCTGTCACCAAAGATTTTAATCAGTGCCGCGGTTGCCACTGCTGACGCGGTGATATTGGCCAAGTTGTTTCCAAGCAGGAGTGAACCAATCAAGCGTTCTGGATAGGCCGTCAGTTTCAATGCCATGGCAGCCCGCTTAGAGCCACGACGTTCAATCTCGGTCAGCCGTGCACGCGATGTTGCAGTCAAGCCTGTCTCAGCGCCCGAGAAAAACGCCGCGACCAAAATCAAACAAAAAATCGAGAGAATGGCATAGCCAATTTCTGAATTCATTTTTGCTGCATGTCCTTCTTCAAAAACTCTGTTACCAATTGATCATCAACGTCTTTGGCAATGAATGCTTCGCCCACCCCGCGCGTCAGAATGAAGGTGAGCTTGCCCGACGAGGCTTTTTTGTCTTGCCTCATGATCTCTACCATCTGTGCAGGTGGCGGCAGAGTGGCCTTGATCTGGGACACGCGGGTGGGGAGGCCCGCCTGCCTCAAGTGTTTTTCAACGCGGTCAGCAATACCAACGGCACACAGGTTTTGCGCTTCCGAAAACCGAAAGGCCTGCACCATGCCGATAGCCACAGCCTCGCCATGCAGCAACACATCAGAGTATCCCGTTGATGCTTCGAGCGCATGACCAAACGTGTGCCCCAGGTTCAACAACGCCCTGACCCCGGTTTCTGTTTCATCTTCAGCAACGATCCGCGCCTTGGTTTCACAGGACACGCGCACCGCATGATCGACGATACCCTGACCGCAATTCAAAACACCTTCGACATGTGTTTCCAGCCACTGGAAAAATACTGCATCCCCCAGCAGCCCGTATTTTGCAATCTCGGCATAGCCTGAAGCGCGCTGCCGCATCGGCAAAGTTTTCAAAAGGTCCAGATCAATCAACACTTTTGACGGCTGATGAAACGCACCGACAAGGTTTTTGCCGAGTGGCGAGTTGATGCCGGTTTTGCCCCCCACCGAACTATCAACCTGCGCCAGCAACGACGTCGGAATCTGGATGAAGTTGACGCCACGGCGCAAAATCGCGGCGGCAAAACCCGCAAGATCACCAATCACACCACCGCCCAAGGCAATGACATGATCTCGGCGTTCTATGCCTGCGGCCAGCAGTTTGTCACAAACCTCAGCCAGGCCAGCATAACTCTTCGTTGCTTCACCCGGTGTCAGAATTATCGACTGATGTTTGATACCTGAAACATCAAGCGACGCCTGCAACGTTGCCAGATGATGCTTCGCAACATTGGCATCCGTCACAATCGCGGTTTTTTTGCGCGCAAGCTGCTGCTGCAACAGGTCAGCCGCATGGGGCAGCAAACCTGAACCAATGTTGATCTCATAAGTCCGGGCACCAAGATTGACTGGCACGGTTGCGGCAATGCGCATCTCAGACATGGACTGAAGACTCTTTCTGCTGTTGCCACTCGGCCAAGGCCTGGATGACGGCATTGACCATGTGGGTGTGCTGCACATCGAGGCTTTCAACCGTGATATCGGCTTCAGCATAGATGGGGTAGCGAAGGTTCATCAAGTTCTGCAACACATCTGCGGGGTCTCGATTTTCAAGCAGCGGCCTGCCGCCGCGCTTGGCCACCCGCTTTAACAACACATCAAGGTCTGCCTTCAACCAAATCGAAACACTATTGGCTTTGATGGCTTTGCGGGTGTCCTCATTCATGAATGCGCCCCCG
The DNA here is from genome assembly GCA_031421835.1 of Hyphomicrobiales bacterium. Lineage (GTDB taxonomy): Bacteria > Pseudomonadota > Alphaproteobacteria > Rhizobiales > Aestuariivirgaceae > Aestuariivirga. The sequence goes on along the minus strand of JANOPL010000019.1, from coordinate 7,530 downwards.
CCTGTTGCCAAAATCTGGTTTCCGTTTTCAAGCAGTCGCGCAATCACGCGCCGCTCGCCATCCCGGAAATGTGCCTCTCCGTGTTCGGCAAAAATATCAGGGATTGATTTGCCTGCGGCTTTTTCGATTTCGATATCGGCATCGACAAATGGCAGGTCCAATCGCTCCGCCAACCGCCTGCCGATGGAGGTTTTACCAGCGCCCATCAACCCGACCAAAACGATGGGGTGTTGACCGGTCGCCACACGTGCCGCTTCATAATCCTGGTGGTTCAATTTACTAATCATGGTGTCAAGGCTTGCTTTAGCCTGCTTTGACGTCTCACGCAAAGGCAGCCATTTGGCAAGTGTTGCCAGACAGGCTATGGTGTCGTCGAAGGACCCTCGACCGTGATCCCAGATACTGTTAAGTTTATTCTTGTCCTTGGTGTGATCGCAGGCTTTGCTTACGGCTCGGTGTGGGGCTTGGCCAATTTTCCACCTGAACAGTCTGAAGTCATCAGAGCCCTGCCCCACGAAAAGTTGAGACAGAATTAGGTGGCAACTCAGCGACTGATCAGCCGCTTTCTGGAAATGATGAGTGCGGAACGCGGCGCCGCCAAAAATTCCATCGCAGCCTATGGCCGTGATCTTGAGGACTACACGGGCTTTCTTGCAGCACGCCATCAACAGGCCGTGACAGCCACAAGCGATGACGTGCGCGCTTATTTGGCCGATCTTGAACATCGCGGCATGGCCCGCAGTTCCACTGCCAGAAAACTCTCGGCGATCAAACAGTTTCACCTGTTCCTGCAAGGTGAAGGACAAGCCGATCAGAACCCAGCAACCATCGTGACGGGGCCGAAAAAGCATTCGACATTGCCAAAAATCCTGCGGACGGATCACGTTGCACTTCTGCTGCAAGCTGCTGCAGATGCGGTTGCACTGACAAAGCCCGTGCGTCGTTTCAAAGCCATGCGCATGCAATGTTTGGTGGAGCTGTTGGCAGCCACCGGTTTGCGCGTGTCAGAGCTGATTGCACTGAAGCTGAATGCCGTAAAATCAGAAAGCGACTTTCTCACCATCAAAGGCAAGGGCGGTCGCGAACGCATGGTGCCGGTATCACGCCGCGCCCAATTGGTTTTGAAAGATTATGTCAGTGTTCTGCGGCTCCAAAGTGATACGCCGTCCCAGTGGTTGTTCCCGTCCCACGGGGAGAGCGGAACACTCACCCGCCAGCACTTTGCACTTGAACTCAAAGACTTGGCCCGCGCGGCACAACTCGACCCAGACGCAATTTCACCCCACGTCTTGCGCCATGCCTTTGCCACCGGTTTGTTAGAGAAGGGAGCAGACTTGCGCTCTGTCCAACAAATGCTTGGGCACGCGGACATTTCCACCACTCAGATATATACCCATGTCCAATCCGAACGGCTGACCTCAACGATTGAGCAATTCCACCCCCTTGCCAAGGGTGGACGCAAGACACGTTGACAATCTGCCGCACACTTGCCACTTAGGCAGCAACTTTGAGTGAGAGACCATGCAAGCCTTTTTGGATTTTGAAGCGCCAATTGCCGAACTTGAGGGCAAAATCGCGGAGTTGCGCGCGCTCGCACAGGGCGATGCTTCAAAATCAATTGCAGACGATGTGAAATCACTGGAGGGCAAGGCTGCCAAAATTCTCAGTGACCTCTACGCCAATCTCACACCATGGCAAAAAACCCAAGTGGCCCGTCACGAAGATCGGCCACATGCGCTTGCCTATATCGATGCGCTGATCACGGATTTTGTGCCACTTGCCGGTGACCGTAAATTTTCCGAGGACGAAGCCATCGTCGGCGGTCTTGGCCGCTTTCAAGGCCAAGGCGTTGTTGTCATTGGTCAGGAAAAGGGTTCCGATACGCAAAGTCGCCTGAAACACAACTGGGGCATGGCCAAACCTGAGGGTTACCGCAAGGCCGTCCGCCTGATGGAAATGGCAGATCGTTTTGGGCTACCTGTCATTACCTTGGTCGACACCTCAGGCGCCTACCCCGGCGTGGATGCTGAAGAGCGTGGACAGGCCGAAGCCATCGCCCGCTCAACCGAATGCTGCCTGAGCTTGGGCGTACCTCTGATTTCAGTCATCATCGGTGAAGGCGGTTCCGGTGGGGCCATAGCCATTGCCACGGGCAACAGCGTGCTGATGCTTGAACATGCGATCTACAGCGTCATTTCACCCGAAGGTGCCGCTTCTATTCTGTGGCGCGATCCGGCCCGCGCCAAAGACGCTGCAGCGGCCTTGAAAATTACCGCGCAGGATTTGAAGAAGCTTGGTGTGATTGACGAGATTGTGCCGGAACCGCAAGGTGGCGCGCATCGCATGCCCGCCAAGGCCATCAGCAATGTGTCAGACGTTCTGGTTCGAAGCCTCAAGAGCTTCAGCAATGTCTCAGGAGATGTGTTGAAAACTCAGCGCCGCGAAAAATTTCTCAGTATTGGCCGCGGGCTATAGGGCGTTATCCGAAGTATCCGTCGTCGAACATCGGGTGATCAAAAATATCCACGATGTTTTGAAACATTTGACCCGTATCGCCAGTAAGTGCTTGGAGTGCAGGAATCAACATCAGAGCCATTGCAGCAGCAATCAGTCCATACTCAATAGCAGTCGCACCGCTCTCATCTTGCAGCCACGTTCTTAAACGCATCAATATTTTCAAGATCATGACTCCGATTCTGGGACGATTTGGTGTCCATTTCAAAAGCCAAATTACCGCCTTAAATCCTTACGAACCCCTAATTGCTTCACATAAATGCAATGGGTTGCTGGTCTGATACAAAGGTTTCAGTCGACATCGTTAATCGATTGCAAACAGTCTGGCTGACAAGAATTTAATGCAAACGGCGGGTTGAAGAGACTATAATGACGTAATGAACAGACGCACTTTTTTGGCACTTGCATCATCCCCACTTGTGATCCCACAGGCTTACGCAGCGCAGGCTGCGCGACCCAGCATCACGGTTGAAACCCGCATGCTCGAAGTGAACGGCAAGGCGGCGAAGGTGTTTGGCCTGAACGTCGACGGCAAATCAGGCGGACTTTACACCCGCTATGGCAAAGACTTTACGGCCCGCGTCACCAATCAGCTTCAAGAACCCACGCTGTTGCATTGGCATGGCTTGATACCGCCTTTGGCGCAAGATGGCGTTCCAGGATTATCCGGCCCGCTCATGAAAGCCGGTGAGAGCCGCGACTACAGTTTTGCCAACACGAGAACCGGCACTCATTGGATGCACTCCCATGTCGGCCTGCAGGAACAGCGTTTGCTTGCCGCACCGTTGATCGTGGCGGAGGATGGATCAGCTCTCGTCGATGAGCAGGAACACGTCGTCATGTTGCATGACTTTACCTTCCGCGATCCGCAGGAAATTTTGAGTGAGTTGCAAGGCGGCGGCGGTTTGCATGCGGGCCACAACATGGCAGCTCCTGAAAAAGTTGACCCCCACGCCGGACACACCATGGGCACGGAAAAACCCATAATGCCCATGGCCAGCGACGTTGCTTTCGACGCCATGCTGGCCAATGACCGCACCTTGGCTGATCCTGAAATCATCAGGGCCGAAAAAGGCGGGCGCTTCCGCTTGCGTATTATCAATGGTGCTGCTGCCAGCAACATGTGGATCGAGCTTGGGTCCCTGCAAGGCGAGCTTGTTGCGGTTGACGGCAACAGCATAAGGCCGGTGCGCGGCAACCGCTTCCCCCTCGCCATTGCTCAACGCGCCGATGTGCGGCTGGAATTGCCGCAAGGGTCCGGCGCTTATCCAATTTACTTTACGGTTGAAGGCAGCGACATGCGCTCCGGCATCGTGTTGAAGGCGGGTGCTGCAACAGTCACAAAAGCGGCTGAACGCGGAGCCGTGGCTGACATGCTCGACATCAGCATGGAACCCTATTTGCGCTCCATCGCTGAATTGCCTGATAACCCCGTCTCACGCACCGACATCGTGATGTTGACGGGCGGCGACCAGGGTTATCAGTGGGGCTTTAACGGTAAGTCTATGATGCATGAAACGCTGCTGTCCGTGCGCCAGGGTGAGCGCTACGAAGTCATCATGCACAATATGACGACAATGGCCCACCCCATGCATCTGCATGGCCACTATTTCCGCGTTGTCGATATCAACGGCCAGCGTTTCAAGGGTGCGATTCGGGATACTGTGCTGGTGCCGCCAGGGGACCGGGTGACCATCCAATTCGATGCTGACAATCCGGGCAACTGGGCCTTCCACTGTCACCACCTCTATCACATGAACAGCGGCATGATGGCAGCCATCAGCTATTCAGACGCTGCTTGAGACTTTCCACTTTTCAAGAAACGCCTCTATTGAAAGCGCCTGCATGTCGGGCACTGCCAGTGCCAGCTTTTCCTGTGGCCAATCCCACCAGGCCAGCTGAATAATCTGTTCACGGATGATTTTTTCAAACCGCCACTTGATGCGTCTCGCTGGCACGCCTGCAACGACGGCATAGGGCTCGACATTCTTTGTCACAACCGCACCTGCTGCAATGACGGCTCCATGTCCGATGGAGAGTCCCGGCATCACAATGGCGCCATGGCCAATCCACACATCATGCCCAATCATCACCCGCGTTTGCTGGCGTTTATCGCGAAATTCCTTGTCCACTTTTGCATACACAAAATATTCATTCGGGCGGTAGGTGATCTTGTGTTGTGAAATCCGCTCCATCGGGTGATTGAGAGCGTTCAGTCGCGCATTGGCCGCCACCGCACAGAATTTTCCGATGGTTGTGTAAATCGCTTCGACCTGACGTTCGATATAGGTGTAGTCACCTACCTCGCATTCGGCCAAAATCACGCGCTCGGCCACGTCAGTGAACTGCCCCAACATCGTTTCGCGCAAGCGCGAGGAAGAGTGCACCCGCGGTGCTCCATCGCGCGTCGTCTTGCGAATTCCATGTTGCGGGTCAGACATTGTGCAGCCCTTGAAACACGACGACAACCCTGCGACCATCATTGCCGGACTTGTTCCGGCAATCCATCGTTGAACAAGCGGGGTTTAAATAATGCATCTACTCGCGTGCCACCATGGATTGCCGGAACAAGTTCGGCAATGACAAAGTAAGTGAGATCACCACGAAAATGAAAAGGCAGCCCAAAACTGGACTGCCTGCTCCATAAAAACAGAAAGTAAAATTAGGCAGCCTTGGCGGCTTCCATTTTCTTTGAAATTGTCTTCTTCAGCTTGCGAGCCTTCAACGAAAGGTCTTCACCCTTGGCCTTGATCAAGAATGCATCGAGACCACCGCGGTGCTCAACCGACTTCAGCGCATGGGCGCTGATACGGAACTTGTAGGAATTGCCCAAAGCTTCCGAAATCAGCGTCACGTCACACAGGTTTGGCATGAAACGGGTCTTGGTCTTGTTGTTGGCGTGGGATACTTTATGGCCCGAAAGCCAGCCCTTGCCCGAAAATTCGCAACGACGCGACATGATGATCTCCATAAATATAACACCGGACGCAGTGACATCCGGCAAAGTTGGAGGTTCCCTAGCGTAAGCCAGAATGGGGGTCAAGCGGCGGATGAAGGTCCGCACTACTGAAACCGTTTCAAGCGTGAATCCCGAAACTGCACGACTGGTTAACATCAGGCATCAGGTTGAGAGGGTGAAAGAGAACAAACGCCCTTACCGCAAAGGCTCTGGTAGGTTTCCAATACCATACCCACCATCCCTAGCGTGAACAAAACAAGAAAATCGGTCTATCGCGATTCGGGCGGGGTTCGTTCTCATGGGGAACGCTTTGTTAAAAGCACGATTCAAAACAATCACTTGCCGTTAACGTCTCGGTAAGACTTCCAGCCAATTCTTAATTTCAAATGCCATGACGGATCAATTTGCGGAGAATACTATGATCCTCACTCAACTTCCGTCCCGCAGAATTGCCTTGGAACAAACACAGAAAATAAGCCGGGTAGCGATTCGGGCAGGGTTCGTTCCCGCTTGAATCCATTTATGAACAGGACGTGCTAAAACGTAGCACCGCCATTGTGCTTTGAGATCAAAGCTCTAAATTCTGAGTCGTAATGCTCGCCAAGACGAAAATGCCTGCCTCGCCGGTCACGGCGGTGCTGGGCCCCACCAACACCGGAAAAACCCATCTCGCGGTTGAACGCATGCTGGCCCACGCCGGGGGAATGATCGGCTTGCCCCTCAGGCTTCTGGCCCGCGAGATTTATGATCGCGTACGCCTGAAAGTTGGCGACCACGCCGTCGCCTTGATCACGGGCGAAGAAAAAATCATTCCAGCACAACCCCGCTATTGGGTCTGCACCGTTGAAGCCATGCCGCCCGACATCCGCGTGCCGTTTCTCGCCATCGACGAGGTGCAATTGGCCGGAGACTTTGAACGCGGCCACATTTTTACCGACCGGATTTTACACCGAAGGGGCTTGGAAGAAACCATGTTGCTGGGCTCTGGCACCATGCGCCCGATCCTGGAAAAGATGTTGCCTGGAACCAATTTCATTTCGCGCCCGCGCTTTTCAAAACTCACCTATGCGGGCCCACGCAAACTGTCGCGCTTACCCCGCCGTTCCGCCATCGTCGCCTTCACAGCCGAAATGGTTTATACCGTTGCCGAAATGATCCGCCAACAGCGGGGCGGTGCCGCGGTCGTCATGGGTGCCCTCAGCCCGCGCACCCGCAATGCACAGGTCGCCCTCTATCAATCAGGTGACGTGGATTATCTGGTGGCCACCGACGCCATTGGCATGGGCCTCAACATGGACGTTGACCATGTGGCCTTCGCCCAAACCCGCAAATTCGACGGCTTTCAATACAGAAATCTTACGCCGTCTGAATTGGGCCAAGTCGCAGGTCGTGCTGGACGCTATATGAATGACGGCACATTCGGCGTTACTGCCGAGGCCGAAGGCTTTGATCAGGAAAATATCGACCGCCTTGAGAACCACAATTTCGAAAGTCTTCGCGTCATGCAGTGGCGCAACCGCGACCTGGACTTCCGCTCGCTTGATCAATTGCGCAAGTCCCTGGGCCATTTGCCAAACCGCGATGGCCTGACCCGCGCCCAACCCAACCCGGACATTGAAGCGCTGGACGCGGTTTGCCGGGACGCAGCGACCCACAGCCTTATCCGCTCGCCCTTTGAGATCGAACGCGCCTGGGACGTTTGCCAAGTGCCCGACTACCGCAATATTTCGCCGGCCGAACACGCTCATCTCATTTCCCGCATCTTGAACTTCCTGCATTCCCGCAGCGGCGTGATTGACGAGGATTGGTTTGCCAAGCAATTGGCTTATTGCGAGAACCTGGAAGGCAACATCGACACGCTGTCCCAACGCATTTCCCACGTTCGCACATGGACCTTCATCGCCAACCGTCCGGATTGGCTGGAAGCGCCGATGTATTGGCAATCCCGTGCCCGCGAGATTGAAGACCGTCTTTCTGACGTTTTGCATGAAAAGCTGACACAGCGTTTCATTGATCGTAGAACCAGTGTATTGATGCGCCGTCTGGCGAAAAAGGAA